>NZ_JBNDKI010000021.1:0-102160 GCF_050435445.1 Luteibacter sp. 621 | reverse complement strand
CACCGCCCGCCCCCCCCCCCCCCCCCCGCCCGCCCCCCCCCCCCCGCCCGCCCGCCCCCCCCCCCCCCCCCCCCCCCCCCCCCCCCCCCCGCTCCTACAAAAAGAAGGGCGGCCAACGGCCGCCCTTTTTTGTTACGCCGCCTGGCGGCTACCTTCCACGCGGCGGTTCAACTCCTGCCAATCCACGATCAACTCGCAGCCGCGCTTGGAGGCATTCCGGCCCCACTCGCGTAGCAGCTCCAGCGATGCCTGGTCCACGTGCAGCAGCTGGTCCATCGACACCTGCAGGCGCGTGTTCGGCGGGACGCCTTCCAGCGTCCGGGCCATGGTCGGCACTTTCAGGAACGTGGCGGAACCTTCCAGGTGCAGCGTGGCGTGGCCCGGCTCGTCGTGGTGCTTCACGTCCATCTTCAGCTTGGACGACAGCAGCGCCAGGCGGAACAGCGAGAGGCCGAAACCAACGATCACACCGGTGAGCAGATCGGTGGCGACGATCGCCACGGTCGTGGCGACGTACACCGCAGCCGTGCCCTTGCCGTATGCCGCGAGCTCCTTGATCTGCTTCGGGTTCACCATCTTCACGCCAGTGAACACCAGGATGCCCGCCAGGCACGAGACCGGGGTCATGCGCATCAGCCACGGCAGCAGCATCACAAAGCCCAGCAGCCAGGCGCCGTGCATGATCGCAGCCATGCGCGTGGCCGAACCGGCCTGCACATTGGCGGCGCTGCGCACGATCACGCCAGTCATCGGCAGCGCGCCAAGGAAGCCGCAAATCATGTTGCCGACGCCCTGCGCCGTAAGCTCGCGGTCGTACTTGGTGCGCGCACCGTCGTGCATGCGATCGACCGCCGCCGCGGAGAGCAAGGTTTCCGCACTGGCGATGAAGGCGAAGGTCACAGCGGCCACCAGCAGGCTGCTATCGAACAGACCGAACAGGCTGCCCATGCTCGGCAGGCTTACCGCCGAGAACAGATTCGCCGGCACGTCCACGCGCTTCACATCAAGCGCTCCCAGCTGGGCAGTCAGGGTCATGGCGATCACGGCCAGCAACGCGCCGGGCACGAAGCGCAGCTTCGCCGGGCGCAGCTTCTCCCAGCCCAACATGATGCCGATGGTGCCGAGGCCGATCAGCAGTGCCGTCATGCCCTGCCCTTCACCCGCACCGGTGACGGCTTCAAACGCCGCACCCGGCAACGCCGCGAAGTTCTCCAGGCCACGGGCCATGGGGATGGCATCCATCAGCACGTGCGACTGCGATGCCACGATGAGGATGCCGATACCGGACAACATACCGGCCACGACGGCCGGCGAGGTCATGCGGAACCATACGCCCACCTTGCACAGGCCGGCCACCACCTGGATCAGGCCGGCAAGGAGCACGACGGGGCCAAGAGCGGCCACGCCGTGCTCGCGCACCAGTTCAAAGACCAGGACCGCGAGGCCCGCCGCCGGGCCGCTGACCTGCAGCGGCGATCCGGCAATGGCGCCTACAACGATACCGCCCACGATGCCTGTGATGAGGCCGGCGCTGGGCGGCATGCCCGATGCGATGGCGATACCCATGCACAACGGCAGAGCGACAAGAAAAACGACCACCGAACCAAGGAGGTCGCGGCCAAACAGGCCCTGGGAGAAATACGTGCGCATATGAAGCTTCCTTTAAGCGGCGGACGCCACCGCCACCGGCACGGAGAACCGTGCGTGCGGCGTGGCATCGCGGACATCGGCCGGATCCGTCGCGAGCGGACGGAACTGGCCTTCCAGCGGATCGAAGGCGGTGATCTCCGTCTTCGCGATGTCGTAGATCCAGCCGTGGATACGCAGGCTGCCGTTCGCCATGGCGGCCGCCACGGCAGGCAGCGTGCGCAGGTGCTCCAGCTGGCCCACGACGTTTTCTTCAGTGAGGTACCGCAGGCCTTCTTCGCCCTGGATGGTGGGGCGGTTCTCGGCGACGACATAGCGCGCGACATCGGCGTGCTTCAGCCACTGCTCTACCGACGGCTTGCCCTTGAGCGCCGCCGGGTTCTGCAGCGCCTTCATGGCGCCGCAATCGGAGTGGCCGCAGATAACGATGTGCTGCACCTTCAACGCGGTGACCGCGTACTCGATGGCGGCGACGACGCCGCTCACATGCTGCGCGTACGGCGGCACGATATTGCCCACGTTGCGGTAGACGAACAGATCGCCCGGCTGCGCATTGAAAATCAGCTCCGGCATCACGCGCGAATCCGCGCAGGTGATGAACATGGTGTGCGGGGTCTGGCTGGAGGCCAGGCGCGCGAAGGTCTCGCGCTGCTCGCTGGTCATTTCGCGACGGAACTGTTCAAAGCCCTGGATGAGACGGTCCATGGTGTTTCTCTCTCTTTTGCTGAGGGATGGGGGCGCAGGCGCAGAAGCCCGCTGGCGTGCCGCCAAACGGCGCGCCGGTATATTCGATGAGGAGGTGATGCAGCTTCTGTAGGAGCGCACTTGCGCGCGATCACCGGCCGCGAAAGAGCCTGGGGATCAACGACGTCCGGCGAAGAAATATCGCGCGCGAGCGCGCTCCTACAGGGGGTGCGTCATGCGCACCGGGGAGTTACGCGATAGGAGGGCGCAGCTCGAAACTGTGGTGGTGCGCGTGGGGATCCGGCGTCAGGGCCGGCGGGCGCGCAGCGATGGAGCGCGCGAGGGGTAGCGCATGCTCGGGTGGTACGTCGAAGGTGTCGTCGAGGCTAACGGTGTTGTCCTCGAGCGACGGAGTCGGGTCGATGTCGTCGCCGGCAGCGGTGTCGTCCAGGGCCAGCGATGCGTGGACGGCGTGCTCCATCCCGGTATCACATGGGGTGGCCTGCACCGACACACATGCGACGAACAACGCAAACAGCACGAAGGACGTGCAGGCTGCGCGGCGCATGAGGTTGGTGAGGAAGTTGCCCATGTGGGCGAACCTAGCCAGCGGTTATGACAGTTGCAAGTGGCGCGGCGCAGCAGATTCAGGGTTCAGCCGATCAAATGGCGAAAACCAAGACATGGCGCACACTTACAGCCGGTGAACCACGAATCATCCCGGCATTTCGTTCAGCATTTGGCCGTCTGTACGCCGCAGCGCGGAGTGAGATGATTCGGAGCAAGATCCAAAAAAAACGGCGGGCCAGGGGCCCGCCGTTGGTTCATCCTTGAGTAGAACTCCGTTCCGATAGCGCTTAGAAGCTCAGCATGCCCCAGACGCCCACTTCGTTCGTCTTGTAGCCATAGGGGGCGATGCTCGGGCCGTCCAGCTTGTTGTGCTTGTAGACGAGCGCCAGCTTCAGGTTCTTCAGGATGTCGTAGGAGACACCGGCGTTGTAGTACTTGTCCTTGATCTTTTCCTGGATGTCCGACAGGTTCGTGTACTTGTAGTCCACGTTGTCGTAACGAGCGAACACCGCCCACTGGTCAACGAACTTCCAGTCAGCCCACAGCGAGTAGCCGTCGGCCTTGTCCTTCTTGGTGTTGTTCGCCGCACCCGGGCCCGTCGTGCCGCCGACATACTTCAGGATGTCGTCCCAGTTCTCGGTGTGGAAGTATTCCACGCCCGCGCCCCAGGTCTTGTCACGCCACGCGACGAGCGCGTCGCCGCGGGTCGCGGTGCGGGTATCGGCGCCGTTCTCGACGTCGTTGCCGCGCTTGCCGGTGTAGCCACCGACGGCGATGACCATCTGCTCGATCGGCGAGTAGCCGAAGCGGCCTTCCGTATCCACCGACTTCGAGCGGCTCAGGTTGCGGTAGCCGCGGCCGTTGACGACCGACAGCTGGTAGTTGACGGAGTTGTCACCCGTCGTCGCGCCGAGGGCGTGGATACCCCAGTCGGACGAGTTGCCGAACGCGCCCACGCCGCCAGCCGTTGCGGTGCCGCCCGAGCGGCCGCCTTCAAACGAACGGTCGGTGATGGTGTTCTCGACGTAGCGGTAGCCGTACCACTTCTCGACGAACGGGATCCAGGGCATGTCGGCCGCACCGAAGCGCACCGTGAAGAGCGGATCGAACTTGCCCTGCACGTAAGCCTTCTTGACGAACAGGCTGGTGGACGACAGCGACGACTGGTAGCTGAAGTCGGTGGTCAGGTTGGCGGACCACACGTCATCGAACTTGTGATCGACGGTCAGGTAGAAGCGCTTGACGTCGAAGCCGGTGCCGTTGGTGGAACCGTGGCCGTCCTTCTTGGTGCTCGGACCGGTCACGCCCTTCTCGGTGTGATCCTGGTTGGTCACGTCGAAGAACATCGTGCCGCCGATCTTGGTGTTGTCGACCAGCTTGTTCAGCGCGTCGAGCTTCTTGGCCAGTTCGTCAGCCGGCTTGGCCGAGGCGACCTGCACATCGTTGACAGCCTTGGCGGTCTCGACCTGCGCATCAGCCTGGGCTTCCTGCTTGGCCTGCAGGTCGGCGACCTGGGCCTGGAGCGCGGCCAGCTGAGCCTGGAGCTGCTGAAGGGTGGCGGCGTCGACCGTGACGCGAGCCGGCTGCTGCTGCTTGGTGGCAGCCATGGCCGAGAGGCTCGTCACGCCCAGACCGGCAGCGATAGCCACCGTGAGCAACTTGGAACGCATGGGATTTCTCCGCTAGGTATGGAAAGTGTGTGTGGACCCCTGTGCCCCCGGCTGAGTAATTTCTGTCCGAAACTTCTCAAGCGGGGCCAACGGCGCGAAGGATGGGCCCCGGGTTTTACGGTTCGATGGTTTTTTTGTTACAAGATGACGACATCAGCACATTGGCTTAACGTCTGGTGCCGGGTTGGCCGGGGGCTGGTATCCTTCACGGCATGGATACGACGAGTAACAGCACCGCTCTGGCCATGGCCGGACGGTTCCGGGGGTTCCTGCCCGTTATCGTGGATGTGGAAACGGGCGGCTTTGATGCCGAACGGGACGCCCTGCTGGAAATCGCCGTGGTCGCGATCCGCATGGAGCCATCCGGGTTCCTGGTGCCGGAACCGGCCGTCTCGGCCAATGTCGAGCCGTTCCCCGGCGCCAATATCGACCCGCGCTCGCTGGAAGTGACCGGCATCGACCCGGATCACCCGTTCCGCGGCGCCCTGCCTGAGCGCCAGGCGCTGGATCACGTATTCAATGCGGTGCGCGACGCGGTAAAGGCCGCGGAGTGCCAGCGGGCCGTGCTGGTGGGCCATAACGCCGCCTTCGACCTGGCCTTCCTTAATGCGGCCGTTCGCCGCGTGGGCCACAAGCGCAACCCGTTCCACCCCTTCAGCTGCTTCGATACCGCCACCCTGGGCGGCCTTGCCTATGGGCAGACCGTGCTTAGCAAAGCTGTCATCGCCGCCGGCCTATCCTTCGATACGCGCGAGGCTCATTCGGCGGTTTACGACGCGGAACGTACGGCCGAGCTGTTTTGCGAAATCGTGAACCGCTGGCGTCGCCTGGAGCTCGCGGAGGCCGATCGCGTGACCTCCGTCGCAGTTTGAGCCATTTCGTAAGCTTTTGAATATGACAGCAAATTGTCTGCTGTCATACCTTTGAAACATTCGACACATTTCATTGCAACACGGCAGGGCTGGAATACGGCCCCGGGCGGGCCTCGCCCGACACTCATTCAACCGAGGAATCCTCCGTGTTCACACGCAAACTTCGCATCGCCGCCATGGTGGCCGCTTCGCTGTTCGGCATCGGCGCCGCCCAGGCGACCGACATCACCGGCGCTGGCTCGAGCTTCGTCTATCCCGTCCTCTCCAAGTGGTCGGCGAGCTACAGCGAAACGACCGGTAACAAGATCAATTACCAGTCCGTCGGTTCGGGTGCGGGTATCGCCCAGATCAAGGAAGGCACCATCGACTTCGGCGCGTCCGACGCCCCGATGAGCGGTGAAGACCTCACCAAGTTCGGCCTCGGCCAGTTCCCCAGCGTCGTCGGCGGCATCGTGCCGGTGGTGAACCTGCAGGGCGTCCAGGCTGGCCAGCTCAAGCTGACCGGCGCCGTCCTCGCTGACATCTACCTGGGCAAGATCGCTCGCTGGAGCGATCCGGCCATCGCCGCCCTGAACCCGGGCCTGAAGATTCCCGACAACAAGATCACCGTCGTGCACCGTTCGGACGGTTCGGGCACCTCGTTCAACTTCACCAACTACCTCTCGAAGGTGAGCCCGGAGTGGGCTTCGAAGGTGAAGTTCGGCACGGCCGTCGAGTGGCCGGCCGGCGTGGGTGGCAAGGGTAACGAAGGCGTGTCGCAGTACGTGCGCCAGATCCCGGGCTCGATCGGCTACGTGGAATACGCCTACGCGAAGAAGAACAGCATCTCGTTCGCGCAGCTGCAGAATGCCTCGGGCAAGTGGGTCCAGCCGAACGCTGAAACCTTCGGCGCCGCCGCTGCCACGGCCGACTGGGCCTCGGCCAAGGACTTCAACGTGATCATGACCAACGCCCCGGGCGACCAGGCATGGCCGATCACCGCGACGACCTGGATCATCATGTACAAGAAGTCGAAGAACGCAGCGCACACCAAGGTGGCGTTCGATTTCTTCAAGTACTCGCTCGAGAAGGGCCAGACGGCCGCCGCGTCGCTCGACTATGTCGCGCTGCCGACCACGCTGGTGCAGAAGATCGAAGCCTACTGGGCATCGGACTTCGGCAACAAGTAATAGGCCGCTGCCATCCGGCTGACATGTAAGCCGGTCACGGTAACGTCCAACCGGGGTCGCCGCCTCTATACGGGGCGGCGGCCCTCAAGTTTGCACAGGCCCCAGGAAACCGCATTCACATGCACGCCACCGTCAGCAACGACGTTCCGAGCGCCGAGCGCACCGCCGAAGCGGGGCGCAACGCCAAGGACACGCGCGACGACCGCATCTTCGGATGGGTCCTCAAGGCCTGCGCCCTGCTCGTCCTGCTCGCCCTCGTAGGCGCCGCCGGCTCCACGCTGTGGCTGGGCTGGGACGCGTTCCATACCTTCGGCTTCGGCTTCCTCACCAGCGCCACGTGGGACCCGAGCAACGACCAGTACGGTGCCCTCGTACCCATCATGGGTACCATCGGTACCGCGTTCATCGCACTGCTGTTCGCCGTGCCGGTGAGCTTCGGCATCGCCCTCTTTCTCACCGAGATCGCGCCGCAATGGCTGCGCGGCCCGGTCAGCTCCGCCATCGAACTGCTCGCCGGCATCCCGTCGATCATCTACGGCATGTGGGGCCTCTTCATCTTCGCCCCGTTCGTGGCCGAGCACGTCAAGCCCTGGCTGATGAACAACTTCAGCGCCGATCCGCCGGATGGCAAAGTGTCGTGGCTGGTGCAGCACGTACCGTGGATCGCGAAGTTCTTCTCCAGCGAGTACCCCTTCTTCGGCGCGGGCGTCTTCACCGCCGGCCTCGTGCTCGCGGTGATGATCATCCCGTTCATCTCCTCGGTGATGCGCGAAGTGTTCCAGACCGTTCCCACCCGCCTGAAGGAATCCGCTTACGCGCTGGGCTCCAGCACGTGGGAAGTGGTGTGGGACATCGTGGTGCCCTATACCCGCACGGCCGTCATCGGTGGCATCTTCCTCGGCCTGGGCCGCGCCCTGGGCGAGACCATGGCCGTCGCCTTCGTGCTGGGCAACACGTTCAAGTTCTCCTGGTCGTTCCTGGAAACGGGCAGCTCCATCGCCTCGACCATCGCCAACCAGTTCGGTGAAGCCCAGGGCCTGCAGCGCTCGGCGCTTATGGCCATCGCCTTCCTGCTCTTCGTGGTCACCTTCATCGTGCTGCTGATCGCCCGCCTCATGCTGCGCCGCCTGAAGACGAAGGAGGGCAAGTAATGTCCACGTCCCTCTACACCAAGCGCCGCGTCAAGAACATCGTGGCGATGACGCTGAGCATGCTGGCCACGGCCGTCGGCCTGCTGTTTCTCGCCTGGATCCTGTGGGAAACCCTGAGCCAGGGCATCTCCGGGCTCAAGCCGCAGCTGTTCACCAAGATCACCGCGTACCGCGAAGAAGGCGGCCTGGCCAACGCCATGGTCGGCAGTCTCATCCTCAACGTGCTGGGCATCCTGATCGCCACCCCGATCGGTGTAGCCGCCGGTACGTGGCTGGCCGAATACTCGCTGCGCTCCAAGCTCGGCCCCACCATCCGCTTCCTCAACGACATCCTGCTGTCGGCGCCGTCTATCGTGCTGGGCCTGTTCGTCTACACGATCGTGGTGCTGCCCTCGAAGTACATCACCGATGGTGAAGTGACCTTCTCGGGCCTGGCCGGCGGTATCGCGCTTGCCCTGATCGCCCTGCCCGTCATCGTCCGCACCACCGACGAAATGCTGCGCCTGGTGCCTGGCACGCTGCGCGAGGCTGCCCTTTCGCTGGGCGTACCGCAGTGGAAGCTGACCATGCAGATCCTGGTGCGCTCGGCGCGCTCGGGTATCGTCACCGGCATCCTGCTGGCCCTGGCCCGCATCAGCGGCGAAACCGCCCCGCTGCTGTTCACGGCCTTCGGCAACAACTTCATGACCTTCAACCCGCTCGACAAGATGCCGAGCCTGCCGCAGGTGATCTACGAATACACCAAGGATCCCAGCCCGGATATCAACGTCCTGGCCTGGGCCGGTGCCTTCGTCCTGACCATGTTCGTGCTGGCGCTCAGCCTCATCGCCCGCTTCGCCTTCCGCTCCAAGGTGTCCCATGACTAACATGAACCAAGTCGCTTCCCAGCCGGGCTTCGGTACGTCCCCGCACCACGGCGGCATGGACCTGGGCCAGGTTCCGCCGAAGATGACCGTGCGCGACCTGAACTTCTATTACGGCGAGTTCCACGCGCTGAAGAAGATCGAACTGGACGTGCCCGAGAAGAAGGTCACCGCCATCATCGGCCCGTCGGGCTGCGGCAAGTCCACCCTGCTGCGCATCTTCAACCGCATCTACGCGATTTACCCGGGCATGCGTGCCGAGGGCCAGATCGTGCTGGATGGCGAGAACATCCTGGACCCGAAGTACTCCATGAACCGCCTGCGCAGCAAGGTCGGCATGGTGTTCCAGAAGCCGGTCCCGTTCCCGATGACCATCTTCGAAAACGTGGCCTACGGCATCCGCCACCACGAGAAGCTCAACCGCTCGACCATGGAAGAGCGCGTGGAGCAGGCCCTGCGCGGTGCCGCGCTGTGGGATGAGGTGAAGGACAAGCTCAAGCAGAGCGCGCTGGGCCTCTCCGGCGGCCAGCAGCAGCGCCTGTGTATCGCCCGCGGTATCGCGCTCAAGCCCGAAGTGCTCCTGCTCGATGAACCGACCTCGGCACTCGACCCGATCGCCACGAGCCGCATTGAGCAGCTGGTGGAAGAGCTGAAGAAAGACTTTACGATCGTTATCGTTACCCACAACATGCAGCAGGCTGCGCGTTGTTCCGATATGACCGCCTTCATGTACATGGGCGAGCTGATCGAGTTCGACCGGACCGAAAAGATCTTCACGAAGCCGGACAAGAAGCAGACCGAAGACTACATTACCGGCCGTTTCGGCTAAGCCCACCCATTCGAGGCATGCGATGAACACCCCGCACCAGCACATCATCAAGAGCTACGACGACGAGCTGAAGCGCCTGACCGGCGAAATCGTGAAGATGGGCGAGCTTGCCGTGGCGCAGCTCGAAGCCGCCATCGACGTGGTCCAGCGCCGTGACGAGCGCGCTGCCCAGCGCGTGGTCGATAACGACGACGCGATCGACGGCCTGGAACATGACATCAGCCAGGACGTGGTTCGCCTGCTCGCCCTGCGCGCGCCCATCGCGGGCGACCTGCGCAACGTGTTCGCCGCCCTGCGTATCGCGGCGGACATCGAACGCATCGGCGACTACGCCGCCAACGTAGCCAAGCGCTCCATCCCGCTCAGCCGCGTAGCGCCGATCACTGCCGCCGGTGGCCTGGCCAACCTGGCCGAGCTCGCTGCCGAGCAGCTGCGCAATGTGCTCAAGGCCTACCACGACCAGGACGCCGAGGCGGCCTATGAAGTGTGGAAGTCGGATGCCGAGCTCGACGAAGCCTACACCGTCGTGTTCCGCGCCCTGCTCACCTACATGATGGAAGACCCGCGCAACATCACGCCCTGCACGCACCTGCTGTTCATGGCCAAGAACATCGAGCGCATCGGTGATCACGCGACGAACATCGCGGAAAACGTGTGGTTCGTGGTGCATGGCGAACCGCTGGTCGCACCCCGCACCAAACGCGATGACACCGCCAGCCCGGATTTCACCGCCAAGCAGCCGTAAGAGCTACGGCCGGCCTGTAGGAGCGCGCTTGCGCGCGAGCCCTCACCGGCGGCCATGACGAATGAGGCCGTGCACAACATCGAGCCTGATGTTATGCATGGCCTCGTTCGTTTTCAGGTGAGTCTGAGGATTCGCGCGCAAGCGCGCTCCTACAGGTGGTGTGGGACGCTGGAAAAGACGATCAGGCCGTGAGCTTCAGGCCCAGGATGCCGGCCACGATCAGGCCTACGCACAGCAGCCTTACGGGCTGCGCCGATTCGCCGAACAGCACGATGCCGAGCGTCACGGCACCCACGGCGCCAATACCTGTCCACACCGCGTAGGCGGTACCCAGCGGCAATTTCTTCGCGGCGAACGCGAGCAGCACGATGCTTACCGTCATCGCGCTCACCGTGAGCACGCTCGGCACCAGCTTCGTGAAGCCCTCGGTGTATTTCAGGCCAACGGCCCAGGCGATCTCGAAAAGACCGGCCAGTAGAAGCATCGTCCAGTACATGATCTGGCTCCGCCAAGGCGGGGTCGTCCCCGCGGAGTCGTGAGCGCCACCGGGTCGTCCCGGCGCGGGAACCCGCATTGCGCGAGTTCGCAGGCTATTTTACCAAGCCAAGCTGACCGGGGTGTAACCCCGCATAAGCCCATATCTGTAGGAGCGGGGGGGGGGGGGGGGGGGGGGGGGGGGGGGGGGGGGGGCGGGGGGGCGCCGCGCCCGCCCCCCCCCCCCCCCCCCCCCCCCCCCCCCCCCCGCTCCTACACGAGACGACCACGCGCATAGCCCAAGGTTATGCGCGTGGCAACGACCCGCGCTTACGGCAGGATCTGCGCGGCCTTGCGCGTGCGTACGCCGCGCACGATGCCGTACACGCTGATCAAAAACCAGGCCATCTCCTGCAGGAACGCGGAGAGGTTGAAGGTGCCGAAGATCAGCGACAGCAGGATGCCGAACGCGCCAATCAGGTTCATCACCTGGTACGGGTAGCCCTGCCCCGAGAGCTTGTGTGCCTGGAGCAGGAAGAATGCGATCAGCACCAGTGCGACGCCCACCAGCCCGCACCAGTCATGCCAAAGCAAGCTACTCATTTCACACCTCGCTGGCGCAGGGCTTCGAACAACACGATGCCGGTGGCCACGGAGACGTTGAGGCTCTCCATGCTGCCGGGCATCGGGATCTTTGCCACGAAATCGCAGGTTTCACGGGTGAGATGGCGCATGCCATCGCCCTCGCTACCCAGCACGAGCGCGACCGGCCCCTTGAAGTCCACCTGGTAGATCGACTGGTCCGTCTCACCGGCCAGGCCGGTGATCCACACGCCGGCATCCTTCAGCGTACGCAGGGCACGCGCGAGATTGGTCACAGCCACCAGCGGCACCAGATCGGCACCGCCCGCCGATGCACGGCGCACCGTGGGCGTAAGGCCCACGGCGCGGTCCTTGGGTACGACCACGGCCGTGACCTTCGCCGCCGCGGCGCTGCGCAGGCAGGCGCCGAGGTTGTGCGGATCGGTCACGCCATCGAGGACGAGCACGAGCGCATCGTGGCCCGCGGCCTCCACCAGCCCTTCCAGGTCGTTCTCGCCCAGCATGGGCGGTGTTTCATAACGCGCAACGACGCCCTGGTGGCGGGCTTCGCCACTCATCTTCTCGAGCTGATCCTTGCCCATGGTGCGCACCTGGATACCGCGCTTGCGCGCGATAGCCAGGATTTCGTTGATGCGCGCGTTCTTCGAGTTCTGCTCGACCAGCAATTCACGGACACGCTCCGGGTCGTTCGCGAGGGCGCCCTCGACCGGATTGATGCCAACGATCCACGTCTCTGTCATGGCTTACGACTTGCTCCTGGGGTTACGCGGCGCGGCTTTCTTGGCCGTCGCCTTCTTGGTGGATGCCTGGCGGACCGGTGCCGGCTTCGCAGGGGCCTGCTTGGCCTGCGCCTGCTTCGCAGGGGTCTGGCGGGCGGTGGCCTGCTTCGCGGCAGCGGGTTTCGCCGTCGCTTGCTTGCCGCCCGACGGCCTGCTCGCCTCCTGCTGGGCGTGGGCCTGCTTGCCAGGTGCCACCTTCGCGGCCGCCTTCTTGGTAACTGCCTTCGTTACCGGCTGCGCGGGTGCCGCCGACCTGGACGCCACCTTCCGCTCAGCAGGTTTCCGCGAAGGCTCCGGCCGGGCCGCAGCCTTCGTCGCGGGCGCTTTGCCAGGCGCAGCCTTCCTGCCCGCCGGTACCGCTGGCAACGCGGGGAGCGCGGGGAGCGCATGATCCGCGACCGGGACCGACGGAGCAACGTCGGCCTTCTTCTTGCCCCGGCCAGTGAGCTTATCGGCCACTTTTTTCACGGCACGGCCAAGGGCCTTGCCCACCTGGGCCACGGTACCCACCGGCATGATCGGCGGCGGCGCCACCGGCGGCGGCACAACAGCCTTGGGCAGCGACTGCAGGCGGGCCTTCAGGCGGAAATCGATCTTGCGGTCTTCCATGCTCGCGCGCAGCACCTGCACGCTTACATAGTCGCCCAGGCGGTAGGCCGCACCCGTGCGTTCGCCGGACAACAGGTGGCGGACCGGATCGAACTTGTAATAGTCGTTCGGCAGCTGCGACACGTGCACCAGGCCCGAGACGCGCGAGGCAGCCAGCTCCACGAACAAGCCGAACGAGGTGACGCCAGTGATGGTGCCCGCGAACTCTTCGCCCACGTGCTTTTCCATCCAGGCGCACTTGAAGCGCTCATCCACATCGCGCTCGGCTTCTTCCGCACGACGCTCGCGCTGCGAGCAATGCACGGCCATCTTTTCCATCTGGCCTTCGGTGTACTCGTAGTCCGCCGGCTTGCCCTTCGTCAGGGCGTAGCGGATGGCACGGTGGACCAGCAGATCCGGATAACGACGGATGGGCGAGGTGAAGTGGGCGTACGCGTCCAGGGCCAGGCCGAAGTGGCCGTCATTGGAAGGCAGGTATACCGCCATGCTCTGTGCACGCAGCAGGACCGACTGGATCAGCTCGGCTTCCGGGCGATCGTGCACTTTCTTCAGCAGCGCGGAGAAATCCGCCGGCGTCACTTCATCATTCGGCGGCAGGCGCAGCTTGAACTCGCGCAGGAACTGCAGCAGGTCTTCGTACTTCTCGACCGGCGGCGGCGCATGCACGCGGTAAAGCGCCGGGATCTTGCGCTTGGAGAGGAACTTGGCCGCCTGCACGTTGGCGGCGATCATGCACTCTTCGATCAGCTTGTGCGCGTCGTTGCGATCGGTAGCGCCCATGGCCACCACATCGCCGGACGGGGTCAGGCGGAACTTCACTTCCGGCGTCTCGAAATCGATGGCGCCGCGACGCTTGCGCGCCTTGGCCATGGCCTTGTACAGCTTGTGCAGGTTTTCCACCTGCGGCAGCACATCGGCGATTTCCTCGCGCACATCGGCATTGCGCTCACCCACGGCCTGCCACACCTTGGTGTAGGTAAGGCGGGCATGCGAGTACATCACCGCTTCGTAGAACTTCGCGTGCTGCACCTCGCCGTCTGCGTCCACTTCCATATCGCAGACCATGCACAGGCGATCCACCCGCGGGTTCAGCGAGCAGATGCCGTTGGAGAGGGTCTCAGGCAGCATCGGCACGACAAAGCCAGGGAAGTAGGTCGACGTGCTGCGCTCGTAGGCTTCGGCATCCAGCGGCGTACCGACGGGCACATAGTGCGAGACATCGGCGATCGCCACGATCAGGCGGAAGCCACCGTTCTTCAGCGGCTCGGCATATACGGCGTCATCGAAGTCGCGGGCATCCTCGCCATCGATGGTGACCAGCGGCAGGTTGCGGATATCGACCTTGCCCTTGCGCTCGGCGGCGGTGACCTTGGGCTCCACTTCCTCGGCCTGCCGAACGACCTGTGCCGGCCATTCGTGCGGCAGGTCGTGGCTGGCGATGGCCATCTCGACCACCAGCGAAGGCTGCAGGCGCTCGCCAAGGACGGCGCGGACGGTACCCAGCGGGCCACGGTGCGGGGTCGGTGGCTCGGTGATCTCCACGACCACGATCTCGCCCGAGCGGGCACCGGCTTCACGGCCGGCGGGGATCATGATGTTCTGGTGCAGGCGGCGGTCATCCGGCTCGACCAGGGTGACGCCGTTTTCGACCACCACCCGGCCCACGAGGCGCGGCGAACGGCGCTCGAGCACTTCCACGATAGCGCCCTGGCGGCGGCCACGGCGGTCGATTCCGACCACGCTGGCCAGCACCCGATCGCCGTGCAGCACGCTGCGCATCTGCGAGGGCGACAGGTAAAGGTCATCGCCGCCCTCATCCGGGCGGAGGAAGCCATAACCCTCGGCATTGGCGATGACACGACCGGGGATCAGGCTGAGTTTCTGGGCCGGGGCGTAGGCGTTACGGCGGTTACGCAGCAGCTGGCCATCGCGGACCATCGCGCCAAGGCGCTTGTCCAGGGCGTTGATCTGCTCATCGGTGAACAGACGCAGGCCACGGGCGATGTCCTCGGCGGACATGATTTCGCCGCGCTCCTCCATCATGGCCAGGATGGCCTCGCGGCTGGGAATGGGGTTTTCATAGCGCTGCGCTTCGCGCGCGGCGTGCGGATCGGCTACCGCGGGAGCCGGCATGCGGTCACGGTATTTGGCCAGCGCCTTGCCGGGGCGGCTGGCTTTCGGCTTACGGGGCCCTTTGGGGGCACCGGAACCTTTGGATTTTTTCGTCACGTAGGGACCTTGGAAGGGGGAAGTGAAATATTCGAACTTCCGTTTTGAAAAATCGTTGACAAGTGTACTCGACCTGCCTAATCTACGCGGCTCACGGGGCAGCAACTGCTGCGACCGGGACACCTGCCCAGGTGGCGGAATTGGTAGACGCACTAGTTTCAGGTACTAGCGGGTAAAACCGTGGAGGTTCGAGTCCTCTCTTGGGCACCAATTATAAGACAAAGCCTCGCAGCGATGCGGGGCTTTGTTTTTTTCAGGGTTCGATAGCGAAATGACCAGCGATCCGAGTCCCTCCTCCGCCGAACTCTCGCCGGAAGCCGCCGCCCTGCTCGCCCAGGCCATCGAAGCACGTGCCGCGATGGACCGCGCCGCTCGCGACACCACGACGGCCGCCGATGAACTGCGCCGATACGCGAAGTTCTCCAAACCCGGCCAACCCTCCGCGCACATCGTGCAACTTCGGCAACGCCAGGCCACCGCACGCATCGATTCCGCTCGAGCCAAACAAGCGTTCCTGAAAGCCTCCCAGGCCTTCGTCCACGCCGCCGGCCTCACCGTGCCACCCCGCACCACCCTCGACGCTTTCATGCAGCCCTGGCTGGCGAAGCCCCTGTAGGAGCGCGCTTGCGCGCGATGCGCTTTGCGCGCCACCGCACCCGGCGTACCATCCGCGAAAACCCAACGCGAGGTAGTACGGATGACCGCCCGCTTCTCCCGCCGCCTGGCCGCCATTCGCGCCGGCGCGTTCTTCGGAATCATTATTGCGTTCTGTCTCGTGGTGCTTTTGCCGATGGGACTGAATACCGTGTTGGGTATGCATCTGGCGAAGGCATGGGGGCTGGGTCAGCTGGCGGCACCACTTTGTATGGCGGGCGCCGTCCCTGGTGCCTTCATTTTTGCGGCACCCAGGCAAAAACCAACGCACTGAGGCAGGGCCGCAAGGATGAATGCTGTTCTCAGGAAAAAAGCGGCCCGGCCATCACTCGCATCTGCCGTCGTCCTTACGTTTACCGTCTTGTCCACGATGTGGCTCGTCACGTGGGCTATGGCGATCCATGCCTATCATCTTTTCGAGTTGCGGAATTACGGGGCTATTACGATTGCGCCTGCGCGCGCGAGCCACCACGGCTTCCGCAGGAGGGTCCTCATGGCCGATTATGTCTTCACTGACCCCGCCTCCGGTTCGTCCGTGGCAGGCAAGGGCATCATTGAGATGCGCGAATCGTCGGATCTCACTGTTGGAAATTCGAGGACCGTAGACGTCGCGTTCCTACGCGCTCGTCCAGAGGTAAATGCTCCCAACAGCTACATCCTGGACAATCCAACCAATGATGATGCGCTGCCCATGGTGTTCGCCATTTGGGCGGCAGCCCTTTCGGTGGGCATGGCACGAAACTTACGGCAGGCGATCCGGGCGCGACGTGACGCGCTGGTAAGTGGCTAGGGAGCCACGCCCGATACCGATAATCGCTTCACCAGCACCTGTGCAACGAGCCCTGTGTTGCGAATCATGATGGGAAACTGCCTTGATCGCACCGCGCGGTGACAAGGGTAACGCCTACATTCGGATTGGCTCCAATCCACGATGCCATCCATGCGTACGAGAATTCATCTCCCTTGAGCGCGGCGCATAGCACCATTTTCAAGATAGACAACACCGTTTCGGGCGTCACTACCGGCAAATTCAGCGACGAAGGCACGACCAATGTCATCCTGCTCAATCACGCCAAACCGTCCGGGCACCAAGCGGCCCAACCACGCTACATAACCCGGTGTATGCGAATTACCCGCAATGATTCCCGGCTGGAAGATGGCCAGCCGCTTGAAGCCGACCGCCTCGACGGTGGCCTCCTTCAGCCCCATCACCCGTACATACCGAAAGCGACTCTTGGGCGTGCTGCCCACGGCTGAGAGCAATGCGAAGCGCTCTACCCCGCCTGCGTGACACCCCCGTGCGAAGGCGCCCACCACACCGACCTCAAGGGCCTTCAGCTCGTCTTCGGTCCATTTCATGCTGCCAGCACCAACGCCGACGCATGAGGCACCATAGACAGGCTCACCCTTCGCAACCAGCTCACCCGCGATTCGAGCGATCTCCGCCTCAAAGCCAGAGGAAGCGGTATCAAGAACGATCTCGCGGACGCGCGTATCAGCGACCGGCGTGGCTTGCCGTCGATTGATCATGACCACTTCCACGCAAACGGCAGTCGCTATCAGGGCGCGCACGACCGCGGCGCCAACCTGCCCTGTCCCGCCGATGATCACTACGCGAAACGCCATGGGAACCTCCCGCATTGGGATTAGCCTGAGTCTTGGACGAGTCTAGTCACTTCCGCCAGCGGCGAGTGACCTTTCGCCAGGCCAGCCACCAGAGCCATGCGAGGGGGAACGCGATGATGAGGTGGGCCTCCCGCCGATGCAGGAGGCCCTGATGCCATTGATTCAGTTACCGATGACTGGCAACCACACCGCACTCGGCTGGCTATCCGACCTCAGCACCGAAATCGTCGCCGCCCGGTAGTCGCCCGGCTTCGCATGGAAGATATTCGGTACGTACGTCTGCGGGTTCCGGTCGTACAGCGGGAACAGCGTGGATTGCACCTGCACCATGATCCGGTGGCCCGGCTGGAAAACGTGGTTCACGTTGGGCAGGTCGAACTTGTAGGTTTGCGGGGTGCTGGCGGGGATCGCGCTCGGGTGCTCGAAGCTCTCGCGGTAGCGGCCGCGGAAGATGTCCATGGCAATCGCCATCTGGTAACCGCCCATCGTCGGGTCGCTCGGCACCGACGAGGGATAGACATCGATGAGCTTGACGACGAAATCCCCATCCGTGCCCGTGGTCATGGCCTTAAGGTCGGCCACGGGGATGCCCTGCACGCGTACCGGGTCGGTAAGCACAGGCGTCTGGTAGGTCAGCACGTCGCTGCGGCCATCGACGAAGCGCTGGTCGTGGACGAGCCATGTGCTCCACGGGAGATAGCCGGCATAGGTCGAGCCATAGCCAAAGAAGGGATCGAGTACGGGGCGCGGCAGGAACGGGACGGGCTTGGCCGGGTCGCTGACGTAGGTGTCGGCCGCCTGGGCCTCTGCGGGCCTGGTGAAGGATAGACCGGCCTGTTTGGCCAGGTAGAGCGGCTTAAGGCTCGTACCGCAACCCTGCGCACACGCCGTCGGCCAGTCGTTGAACGCGTCCCAGTGGTCATCACCCGTGTTGTAGATGTTCACCTTTGCCAGCTTGGCCGGCTTGCCGTCGCGCAGGTACTGCTCGAAGAACGGCATGACCATCTGCCGGTTGTACTGACGGGCCGTATCGCCCTCCCATTTGAACGCGCCGACTGCATAGCCCTTGCCGTTGACCTGGCTGTGCGACCAAGGCCCCATGACCAGCCAGTTGTTTTCCGCGTGACCCGCGGCCTTCAGGGCAAGCCACGCGTGGTTCGCACCCCACATGTCTTCCTGATCGAAGAGGCCTTGCTCCCAGATAGTCGGCACGCTGGAAGGCTTGGCCGCCAGGCGCCGGGCCAGGTCCTGCTCCTGCCAGAAAGCGTCGTAGGCTGGGTGAGCCATTTCCCGGGCGATAAAGGGCAGCTTGTCCAGCCCACGGCTGCGGATGTAATCGCCCGCAGAGCCCGCGTTCAAGTACTCCTCGTACTTGTCATAGATATCCGTCGGCGTAACAGCGCCCTCGCCCTTCTGCACCGTCTGCATGTGCACGTAGCCGAGCATCATTTGGCGGAACGCGCCGTAATGAAACCAGTCATCGCCCATGTAGGTATCGACCATCGGGCTCTCGGGCACCGCGGCCTTAAGCGCGGGATGCGGATCGAGCAGCGCCATCACGACCGTAAGGCCCTCGTACGAGGATCCGATCATGCCCACGCGGCCATTCGACTCGGGCACGTGTTTCACGAGCCAGTCGATCGTATCCCAGCCATCGGTCGTCTCATCGGTCTTGGTCGGATTCAACGGCCCGCGGGGCGGGTACATCATGACGTACTTGCCTTCCGAGCCATACTTGCCGCGGACGTCCTGGTACACGCGGATGTACTTCGCCTCGACGAAGGCGGCATCGGGCGGCGGCAGTGCCGTTGCCAGCGAGGTGGCCTTCGGATTGCCGGCGCGCTCGGCAGCGTTATAGGGGGTTCGGGTAAGGACGATGGGTGCATCGTGCGCACCCTTGGGAATCATGATGACGGTGTACAGCTTCGTCCCGTCGCGCATGGGAATCATCGCCTCCTTGCGGATGAAATCCTGCCCACCCGGAATGACGTCCTCGAATTTCTCGGGGATATCGTTCTTGCTGTATAGCGATGCATCCTGCGCATGGGCCTGCGGCGTGGCGGCCAGCATGGCCAGGCCAAGGGAAGCTGCGAGCACGCTGCGCTTTGCCGAATTTGGCATGGTCTTTCCTTTCATCGTTGGTATCCCCCGAGTCGCACCGATCTTAAACACGCCCTGTTCGCCACGAGCAGCAAATAGTTCTAATGCGTGCCATAAGCTTCTCTAACATCATCATGCAGGCATTGCATGCTGCGGTGCTTGTCGTAGCATGCCGTCATGACGCTCCGCCTGGACATCGCCCTGCTCCGCAACTTCGTCGCCATTGCCGACGCGGCAGCCATGAGCCGTGCAGCGGACCAGGTCGGACGCACGCAGGCGGCGTTGAGCCAGCAGATCAAGAAACTCGAGGAGGCGATTGGCCAACCGCTCATGAACCGCACGGGCCGGGGCATTGCCCTTACCGTGCACGGTGAGCGCCTACTGGTGCACGCACACAAGATTCTCCGCGCGCACGATGAGGCAGTCGCCGAACTCAGCGGCGCCAGCCTATCGGGACGCATTCGCTTTGGGTGCCCCGATGATTACGCGCGCATCTTCCTGCCTGAGTTACTGGAGACGTTTGCGCGACAGCATCCACAGGTCTTCATCGAGGTGGTTTGCGCATCCACGCCGCGACTGTTGGAGCAGCTGAAGGAACAGGCGCTGGATATCGCCATCGTCTCCTTGCCCGATAGCCCCGAACGCGACCAGTTCCTGAGATGCGAACCGTTCGTCTGGGTCGCGGCCCGGGGCAGCGATGCGTGGCTGCGCGATCCGTTGCAGCTGGCGCTGTCCGATCCCGATGCGCTCGACCATCTTGCAGCGACATCAACGCTAGAGAAAGCCGGCCGCCGATTCCGAATCGCGTACGCGAGTGGCAGCGTCGCCGGGCTGACCGCGGTAGTTCGCTCAGGACAGGCGATCACCGTCATGACGTTGACCGGCGTGCCGCCTGATCTACAGGTGCTACCGCCCGCGAGTGGCCTGCCGATGCTTCCTTCGGTCGGGATTTCGGTGCAGACGGCACGACGAAATCCGTCGCGACTGCTTCACCTGTTCGAAGCCCACGTAAAAGCCGTCCTCCCCACGCTCTGAGACGCAGCCACACGCCATGGACCTGCATACCTGCCTCCTGTTTGCCGGCGCCAGCGTAGTGCTTTTCCTCGTACCCGGGCCCGACATGCTGTTCTTGTTCGGCCGTACCCTGGCTTACGGCCGCCGCGCAGGGATCTGGGCTGCCGTGGGTATCAATCTTGGGTCGTACGTGCATCTTTGCGCCGCGGTCACGGGCCTTTCGGCTCTGATCCTTACCTCGGCCACAGCATTCGCTGTAGTGAAGTACGCCGGGGCTGCCTACCTGCTCTATCTCGGCTGGCAGGCATGGCGATCGAAGAGCGCGTTAGCTATCTCCGCCGGCCGTCCCGCGGCAAGCGCTGCCCAGCACGTCTGGCAGGGCTTTCTCAATGACGTGCTTAATCCCAAAGTCGCCCTGTTTTATATCGCACTACTGCCACAATTCATCAGCACAACTGACCCACAGTCCATCCGGCACCTTTTTCTGCTCGGGATGATCGCCAGCGGAATAGGCCTCGCGATGAGCCTGTCCTACGTCTTTCTCGCCGCTTGCCTGATCCGGGCACTACAACGGCGGCCCGCCCTGGGGCGATGGATCAATCGCGCGGTCGGAACACTGTTCATCGGCCTTGGCATTCGCCTGGCGTCGGAGCGGATTTAACGACGCTTACAAAGCTTCAGCCCGTGCCTACGGACCGACGCGGCATTCACCGAAGGCACGCCTGATCGGCATCCCCGAAAATCACGTCCAATCCCTTCTTACCCAGGCTGAATACGACAGGAGACGCTGGATGAAACCTCACGCGGTAAAGGAAGTTGCCCTTGCGGCCTGGCACGATCCCCACCCCGTCGTCGTGCCACCTATCTTCAACGAAGCGGAATACGACATTGCACTGGATCTGATCGACGGCCTTATCAGTCGGGGTGCAGCGAACGATCTCCACACCGAAAATGCAGCGCTCAGCCGGATCCTTCTCGCCATGCATGCCTACGAAAAGGTTCACCACCCCTGGCCTGACCACGGCCAACATCTTGGCTAGCGAGATTCATCGACGCCGCTTAGGGGCCACGCGCGCCGACGACGATTAAACCGCGCGCGCCGACGCCAGGAGATAAGCCCGGCACATCACAGGCAGCTCGGCGCGGAGCATGGCAATAGCCTCGGGCGAGGCATCGGTCTCAAGAACAGCTCGAACGGTTCCCGTCAGCATGGTACGCAGCGCAACCGTCGTCGTGCCGACATCCACAAAGACGGCATCGCGCGCACTGGCCAATAGCCCGGCGATGATGGCTTCGCAGCGCGCGACAATGTCATCGATAAGGCGGGAGGTTTCAAGCTCGGCCGCTACCACGTAAAGCGCCCGCGAACCGGGCATCCGCCGCATCTTGGCCTCGAGGTAAGCGCGGCTGAGGCCATCCGCCATATCGGCCAGCTTCGCGCCATGGAACCGCTGTGAAGCCTCGTCCATCGCCAGCACCACGTCCTCAAGATAATCCTCGAGTACCGCATACAGCAGCGCCTGCTTGTGCGGGAAGTACTGATACATCGTGCCAACGGAGACCCCCGCCCGTGCAGCCACCCGTGTCGTCGTTAACCCGGCATAGCCGTCGGCCAGCAAAACCTGAATCGTTGCTTCGAAAATCGCCTCCACGGTGGCCGCTGAGCGCGCCTGTCGTGGTGTTTTTCGGGGCTTTAAGGCATCGGACGGGGCTACGGGCATATGCGAATGTAAATCCGTGGCTAGGGTTCCCAGTTCAAGGGATGGGGCTACCCATCACGTATTCAACAAGGAACCTGAGCATGAGCGATCCAAAACGCATCACCCTCATTACCGGCGCCAACAAGGGCATCGGCTTTGAAGTCGCCCGCCAGCTGGGCAAGGCCGGGCACCGCGTTCTCCTCGGCGCACGCGACGCGGGCCGTGGGCAGGCGGCGGCCGACACCCTGCGTGGCGAAGGCCTGGATGTGCAATTCGTCCAGGTCGACCTGGGCGACACGGCCTCCCTGGCCAGGGCCGCCGCGGCGATCGAGGCCAGCGAAGGCCATATCGATGTCCTCATCAACAATGCCGGTGTGGCCCTGGAAGGCGATGGGAACGTCAGCACGGCCAACCTCGATGCCGTGCGCCGCACCTTCGATACCAACTACTTCGGCGCTATCGCCGCCACCCAGGCCCTGCTGCCGCTGGTGAAGAAATCCAGCGAAGGCCGCATCCTGAACGTCTCGAGCCGCCTGGGCTCCATCACCTACAACGCCGATCCCAACTGGGAATACGCAGCGGTGAAAATGATCGGCTACAACGCCTCGAAGGCGGCGCTGAACATGTCCAGCGTGATCCTGGCCGATGAGCTGAAGGACACGGGCATCAAGGTCCACGTGGTATGCCCGGGGTACACGGCCACGGATCTCAACGGCAACAGCGGCCCGCAGACGGTCGAGGAAGGCGCTGAGGAGATTGTCCGGCTGGCGACACAGGCCAATGCCGCGCCGAGTGGGTCGTTTACGGGGCGGGAGGGGCCAGCGCCCTGGTAACCCCGGTTTCCGGCCGGGCGGGCCGGAGGGGGTTAACGCGCTCGTGAAGGCTGTATAATCCCCTCCCTACCGTACGGTGGGAGAAGCGGATGGACCCGCTGCCGAAGGCGCAACGCCCGTAATCGCTCAGGCTTCCATACCACCGCGCGGAAAAACACTCTGGAGAGACCGGTTAGATCCGGCGCCGAAGGTGCAAGGGGTTCAGGCCCCCAAACTCTCAGGCAAAAGGACAGAGGGGCGCCCCACGTGCCGGCACGGCACGTATTTACGGACGCCCCTACGCCATGAGCCAGACCCACTCCCCCTCGCTGCGCGACCTCGAGAATCACGGCGCGTTCATCGAACGCCACATCGGCCCGAATGATGCCGAGATTGCCGAGATGCTGACCGTGGTCGGCCACGGCACCCTCGATGCGCTGACCGATGCCATCGTCCCCGGCTCGATCAAGTCGCCCGCCCCGCTCGCGCTGCCCAAGGCCGTGACCGAGGAAGAGGCGCTGGCCAAGATCCGCGCGGTAGCCGACAAGAACCAGGTGTTCCGCAGCTTCATCGGCCAGGGCTACTACGGCACGCTCACGCCGAACGTCATCCTGCGCAACGTGCTTGAGAACCCGGCGTGGTACACGGCTTACACCCCGTACCAGGCGGAGATCTCGCAGGGCCGCATGGAAGCCCTGATCAACTTCCAGACCATGGTCACCGACCTGACCGGTATGGATATCTCCAACGCATCGCTGCTCGATGAGGCCACCGCGGCCGCCGAGGCGATGACGCTGGCCAAGCGTTCGGCCAAGTCCAAGTCGAAGGTGTTCTTCGTATCGAAGGACGTTCACCCGCAGACCATTGAAGTGCTGCGTACCCGCGCCGATGGCGTGGATATCGAAGTGCACGTGGGTGACGACGCCGATGCCGGCACCGTCGACAGCTTCGGTGTGCTGCTGCAGTACCCGAACACCTTTGGCCGCATCAACGATTACAAGGCGCTCGCCGATGCGACGCACGCCCGCGGCGCCATCGTCTGCGTGGCGACCGACCTGCTCGCGCTCACCGTTATCGCCTCGCCGGGCAGCTGGGGCGCCGATATCGTCGTCGGCAACACGCAGCGCTTTGGCGTGCCGTTCGGCTTTGGTGGCCCGCACGCCGCTTACCTGGCCTGCCGCGACGCCTACAAGCGCTCCATGCCGGGCCGCCTGATCGGTGTCTCGGTGGATACCGAAGGTAAGCCGGCCTACCGCCTGACCTTGCAGACCCGCGAGCAGCACATCCGCCGCGAGAAGGCCACCTCGAACATCTGTACCGCGCAGGTGCTGCTCGCCGTCATGGCCAGCATGTACGCCGTGTACCACGGTCCGGAAGGCCTGGTGCGTATTGCGCGCCGCGTGCATCGCATGGCCACCATCCTCACCGTCGCGCTGCGTCGCGCCGGCGTGGCGGTGGGCAACGACTTCTTCGATACGCTGCACATCACCGGCGTCGATGCGAAGGCGTTGCACGCCAAGGCGGCGGCTGCCAGCATCAACCTGCGTGCCATCGACGCCAGCAGCGTCGGCATCAGCCTCGATGAAACCACCACCCGCGCGGACCTCACGGCGCTCGCCGGCGTGTTCGGTGCCACCGTCGATATCGACGCGATCGATGCCGAAGTGCACGATGCCCTGCCGAAGGCCCTGCTGCGCAACACCGAGTTCCTGCAGCACCCGGTGTTCAACACGCACCACAGCGAGCACGAACTGCTGCGCTACCTGCGTGGCCTGGCCGACAAGGACCTGGCGCTGGACCGCACGATGATCCCGCTGGGCTCGTGCACCATGAAGCTCAACGCCACTGCCGAAATGATCCCGGTGACGTGGCCGGAGTTCGCCAACATCCATCCGCTTGCGCCGGCCAACCAGGCCCAGGGCTACAAGCAGCTCATCGACGAACTGGAAGCCATGCTGGTGGAATGCACCGGCTACGACTCCGTCAGCCTGCAGCCGAATTCGGGTGCCCAGGGTGAATACGCCGGCCTGCTCGCCATCCGCGCGTACCATCGCTCGCGCAACGAAGGCCACCGCGATATCTGCCTCATCCCGGAATCGGCCCACGGCACGAACCCGGCTTCCGCGCAGATGTGCGGCATGCAGGTCGTCGTCACCCGTTGCGATGCCAATGGCAACGTCGATGTCGAACACATCCGCGAGATGGCCGAGAAGTACTCGGATCGCCTTGCCGCCATCATGATCACCTACCCCTCCACGCACGGCGTGTTTGAGGAAGACGTGGTCGCCATCTGCGATATCGTGCACAAGCACGGTGGCCAGGTGTATACCGATGGCGCCAACATGAACGCCCTCGTCGGCGTGGCGAAGCCGGGCAAGTGGGGTTCGGACGTCTCGCACCTCAACCTGCACAAGACCTTCTGCATCCCGCACGGCGGCGGCGGCCCGGGCGTTGGCCCGTGCGCAGTCAAGTCGCACCTGGCGCCGTTCCTGCCGCGCGCGTTCGGTGGCGAGGGTGAGGTGGGCATGGTCAGCGCTGCCACGTTCGGCTCGGCCTCTATCCTGCCGATCTCGTGGATGTACATCACGCTGATGGGTACCGAAGGCCTGCGCAAGGCGACCCAGGTAGCCCTGCTCAACGCGAACTACATCGCCAAGCGCCTCGCTCCGCACTACAAGACCCTGTACACCGGCCGTAACGGCCTGGTGGCCCACGAGTGCATCCTCGACCTGCGCCCGCTGAAGGACGCTACCGGCATCGGTGCCGAGGACGTGGCCAAGCGCCTCATCGACTTTGGCTTCCACGCCCCGACGCTGTCGTTCCCGGTGGCCGGCACGCTCATGGTCGAGCCGACCGAGAGCGAATCGCAGCACGAGCTGGATCGCTTCATCGACGCCATGATCCAGATCCGCGACGAAATCCGTGCCGTGGAAGATGGCCGCCTGGACCGCGAGGACAACCCGCTGCGCAACGCCCCGCACACCGCGACGATGGTGACGGGCAGCGAGTGGGCCCACGCCTACCCGCGTGAACTTGCGGCCTTCCCGCTGCCTTCGCTGAAACTGAGCAAGTACTGGCCGCCGGTTTCCCGCGTGGACAACGTGTACGGCGACAAGAACGTGATGTGCGCCTGCATCCCGGTGGATGCGTACAAGGAAGACGTGGAGGCGTAAGCCACCCCGGCGGCCACCCCTCTGGTGGCCGCCCCGCCCTTGTAGGAGCGCGCTTGCGCGCGATCGGGTCTGCCGCAAGCACCCATCGCGCAAGCGCGCTCCTACAAATGGCGTCGTGTCCGTGCAAAGTAACGCGGCAACCATGCAAAACCCGGCGGGTCCATACCGCCGCGCATTTCCATCACACGGGTTTGTCATAAACTGCATCACCTAAGCCCGCCCGGTCCCTGTGGCGGCACTCTTCCAAGGTGAGCACATGACCCAGGAAACCCCACGCGACGACAGCCTGCTTGGCTTGCTCAAGGGCGTCGAAGACTTCAGCGCCAACGTCTTCCCCGAGACCCAGGAGCTGTTTAGCGAACTGGCCGAGGGCCAGAGCCCGCATACCCTTTTCATCACCTGCGCGGATTCCCGCGTGGTGCCGGAAATGATCACCCAGACCCAGCCGGGCGACCTGTTCGTCTGCCGCAACATCGGCAATATCGTGCCGGGTTACGGCGAGATGCTCGGTGGCGTCTCCGCCGTGGTCGAGTTCGCGGTCGCGGTACTGCACGTGCGCCACGTGGTGATCTGCGGCCACAGCGATTGCGGTGCCATGAAGGGCCTGCTCAATCCGGAATCCACCAAGACCCTGCCCACGGTCGAAGCCTGGCTGCGCAACGCGGCCGCCGCCAAGAGCGCGGTGTTCGCCCGCAAGGTCGAAGGCCCGGAGCTGCTCAAGGCCGTGACGCAGGAAAACGTTCGCCTCCAGCTCGCCCATCTGCGCACCCACCCGGCTGTCACCGCCGCGCTGGCCAACAAGGCCATCACGCTGCAGGGATGGGTGTACGACATCGGCGACGGGACCGTCTCGGTGCTGGACCAGGCCCACGATGCTTTCATCCCCCTGGCTGAAGCGATCAAGCGCGAGCACCGCGGGTGATCCTTCCGGGGCGCGCGCACGTCGGCCACATCCTGCGTTACGTCGGCAGGCCGCTCGCGCTGCTGTTCGCGTGGGATGTGGCGGTCACCGCGTTCTGGTACCTGGCCCACCCACGCTGGACAGCGGAATTTCCCGCCCTGCCGATCACCCTGCTCGGCTCCGCCATCGCCGTCTACCTGAGCTTCCGCAACACCACCGCCTATGCGCGGTGGTGGGAAGCGCGCACCCTCTGGGGCGCCATGGTGAACGCTTCGCGCACCCTTGCGCGCGAAGCGCTCACGCTGCTTCCGGAGCGCGCGCAGGCTATCCCGGTGGTACACCGGCAGATCGCCTACGTGCATGCCATGCGCCTGCACCTGCGCAGGCAGGTGCCGTGGGACGAACTGGCCGGCCGCCTCCCGGCGGATGAACTCGAGCGCCTGAAAAAAGTCGCCAACGTTCCGAACGCCATCCATAGCCGCACGGCGGAACTGATGGCAGCCGTGAAGCCCGATCCAGTACTTTGGCCCGCACTCTCGCGCACCCTGTCGGATATCTCCAATGCCCAGGGCGGCATGGAGCGGATCAAGAACACCCCGCTGCCGCAGCAATACGCCACCTACCCCGCCATCTTCACCCACGGCTTCTGCCTGCTGTTGCCGGTGAGCCTGGTCGAGACACTGGGGCTGTGGACGCCGCTCGGCTCCACGGTGGCCGGCTTCCTGTTCCTGGCGCTGCTGCAGATCGGCAACGACATGCAGAACCCGTTCGAGAACCTGGACGACGATGTGCCGATGAGCACGCTCACCCGCGCTATCGAGATCGATCTGCGGGACATGCTGGGCGAGCCGCACGAGCTGAAGCCCGTGCAGCCGGACGACGGCATCCTGCTGTAACCGCCCCCGCAGCCGATGCTGCACTGCACGCATGACCCTTGGCACGCGACACCACGGGCAATTCGCATTTCAATCGAGATAAATCCCGTTTTCGTGGAGGTTCCCCCTTGCGCGCGTTCCCGCCGATCGCCCTTGCCGCCGCCCTTATTCCTGCCCTGGCCGGCGCCACCTCCACGCCTGCGGATCTCGTCAATCCGCTGATCGGCACGACCAACGGGGGCAACGTGTTCCCCGGCGCCGTGGTGCCGTTCGGCATGTTCCAGTTCACCCCGGAAGCCTCGCCGTTGCCCGGCAAGAAGGCGCCGATCGCCGCGCCCGGCGGTTACGAGTACCGTGCCGATGCCATCCGCGGCTTCGCCTTCACCAACGTCGAAGGCTGGGGTTGCGCAGGCGGTTCTGGCGATGTGCCGGTGATGCCGATCACCGAAGAGGTCACGACCTCACCGAGCACCGATTTCCGCCACGCCTACGCATCGAAGTTCACCCACGCTAACGAAACGGCGAAGGCCGGGCACTATCAGGTGAAGCTGGATAGCGGCGTCACCGCCGACCTCACCGCTGCGCTGCACAGCGGCGCCGGCCGCTTTACCTTCCCCGCCGGCAAGCCGGTGAACGTGCTCGTGCGCGCCTCGGATTCCGAAGTGGGCTCCGAAAACGCCACCGTGGCGATCGACAAGGCGAACCACCGCATCAGCGGCTCGGTGACCAGCGGCAACTTCTGCGGTTACATCGACAAGGCCGACCGCCACAGCTACTACACCGTTCACTACGTGATCGAGTTCGACCAGCCGTTCGCCACGAACGGCACGTGGAAGGACACGACGGTGACCAAGGGTGGTACGACGAGCGAAGGCGGCTCCGGGTACGGCGAAAAGGGTTTTCCGATGGAAGGCCTTGGCTCGGGCGCATGGGTTGGCTTTGCACCGGGCACGAAGGAAGTGAACGTTCGCGTCGGTATCTCGTACACCAGCGCGGCAAATGCGCAGGCCAACCTGGATGCCGAAGTCCCAAAGGGCACGCCGTTCGAAACCGTTCGCGACAACGCGGTGGCCGCATGGAACAAGCAGCTCTCCCGTATCGACATCGAAGGCGGAACGCCCGACCAGCGCACGGTGTTCTATACCGCGCTCTACCACGCCTCCATGACGCCCAACGTTTTCAGCGATGCCAACGGCGAATACATGGGCTTCGACCAGAAGGTGCATAAGGTCACCGGCACGCAAAAGGCGCAGTACGCCAATTTCTCCGGCTGGGATGTGTATCGTTCGCAGCTGCCCATGGTGACCTGGCTCGACCCGAAGCTTGGCAGCGATATCGCGCAGAGCCTGTACAACCAGGCCCAGCAGAACAATGGCGTGTGGGACCGCTGGACGCACAACAACGGCGCCACGCACGTGATGAACGGCGATCCCGCCGCACCTTCCATCGCTGGTATCTACGCCTTTGGCGGTAAGGACTTCGACGTGAAGGGCGCCTTCGCCTCGCTGGTGCACGCGGCGGACAACCCCACGGCACTCGATACCTCGATGGATGGCTGCCCGGTGGAATGCGTAGGCCAGCGCCCCGGCCTGGACCAGTGGCTGAAGCTGCATTACATCCCGGTCGGCGCACCGTCGTGGGGCCCAGCTGCCGATACGCTCGAGCTGGTGGCCGCCGAGTTCGCGCTCAGCGCGTTGTCCGATCGCCTCGGCGACAAGACCACGTCCGCCCGCTTCCTCGACCGCGCGCAGTACTGGCGCAACCTGTTCGATCCGAAGGCGGCGCCCGAGGGTGGCTATATCCGCAACCGCAACGCCGATGGCAGCTGGGCGCTGGTGAAGGATGACGACGACAAGGAGGCCCATGCCTTCGTGCCCTCCACGGGCGATGGCTTCGTGGAAGGCAGCGCCGCGCAGTATGTTTGGATGGTGCCGTTCAACGTGCACGGGCTGTTCGAAGCCATGGGTGGCATGGCCAAGGCGACCAAGCGCCTGGACAACTACTTCTACCAGCCTGATGGCACCTTCGCCGTCACCAAGTCCGGCCCGCTGCATGCCGAACTGGATAACGAGCCTTCGATCGGCGGCCCGTGGCTGTACAACTACGCTGGCCAGCCGTGGAAAACGCAGGAGCTCGTGCGCCGCGTGCTCGATACGATCTGGCTGAATGCGCCCAACGGCATCCCCGGCAACGATGACCTGGGTGAAATGTCGTCCTGGTACGTGTTTGCCTCACTCGGCATCTATCCAAACATCCCGGGCCGCGCAGAGTTCATCGTCGGCAGCCCGATTTTCACCAAGGCCACCATCCACCGCGAAGGCGGTGATGTGACGATCCTTGCGCCGAATGCCGGTGCGGGTAAACCGTACGTCCAGGCATTGAAGGTGGATGGCAAGGCGATCGATCGCTCGTGGTTGCCGGAATCGTTCGCGACCAAGGGCGGCACGCTGGAATTCGACCTGGGCGACAAGCCGAACAAGGCCTGGGCGGCAAAGGCAAAGGATGCCCCGCCGTCGTTCGATACCAAGAAATAAACCGCTGGTGTAGGAGCGCGCTTGCGCGCGATGGGTGCTTGCGACAAGGCCCCATCGCGCGCAAGCGCGTTCCTACAGCGTCAGATGCGTTCGGTGCGCAGGCGCAGCGCGTTACCCACCACAGACACCGAGCTCAGGCTCATCGCCAGGGCCGCCACCATCGGCGATAGGGTGATACCAAGCAGCGGATACAGCGCACCTGCTGCCAGTGGTACACCCACGGCGTTGTAGATAAACGCGAAGAACAGGTTTTGCCGGATGTTCTTCACCGTGGCGGCCGACAACGCGCGTGCCCGTGCAATGCCGGCAAGATCGCCCTTCAGCAGGGTGACCGACGCGCTCTCGATGGCGATGTCGCTACCGTTGCCCATGCCGATACCGATATCCGCCTTCGCCAGCGCGGGCGCGTCGTTCACGCCATCCCCCGCCATGGCGACCTTGCGCCCCTCGGCTTTCAGTTGCGCCACGATGTTCGCCTTGTCCTGCGGCGAGGCGCCCGCATGCACGTCGTCGATGGGCAGCGTGGAGGCCACGGCCCTGGCGGTCACCGCGTTGTCGCCCGTGAGCATCACCAGCTGGACACCTGCCTCGTGCAACGCATCCAGCGCGGGCTTCGTCGATGCCTTTATCTTGTCTGCGAGCGACAACACCGCGGCCAGCCGGCCATCGATCGCCACATACATCGCCGTGGCACCCTTCGCCCGCCACTTCTCGGCCGTATCCCTGCCGGCGGCGGCATCGATGCGCTCGTCTTCCATCAAGCGCCCATTGCCTACTGCGACGTCGTGCCCATCCACGCGCCCGGCAACACCACGCCCGACCATCACCCGAAAGCCGGATACCTTCGGGATCGCGATGCCCTCGCCTTCCGCTGCCGCCACAATCGCGGCGGCGAGCGGATGTTCACTGGGCCGCTCCACGGCCGCGGCATACGCGAGCACCTCGGCGCGCTCACGGCTGAAGGTGCGCACATCCGCCAGGGCGGGCTTGCCCTCGGTGAGCGTGCCGGTCTTGTCGAACACCAGGGTATCGATATCACGCAGCGTCTCGATCGCCGCCGCATCGCGGAACAACACGCCAGCCTGCGCGCCGCGGCCGCTGGCCACCATGATCGACATGGGTGTGGCCAGGCCCAGCGCACACGGGCACGCGATGATCAGCACCGAGACAGCGGCGACCAGCGCATGCGCCAGTACTGGCTGCGGTCCGAACAGCCACCACCCAGCGAAAGCGAGCACGGCGACCAACACCACCGCGGGCACGAACCAGGCGGCCACCTTGTCGGCGATACGCTGGGAGGGCGCACGCGAACGCTGCGCCTCGGCCACCATCATCACGATGCGCGACAGCACGGTATCGGCACCGACGTGGTCGACGCGCATGGTCAGTGCGCCGTGCTGGTTCTGGGTACCGCCAGTGAGCTTGTCGTGCGCACGCTTAGCCACAGGGTTGGCTTCGCCCGTGAGCATCGCTTCATCGACATGGCTCTCGCCATCGAGCACCGTGCCATCGGCCGGCACCTTTTCACCCGGGCGTACGCGCAGGTGGTCGCCCACGTGCAGATGCTCGAGCGGCACGTCGGCTTCCTGCCCGTCCGCACCGATGCGGCGCGCGGTTTTCGGGACCAGGCCAAGCAGGCCGCGCAGCGCAGCGCCCGTGCGGCGGCGTGCGCGTAGCTCGAGGAAGTCGCCGAGGGTAACCAAGGTGACGATGACTGCGGCCGATTCGAAATACACATCGACGTGACCATGCATGTCATGCATGGATAGCGGGAAGACATCAGGAACCAGCAGCGCGATGACGCTGTATACCCACGCCACGCCCGTGCCCAATGCGATCAGGGTGTACATGTTCGGCGACCAGGGCTTCAGCGAACGCCAGCCACGCGCGAAGAATGGCGCCCCGCCCCACAGCACAACTGCCGTCGCCAGCAACGCCTCGCCCCAACGGGCGACCGCATCCCACGGCGAGGGCCACATCCAGCCGAACAGATGCGGCCCCATGGCGACCACGAACACTGGAAGGGTCAGGGCCAGCAGCAGCCCGAAGCGGCGCGCCATCGACTGTACTTCGCCATCGTCATCATCCAGCGACGGCATGGCCGGTTCCAGCGCCATGCCGCACTTGGGGCACGAGCCAGGGCCCTCCTGACGGATTTCCGGATGCATCGGGCAGGTGTAGATCGTGCCCGCCGGCATCGGCGCCTCGGGCTCCTTCGGGCCAAGGTACTTCGCCGGGTCGGCCATGAACTTCGTGCGGCAGCCAGCGCCGCAGAAGTGATACTCATGCCCCTCGTGGGTGTGGTGGTGCGGTGTCTTCGCCGGATCCACCGTCATGCCGCAGACAGGGTCGATCACCGTCGCCGCCTCGGGAGCAGCGCCGTGGGAGCAGCATGAATGGCTCATGCGGCGGGCTCCGCCAAGGCCTTAAGGATCGGGCAATCCTCCGGGGAGCCGTGGCCCGGACAGGCATCCACAAGTTCGGCCAGGCCATCGCGCACCCGCTGCAGCTCGACGATGCGATCGTCGATCGCCTTCAGCCGGGCCGCGGCGCGCTCACGCACGCCCTCCACCCCGCCGTGGCGGTCCGCGGAGAGGGCCAGCAGTTCACGAATCTCATCCAGGGTGAAACCCAGGTCCTTGGCCCGGCGGATAAACCGCAGCCGGGAAACCGCCGAGGCGTCGTACTCACGGTACCCCGAGGGCCGGCGCCGCGGCTCGGGCAGCAGGCCTTCCCGCTCATAGAACCGGATCGTATCGATGGCCACCCCCGCGCTCTGCGCGATGCGGCCGATGGTGAGGGAGGGTTGGGTAGTCATGGCTTAAGTCTAGAGCCTTGAGTTAGCTCTAGAGTCAAGCGTTAGTAGACGGGTACTTGATGGCAGGAGGTACAGCCCTGAGTTCCCAGGGCTGTACCGGTCACTACTTAGTTCAAAAGCGTATCTTCGTAGGCCCCAGTTTGGCTGGTGTGCTCAACCCAGCGGTCACCACCGCCAATGCCAAGTTCCGCCGCCAGCGCGCCACCATCGCCGATCGCGACCAACTGTCGCAGCCCCGCCGAAGCGTTCGCTGCATCCAGTACCCGGATCAGGACGTCGGGCGACGCCCGACGCAAGGACGCGTCACGACCAATGGACTCAAGCAGATCAACCGTATCAAGCATGCGTGTCTCCTTTTTACATCACGTTGAAAAATGTCAGGCCGAATACTCAGGTTCGCGACCAGATCCATGGATGGCATCCAGTGCGTCGAGCCTCTCTCGCATAACGACATTGGGGCGTAGCGCCTCAAGCGGGGGCAGCACGAGCGTTTCGTGCCCAGTAAACGTACCGCTCGCAAAGTCGCCTAGCGCTAGACGCTGAATATGCGGCCCCTCGACCGGCAGCGTGGGCGCACGGTAAATAATAACCTCGTGATCGGACGGATAGTCCTGGCAAAGACGCTCGGTCAACAGTTCCTTATATGCAACCGGCGTCAGGAATCGGCCCAACGAACGATCACCAACGACGCCGAGTTGCCAGAGAATGACGTGGCCCATCGTATCGATGTTGCGCTCGAAAAAGAGCAGCTGGCTAGCCTCGAGGTGTTGGCAACCAGACCGGGCGGGATCGATACCAAGATCGGCGTAGAGGCAGTCTTCCGCGGAAATGCCAGGCTCCATATAAGCATCGAACCCCTCCGCACGCGCCACCTCGATCACCTTGTGCGGCGACCAGGCGAAGATGCCCGGGTGCCCATAGAAGACGGCGCACACGCGCTTGCCGGCACGCACCTCGGCCATCATCACCTCGACCCATTCGCGGTATGTCCTCATCCGCGATTTGCCGGGCTTGTAATAAGGTTGAAGGCTGGTGACGTTCGGGTTCAGTCGTTGCAGCCAAAGCTCCACGACGTGATCAGAAAGGGCTGCGAACACGATATCAGCCGTTTCGATGTAATTTCGCGAAATGGGCGTGAGATGCGATCCCAGGGTAATACCCATGCCAACGCAAGTAATGCTGCCTCGCGCAGCGTCATTCGGTAGAGAAGTCTGTGTGGTCATTTGCACATGTTAGACAGAAGAATATTACCGCCAAAGCGGGCCCATCATCTCAACATCAAAAGCAGCCCACATCACGCCCCACCGCGCACGAGGGTGGGCATCGCAGCGGGAAAGGGAACCACGCCTTCACCATCGATTACCACACGGTCGCGCCCCATATGTTTCGCATGATACAGCGCGGCATCCGCAGCACGGCAAAGATCTTGCAACACATAGACCGATGCGTCGGTGCAGGCGACGCCGATACTGGCCGTAATGGAAATCACCACGTCGTTCATCACAAGGGGCGTAGCGGCGAGTGCCTCGCGAATACGCTCGGCAACGACAGCTCCCTGGAGCCGCGGTGTGTCCGTAAGCAGCATCCCGAACTCCTCGCCCCCCAAGCGGCCGAGAAGGTCATCGTTGCGGAGCTGGCCCTTGCAAACGCTGACAGCGTGCTTTAACACCGCGTCGCCGACGGCATGCCCATGGGTATCGTTCACCTGCTTGAAATAGTCCAGGTCGAGAAACACAAGGCATCCGTCACCCGACCTCTTCTCAAGAATCCGGAAGGCACGCTCGGCCTCGGCCATGAAGTGTTGATGGTGAAAGATCCCAGTGAGGCCGTCGCATGACGACAGCCACTTGAAGCGAAGCTGCGAACGTTTGATACGGACCATCCAAAGGACGATCGATACGAGAAGGAGCGACAAGCCTACAGTGTAGACGCGACTGGTTTCCACGGCCTTTGCATCGAGGGCTTGCTGTAGCCTAAGAATCCGGTTCTCCTTGCTCAGCCCCTCGGTCTCGAGCTTCTCGGCCCTGAAATGCTGGCTAGCTGCCTCATAGGCAGCATTCCTGACCTTTGCGTCACGCAGATATCCTTGATCCTGTATGACGTATTGTTCGTAATAGCCCAGTGCCCCCGCGTAGTCACCTTGCTGCTTCGCGACCGAGTAAAGGATTCTGTATGCGAAGCGGAGTGCTTCGTTGATGTCACCGGGGTGATTCAATGCAACCGTATGAAGTGCCGCAGTTCGGGCCTCGGCGATATCGCCTTTTTGCTCGTAGATGCGCGCTCGCTGACTCGAAAGATCGATCAGGTGCGGGAAATATTGACTCGCCTCAATGTCGGGCGCGATCGCACGCACGCTTGCGATCGCCTGATCAAGTTCGTGCGCTTCAATAAGCCGGTCAACGCGGATAAGCCGGATCGCGTTAGCGAAGATCAATTGTCGATCCGACGTGCAGATATCGATCGTTTTCTGCAATTCGACGCTTTGCGCCGTAAGCTGACGGGCGCCTTCGAGTGATACGACTTTCTGCGCAAGAGCCTGGCAAGTCGACGTACCGGGCGGCGTAGCCTTTAGCATCATGTCCGCGTATTGCAGCCCCAGTTCTGGCTGCCCGGCGAACGTAAGCATCTGCGACAAGTTAGCCAGTAGCGAGAACCGAGCCGTTGGGTCGGCCACGGTATCTAGGGAATCCGCCGCGCGCGGGGCCATGGCGTAAGCTTCTGCGTACTTGCCCTGCCCCGTAAGGTTATTCATCAGCATGGCCGTGGCGCGCGCGCCCAGCGCGTCGTCATCGTCACCCCCTGCGAGAACCTCGCGGAACGCGGCTTCGGCCTCGGAGTACCGCCCTTCGTAATTCGCCTCCCAGCCTTGCAGATAGCGCAGGTAGCGCTGATCGGCCTTGTTCAGCCCGGCCGCGTCACGCTGCGCCTCAACCAGCAAGCCGACGAAGCGCGCGTGATCGGTCGTGCGTATTCCATCGATCTGCGCCAGCCTCGTGCTCGCAGACGATATAGCGGCTGCGTGGCTAATAGCCGCCATTGCCCACATGGCCAATCCCAAAAGGATTGGCCAATGAAGGAAGGCACGAGGGCGATAAGGGGCCATGCCCGACGTTCGTCAGCCTGGCGGCGTCTCGCCCGGCTTTCCGGGCTGCTCGACGGGCTGATCGTCCTTGTCATCGCCATCGCGGTCCGGATGATGATGGTGGTGGTGGTCGTCACCGTCACCCTCATGGCCGCCCGTCTGGGTCATGTGCTCAACGTGCATCTGTACAAGGCCCAGTTCTTCGGTAATCGCCGTGGTGTCACCGTCGATCGCCAGCGCATGTAGCGCAGGCGATGCGCCCGCCTCGTCAAGCGCACGCTTCAGTGCCTCGGGCGTCGCGCGACGCAGTGAGGCGTCTCGGCCAATGGCCTCCAGTAGTTCTACGGTATCGCGCATGGTGTCCCCCTGGACGTAAGTTAATTGGTTGCTGCTTGCCCGCCGCTTTAACGGCAGCGCTCACGAAATCTTTAGCCGCTTATGCCGTTGCGACCAGGCTCGCACCGGCTCGACGCATGCCAGAACATGCGAATTTGCCCTGCGGCGCATAATGCAACACAACCCACATTCCCGGCAGCAGAAATCCGTGATACCCGCCGAATTCGCGCATGCCCGTTAGCCAGGACCCGTGTTCGGCCCAGTCGATCTGGCCGACCTGCTAGCCACGGCGTAGGCAGGCACATGGCCGCCAAGGAAGGCGGCATCGCGCCAAGACATTTGAGGCCATACCGCTGACGATGCCCGCATGACTGATGAGCGAGCCATCCGCCGCGCCATCGATGCGCACTGGGCCGCCTCCGCCGCCGGCGACCAGCCCGCGGAGCATGCGATCTACCACGACGATGCCGTGTGCGAGTACCCGCAGTCGGGCGAGGTCATCCGCGGCAGGGCGAACCTGCAAGCCCTGCGCAGCCATCACCCTGGCAAGCCGTCGGGCTTTCAGGTACGCCGCATCACGGGCAGCGGCGCCCTGTGGGTCACAGAATACATGATCAGCTACGAAGGCAAGCTCGCCTTCACGGTGAGCATCATGGAATTCGTGGGCGACAAGGTCGCCCACGAAAGCCAGTACTTCGCCGACCCATTCGACGCCCCCGCGTGGCGGGCGCCGTGGGTCGAGACATCCCGCAGCCTGCGCTGAGGGCTACCCGCCGCCACCCGCCGGGGCAGCCGCCGCTGCCGCCTGCGCGCCTTGCGCGGGGGCGCACTCCAGCCGCTTCACCGGTACGGACATCAGCGTGCCACGCAACGAACGCAGCAACACCCGATCGCATTGCTCGACGATGGGCTGGCCCCGCTCCATGCGTTCCTCGCTGCCTTCCTGGTAGCGCACCGTTCGAAATGGCGCCTCGGTCACGGGAGCCATGGCATCCGCAAACGCAATATCCAACGATTCGGCCAGCAAATGGGCGCTCCGATCCTTCAGTTGCGCACCATCATCCGCCGTCCAGTGGGCAAGCGGATCCGGCTCCACCTGGGCATCGGCAATCACCCGAACGGTGTTGATGTAGCTTGTCCGTTTCGTTTCACCCGGCGCATAGATCGCGATCGTGTTGTCCAGCACGAGCGTGGTCTGGTCCTGGGTGATTGAGTACACCGGGTTGACCAGCACCACCCAGGTATCGGGATGGGGCGCGCCACGTGGTAGCACCGGCAATTGGGTGCCGGTGAGGGCCCAGGGCTTGCTCCGCTCGGCAAGGTCGGCATAGCCAAACGTATTGATCACGCCACTAAAGGGCTCGAGTACCTGATCGGCCTCCTTCTCGATCTTCGTCTTCTGCGCCTCGCGGCTGCCCTTGGCGATCGCCGCGTGGGTGAGCACCGCCACGAGCAACCCGGCGGGGTTGGGCACGGGGTACATCATGTTCATCGGCCCGATGCCCGCCTTGTCGAAGTTCACCACGCCACGAAATGCCACCCATGGCGCAGCGGGCAGTTCCATGGCCCAGTGGAAGGTGGCTGGATCGGGCAGTTTCGCTGGCGGAGCGACCGGCGCGGCGAAGGCCAGGAAGGCCATCGCCGCTGCAGCCCGGGGTCGGGGCGTACGCATACCGGACATCAGCCGCTGAACGGCTTCAGGAAGCTGTCCTTACCCATCTCCAGCGCCTGGAAATAGGCGTTGGTGAGGCCAGGGAACTTCGGCGGCTCGTCCCACTTGCCTTCGGCACTGACGCGGATGTTCACCGGCGCGTACCACTCATACGCGTTGGTCTTGAGGTTCACCTCGTAACCCAGGCCGGTCACGGCGCCCTTGGGATCGCTGGCAGGAATGTAGGACGAGTACATGCGTTCGAAGCCGACCTGGGAAATATCAATCACGACCAGGTGATCGATGTTGTACTGGCGACCCAGCGACGAGAAGTCCTTCTTCGCGATGTCAGGCCCCTTCCCCTGCGCGTTGGGAAGCTTGCCGACGTTGATGTCCTGCTCGATAACGACAACGTCCATGCCCTTCTTGCGCAGCAACTCGGCAACCTGCTGCTTGAGTTTCGGCAGGTCTTCCTGGGGCAACGTATGGGTGTAGCTGGTGAGCGTGGAATTCGCCACAGCGGCGGCAGCCAGGCACAGCAGGCAGCCGGCGCCCGGCAGCGAGGTATCAACCTTGGGCAATGCAGTCATCGCCACGCCCACTTTTTGCGGCTGGGCGGTAACAGCGGGTGCGGTGAAAGCAATGGGGCGCTGCGGCTTACCGGCACAGCCGGTCAGCAGGATAGTGCCGGCGAGGAGCGCGGTGCCAAGAAGCTTGTTCATCTGGTGGTCCCCCTGTAAACGGTTGAACCAGCCGGACCTACCGGGCCCGGCGTGGCGCAGCCGCCGGGACACGCGTGCGCGCATCCCGTCGCGGCGCACTCCCCCCGGGTGCGGCGACCAGCCAGTCGTATTCAATGTCCCCTGTAACGCAACGACCCCGCATGAGCGGGGCCGGTCGTATTTTTCCACGAGCCCTGGCCGGCCGTCTGTAGTCCTTCGCCTACAACGGTCGCGCTATGCCAGTCAGAGTTTCAATTCGGTACTGACATTCTTCTTGGCAAGATCGACCATCGTGCCCTGCGGGCACTGCAGGTTCTGCTCTTCACACCACTTGTCGCGCCACTTCAGCGCCTGGCTGGCCGACGTACCCCAGAAGCTTCTCGGCTCGCCGGTGGAGGTACGGAATAGCACGAGGAACTGGTCAACGCCGTTGTCGCCATCCTTGGGGGTCGCCTCACATTTCGCACCGCTGCGTTTTTCGCACAGCGCGATGGCTGCGGCCTGGGCGGCCGCTACCGAGGGCTGGCCAGAGACAAATGCTCGCTTATCCCACGCCTTCTCGGCCTGGTCGTCTATCGGCCGGGCCATGGAGACGAAGCCTCGCAATGGTGCCTTCGAGACGCTGACCTCAAGTGTTCCGACGGACGGCGGACGGACGTCGAAGGTGTCGACAACGCGGCACGCGTCACCTTTCGGGCAGTTGTTCTGGATGCCTTTGTCCAGGGCATCCAGCGTCGGTGCGTTGAACCAGAAGACACTACCCTTATCGTTAACCATGCGGGCCATGTAGCCGCCGCCGGCGCTCACGCGAACCTGGCATTCAAGATGGCTGGCTTCCTGGCACGCAGCCATCGCGGCATCTTCTGCGGCTTTGATACCGCCCTGCCCCGTGGCGATCCAGGCTGTATCGTCGAGCGGCTCCGGGGCCTTGGTCTTCGGCCGGGCGATAGCGCCCCACGGCCTGCGCGGAAGAGGCGCTCGCGGCCCCTCGACAACGCCGCCGCCCCAGGCGTTCGACAACGTCTCGACCTTGTGGCAACCCGAGGAATATTTCTGGCATTCCTCACGCGCGGCAAACCATGCCTTGAAGAAGTTTTGCCCGCCTTTGGCGAAGATGTTCCCGGCGGCGTCTTCCACCACCACGATGTTGGCGTTGTTCGACCACGAATCCATGACGCCACAGCCATCACTGCCCATCGCCTGCCTGCACGCATCGAGGGCTGCGTTCTCTGCCGCCGGGTTGCTGCCGAACCCGTGGGCGAACCAGTATTTATCTGTGTCCGGATGACTGACGACCGACATGAATACATCGGGCAACGGTGCGGGCGGGGCCGCCGAGTCGGCGTATCCGCCGTTCGCTGGCGCGCAGATCGGCGTCTGGGCGATGCCATTGCTGGCCGGGACGATCCCAACCACCACTTCGCCCGGCCCGGGACCGGCGCACGGGTGTTGCTGGGCGTGGGCGCCGAGGCTGGCAAAAAAGAGAGGTGCGGCACACAGGAGCGCCAGCATCCTGCCAGTACGTAAAGTCATTTCCTTATTCCCCATGGTGACGCCGCCGCGAAGCGGCCGGCCAGAGTCTAGCCGTACGCCAGGTGCCTGTCAGCCGCAAAAACGGCGGCTACGTCACAGTTGCGACCTTCGCCAGGTGGGGGCAAAGGGGTGCCGAACCTCGTTACCAGCGCAGGAACCGCGGCCCGGCGAGCGCGCCCAGCCCACCGGCGATGAGCATGCCCAGCAGGTACCACAGCGACCAGAACGGCGGGGCCATCTCCGGGCAGTGCAGGCAATAGGCGATGGCCGCCATCGCGCCGGCGAGCAGACCCGCCGCCGCGCCGGCCAAGCGCAGACGCACCGGCGCCATGCCACGTACAGCCCAGAACACGGCGACGATCGATGGCAACGAGAGCACTGCAATAAGCGTGGAGCACACCTTCCACGTGTGCCCCAGCATGAGCGCACCGCGTGCATCCGGTGCCACCTCCGCGAGGACCACGCCAGCCAGGCCCCACGCGATGGCGATGGGAAGGGCGAGCGAGACCCACGCGCCGCCACCCACGCGTGCACCCGGCCGCGCCAGTCGCGTGGTCAGGTGGAGCGCGGCGAGTGCCACCGCCACCGGGAACGCAAGGCGCACCCAGAACATCGGCTGGTGGATGACCTGCGCCAGATCGGGGCGCAACCCCAGCAGGCCCGCCATGAGCGCTGACGACGCCAGCAGCCCGGCGATGACACCCACGGCAAAACGCGGGCCTCCCGCCTGGCTGCCCGGGGGCGGCGAGGATTCGCGGGCCAGGAAATCGATGAAGTCGTCGGTCTTCATGCGCCACCCCGGATGCGGGCCGCCAGCGCCTTCAGGCCGCGGTGGATGCCCACCTTCACCGCTGACTCCGACAGGCCGCTGCAGCGAGCGGCTTCGGTGATGGAAAGGCCTTGCAGTTTGACCAGCTCGATAGGCACGCGGTGGCGGTCCGGTAACGTTCCGAGCAATTGTCCCACGTCGCGCCGCGCATCGGCCGGCTCCGCATCGGAGGCGACGAACAGGTCATCGTCGCCGATGGGATCGTGGAGTGCCTCGCGGCGCGCGTGTGCCCGGAAGAAATCCATGAGTTTGTAGCGGGTAATCGCGTGCACCCAGGCTGTCACCGGTTCACCGGCACGGTAGGTGTGCCGCGCGTTATGGATGGCAAGAAGGGTTTCCTGGAGGATGTCCTCGACGTCTTCCAGCGCACGCGGCAAGCGACGCCGCAGGTAGGCGCGGAGATGGCAGGCCAGGGCCTCCAGAAACTGGCGATACGAGGCCGCATCGCCCCCAAGGCCGAGGACGAAGCAATGCCTTAGTTCCAGCTCGATCGCGGACGGCCCCTCGGGCGCGTGCTCGCGTACTGCCTCGCTCGTCATCGCCACCCTTTCGCTTCGGTTCCGTTCGCCGCGTCCCGACGTGGCCCGCAGTGTAATCCACGCCCAGGCAACGCCAGGCGGGCGACTTAAAGGCACGAAGTAAGGTACGGCATCCATGACTTTTAGTTCGCCACAGGTTGGCACCTGGTTACAGGGCGCGTGAAACATTTTTTTTGGCCCATGTGTAACCGGGCCCGGCCACGCCGCGAACTCCTCCATGAAGCCGGCCAACGGGCCCGGCATGACTGGAGCAAACCCATGACCCCTCGTTACGTCGCCTCGTTCGCCTTCTCGGTCGCCGCCCTGGTGGCCGGCGTCGCTCACGCGGATGACCAGAAAGACGCGAAGAAACCCGCCGTGGAGAAGTGCTGGGGCGTGGCCAAGGCCGGCCAGAACGATTGCGCCGCCGGCCCGGGTACCACCTGCGCGGGTACCGCCAAAGCCGATTACCAGAAGAACGCATGGAAGAACGTGCCGGCCGGTACATGCACGGCCATCAAGACGCCGAAGGGTAACGGCTCGCTGACGAAGATCGGCTGACCGGCAGGCTCCATGTCACTGGCTGCCTTCCAGCGCGAATTCCATGCCGAGCTGCGGCGCGAGGTGCCCACCACGCGCCTCGGCCAGCAGCCTGGCATGGCGGTGCACAGGAGCACCATGCTGCGTGCCGCCATCGATGCGCTCGAGGCCAACTTCCCCGCGGTGGCCTGCCTTGTGGGGCAGGCGTGGTTTCGTTCCGCCGCGGCGGCTTTTTTTGCGGAGCACCCCGCATGTGATGCGCGGCTGCTCGCCTATGGCGCGGGCTTCCCTGAGTTCCTTGCCTCGGCACCAGCGGCCGTTGACCTGCCGTACCTCGCGGACGTGGCGCGGCTCGACCGGCTTTGGCTGGAAAGCTACGCCGCCGCCGATGCGCCATCCCTTGGCGTATCGGCCATCCGCGACCTCAACCCGAATGAGCTCGGCGAGCTCGCAGTGGTACCCCACCCCGCAACGAAGTGGCTCTCGTCCGGATTCCCGGTGGTTGCGATATGGGAGGCGAGCCGTGCTGGTGCCCCAGTCGCCGAGGGCATGGCGTGGGTGCCGCAGGCCGCGTTCGTGACACGCCCGGCCATGGACGTCTCTATGGCGCTTGTCGATCTGCCCACGCTTGCCTTCCTCGATGCTTGTGAGGGCGGCACGACGCTCGCGGCCTGCGCCGAGCATGTTCTGCACCTTTATCCCACGGCGCGCACTGATCTGGTCTTCGCCCGCCTCCTCACCACCGGCGCCCTGGCCGCCCTTTGAAGGACCTTCCCATGGAATCTCTCGCCACGACACCCACGGCCACACGCTCACTCCGCGACCGATGGAACGCGCTCGCCACGCAGGCCGAGAAGCTGCTCGGGCACTCGTTCCTTGCCCTGACCTGCCGCGTATCGATCGCCGCGATCTTCTTCCAGTCTGGGCGAACCAAGGTCGATGGGTTCCTGACCATCACCGAAGGCACCTACGAGCTTTTCCGTACCGAATACAAGCTGCCACTGCTTCCACCCGAGATCGCGGCGCACATGTCGGCGTACGTCGAAACGTTCGTACCCATGTTCCTCGTGCTAGGCCTGTGCACACGGCTTTCAGCGACGGTGCTGCTGGGCATGACCACCATCATCGAGGTCTTCGTCTACCCCGACGCGTGGCCGACGCACCTGTCGTGGGCGGCTATCCTCCTTTACCTTATCGCCCGGGGTGGTGGCCGCTGTTCGCTGGACCACGTGCTGCGCATCCGTTGATGCGGGCATCACGAATTTTTTTGCCACACGTGTAACCGGCCAGCCAACGCCGACGAACTTATCCATGCCACTTCGGCAACCTATTACTTCACGGAGACTCGCCATGCAAACCGCCACGCACAGCATTGCCGCCGCTGCCGCCCTCCTCGCCGTCTCTGCCGCTGCCATCGTCGCGCCCGCACAGGCGGCTGATCAGGCTGCCGGCAAGACCGTCCACTGTTATGGCATCAACACCTGCAAGGGCACCTCGGATTGCAAATCGGGCAACCACGAGTGCAAGGGCCAGAACCAGTGCAAGGGCCAGGGCTTCAAGGCCGTCTCGGTATCCGAGTGCAAGGCGCAGGGCGGCAGCACCACCCCGCCGGCCGCCTGATCGCAGCGCCCGGCCGCACCATGCGGCCGGGCCCTTCCCGGAGAGCACCATGGCCACCACCACCACCCTTCCGACCTTCCACGGCTTTGGCCTGGGCCTGCGCGTGCCGCATTACGAGGATGTACTGGCAACGAAGCAGCCGCTGGATTTCGTTGAAGTCATCTCCGAGAACTTCATGGTGGATGGCGGCAGGCCGTTACACATGCTGGAGCAGGTGCGTGCCAGCTACCCTCTCGCGCTGCATGGCGTCTCCATGAATATCGGGGCGGTCGATGGCCTCGATATGGATTACCTAAAGCAACTGCGCCGCCTGGCCGATCGCTTCGATCCGCTATGGGTATCCGATCACGTGTGCTGGACCGCCGTCGACGGCATCCAGGCTCATGACCTGCTGCCGCTGCCGTATAGCGATGAAGCACTGGATGTCGTGAGCCGCAACGTACGCGTTGCCCAGGACGTGCTCGGCAGGCCCCTGGTGCTCGAGAATCCATCTACGTATCTCGAATTCCCGGGCTCCATGACCGAAGCGGCGTTCCTTGCCGCGCTCTGCGCGCGCACGGGTTGCTACCTGCTGCTCGATGTCAACAACATCGTCGTAAGCGCCACCAATCATGGCCGCAGCGTCGACGAGTGGCTCGACCACATCCCGCTGGATCGCGTACGCCAGATCCACCTGGCGGGGCATAGCCAGGGTCGTGACCTGCTGGTCGATACGCACGATGCGCCGGTGCCGACGTCAGTGTGGGACCTTTACCAGCGCTTTATTTCGCGCCTTGGGCCCGTCGCCACCATGATCGAACGCGATGACCACATTCCCCCGTTTGCCGAGCTGCTTGCTGAATTGCAGGTGGCCCGGGATGTGGCGGGTATCGCTGCGGCCGCATGAAACTGATCGACCTGCAACGCGCGCTGCTGGCATCGCTCGCCGGCGTAGAGGGCGCCATCGCGGCCGACCCTCGCGGCGTGCGTGTGTATGCCAACAACCATCGCGGCCAGTTGCTCGGCGCGTTGCGCGAAACGTATGAACGGGTCGCCCTGTGGGTGGGCGATGAGGTGTTCGACGCGCTGGCCCAGGGCTATATCGACGACAACCCCTCAGCGGCGTGGAGCCTGAACGACTACGGGCACGGCTTTCCCGCCTTTGTCGCCAACACGCTCGTGCAACCCGACCCCGCAGCGGAACTGGCGTGGCTGGATCACGCCCTGCGTCAGGCGTTCTATGCGCAGGATGCTTCCCCGCTGACGTTACGGGCCGTGGTGGTCGCCGACTGGGAACAGGCGACCTTCACGTTCGTGCCTTCGTTACGCTTCCGGCACCTGCATACGAATGCGGCGGCCATCTGGTCGGCGCTTTCCACCGTGGAGGGGCACCCAGCGCCTGCTCTTCTCCCAGCCCCCGTAGCGGTCAGGGTCTGGCGCAGCGACCTCGCACCGCGCTTTGTCAGCATGCCTCCGCATGAAACCGCCTGCCTCGACCTTGCGATGGCTGGGGGCACCTTTGGCGACCTGTGTGCATTGCTTGCGGCGCAACAACCCGATGCGGATATCGCTACCGTGGCTGGGCAGCTCTTGCGGGAATGGTTCGAGGATGGTCTTGTGGCATCGGTGGCCTGAGCGCTGCCCGGCACGCCGCGCCTGTACAAGACAGCGCGCGCCGCCACGGCAGAATGCCAGCGTTACACGACCATCAGGACCAGGAGCTCGCCGTGACCATCGATCGCTATCCCGCTGTTTCATTCATTGGCCGCCTGCTCATGTGCAGCCTGTTCCTTGTGTCTGGCATCGGCAAGGTGGCGGCTCCCGCGGCTACCAAGGCGTACATCGCCTCGGCCGGCCTCCCGTTGCCCGATATCGCCTACCTCGCCGCCATCGCTGTCGAGCTTGGCCTGGGCACCCTTCTGCTGCTTGGCTACCGCACTAAACTGGTCGCAGGGCTCATGGCGCTGTTTACCCTCGCGACGGCCTTCGCCTTCCACGCTCACTTCGATGATGCGAACCAGCAGATCCACTTCCTGAAGAACCTGTCGATCGCCGGCGGGCTTATCCAGTTCGCCGTGTGGGGCGCGGGTGCGTGGAGCCTGGATGGCCTGCGGGCTCGCCGGATCTGAACTTACAGCTTGCTGTGCTCCACCTGCCGTTCGCGCTGCATGAGCGTCCACTCGGCGTGTTCGGTGAGGGCCGCTTCACCCAGCGCGTGCAGGATCGCGCGTTGCTGGGCCGGGTCGTGGGCGCGGTCGAGCGCGCAGCGCGCACTCGTGAAAATCCGCTGCATGAAGCAGTACTGGCGCATGAGCTCACGATCGGCCTTGCGGTATGCGTAGGCCTCACGAACCGCCGCGATGATGGATAGCACCGCCATCAAGGTCACCAGGGTGACCTTGGTTTCCTCGCCGAGCCTCAGCGCGAACACGGCAAGGAACACACTGATCGCAATGCCGCCCCACAGACTGATGCGGCCCACGGTCTCGGTGATGTGATGCAACCCGGTGCGCTCGGCGGTCTTGGATTCGTAGTAGTGCAGCTGCCCTGACTTGCCGGATTCGCCGACCCATTCGTCAATGACTTCCTGCAGGCTCACGTCGCCGGGCTCTTCGGGGTGAGTGGACGGGTACAGGCTTGCCGCCCGCATCACGTTGCGGATCCAGCCCAGTTCGATGTTCTGCTTCTGCAGGAAGTTATCGTGCGCGAACTCGTGGTCGGCGCTGGCCGCTATGCCTGCGCGGCGCCAGCACGACTGGATGCGCAAGCCTTCCGCCAGGGCGCGGTAATCAAGGTACTTGCGATGCCATCCACGCCTTCCTGCCAGCATCGCGACGAAACCGCCCGTGGCGAACAGCAGGAGGAACCCGTAGATGAGCGAATTATTGCCTGGCAGGTGAGCGTAGAACGTAAACGCGATACCCATCAGCGCGGCGACCGTGTATGTGGCGCGCAGCGCCAGCACCACGCGCTTGCGGAAATGGATGGCAAGCCAGTCGGCTTGGTGGAACACCTCTTCGATGATGGCTGTGGCGCCAGAGGGGCTGCCATGCAGGCTGCGCGGTGCAGCGTCGATCTCGCCGGCATGGCGCTTCGCGTCATCGCTGAATTCCGCCATGCGCTCGAACATGAGGCGGAAATCCCCGGGTAGCTTCGGCTGGAACGCCATGTCTTCGGCAATCCGCCAGCCTGCCTCCCACCGGTTCAGGCCCTCGGCCACAGGTTCACCCGCGCGCGGGCACACGATGTGGTAAAGCAGGCTTTCGTCGCCACCCGCCAACACATGACGCATGCGGTTGTGATGCAGTGTCGGCCCAGGCAGCCCACCCGTCAGGTGGTAGTGCACGATCTGCGCGGTGCCCCCTACCCCATTGGCCTCATTACCGTCCCACAGGGCAAGCAGCACATGGCAATGGCTGGCAATGTACACGCCGGCCTTCGCGTACTGCCGGTCGCGGGCCGCCCCCGGTGAGCCCACGATATGCCGCGGTATATCCATCAACCGCGGCAGCAGCACCACCTCCGCCCGTTTCCGCAGCGATTCGAAGGTGGCGTGAACTCCCGCGTCATCGAAGTCGTCGACGTACAGCTCGGGCGGCAGGGGCAAGGGCGCAACCAGTCGCGCCCCCACCCCAAGCGCTTCTTCCGCCACGAGCTGGTCACCTCCTTCGGCCAGCGCAGAGAGCACGAGCAAGGGTAGCCCCGGGAAATCTTCCTGGAGTTGCGCGAAGAATGCCCGGACCTTTTCGCGAACCGGCTCGATGTCGCCGGGCGCGATATCGCGATGGCTGGTGACACCGACGACCAGTGGGATCATGAGGGTTTGATGCCTGGCTTCCTGGTGACCAGCGCCTCTTTCAGGTTCGCGGGCATCGGGCTGTCGGAATCATCCGGGTTGTTATCGCGGAGGTCGTGGCGATCTTCGCTGCTGGGTTCGTCATCGGGCTTATCGGACATGTCGTTCTCCTGGTGCAGTGGTGGATCATTAACGGTCCCTGCTACCTGCCTCCCACCGTCGCGGCCACCAGCTCGCGCTGGAAGGCCTGGTTGACGGGGTAATCGATGTGCGCGCGACGTAGTTGCTGGACAAGCGCGGGGTCGCGGTAGCCCGCGTTCCATAGCGTGCGGATGAGCGGTTCGGCCTCGGCGTGTCGTCCAAGTGCAAGCATCGCCTCTACCTGGAACGCGACCAGGCGGGGATCCGTTTGCCCATGGGTCGGCGTCGCGGCATCATGCAATGCGCCTTCGCGAAGCGCGCGGGCCTCGGCCGGATCAGGCGAGACATCCGCTGCGGCGAGGTGCGCCGATAATGTCGCCAGCAGCGTGGCGCGATCACCGGGTTGCGCGGCCTTCAGTGGCTCGAGCACCGCCATCGCCTCCGCCGCACTAGCCCTGGCCAGCGCTGTATCGCCACGCTGGCCGGCCTGCAACGATTCCTCTGTACGCGCTTCGGCGTATTCGCGCTGCCAGCCGGCGTTATGCGCATCCTGCTTTCGTAGCCCCATGAAAATGGGCAGCGCCGTGGCCATCAGCTCACGTGCCGCGGAGGCGTCACCCGTCAGGCGTCGCAACCGGGCCAGGTGGGTAGAGAACAGCGCGACATGCTCCTGCGCATCCGTGTTGGTCGCATCGAGCGCCACAAGGGTGTGTGCTGCATCGACCGCTCGTTGCAAGCGTTGCATGCCAGCCGGGACGTCGCCGGCCAGCGCCTGTGCACGCCCAAGAATCGCCTGCACGGTAAGCAAGCTGTCCTTACGATTGGCGTCCTTCGGGTCTGCACTGCTGAGGCGGGCCTGGATCGCCTCGTCGGCCGAGTACTGCGCAATGGCGTTTGCAATCTCGCCGCGCAACAGCGCGACCTTGCCAAGGTTGTAGTGCGCCGAACCCAGCCACTCCGCGACGTCCGCGTCGTGGGGTTCGGCTACCGCGAGCCGCTGCATCCGCGCGAGCATGTCGCCGTAGTGCTTCTCGGCTTCGTCGATCGCACCCCGTGCCTCCATGACACGGCCCATGTTGTTATCCAGCATGGCGAGCTGGAAATGCAGGTCGTTGTTTTCTGGCGCCGTTTGTTCGGCCCGCGCAAGCGTGGCGCGCGCATCGGCGAACGCATGCTGCGCATCATCCAGCCGCGCCTGGCGCCAGTGCACCATGCCGATGAAGGTGACGATTTCCGCGAGCAACACCTGGCGCGGGATGTTCGCAGGGTCCTTCGCCGTGAGGTTGGCGGCTACGGAGCGCGCAGCTTCATAGGATGCCAGGGCCGCATCGAGCCTCCCCTGGTCAAGGCGTACACTCCCGATCTTCTCGAGCGCGGTGGCACGCTGGAGCAGCGCCCTGCCACTCACCTCATGCGTGGGCTGCGCCTGGAAATAGGCCATGGCGCGATCATCCACCGCCTCGAGGATATCCAGGCGGGAGACTTGCGCCAGCTTATCGTTGAGGTCGCCGAGCATGAACGCGACGAGGTCTTCCGCATCCTTCTGCCTGCGCTCAGCCACATGACTGGCCGCTACAGCATCCCGGCGCGCGATGGTCGCGCTGATCGCAAGAATCGTTGTAACGATCATCACAGCTACGGCAACGGTCGATATCGCGACGGCTCGCCGGGCCCGACGCTGCAAGTCCCTGCGTTTAAGCTCATCCAGTCCGACGCCAAGCATGCCGGCCACGAGCTTGCAGAGGGCGTCGTGCTTGCCATCACCACCGAGACGCACATCGGCCGCCAAGGGCTCGATCACATCATCGGTGAGGTTGCCTTCCGCGTCGTAGCGCTGCCTTAGTGCCGGCGGGAAGCATTCCTCTGCGCCACGCCCGGTCATCCGGCTTGCGTTGGGCTCACCCGCCACAACCAGGCAGAAGATGCGTTCCGCGCCGCCGAGGCGTTGGTAAGTGCGGATTTCTTCGTCGACCCAACGTGACAGTGCCGCCTCGGGGGAGCACACGACCAGCAGGCATGCCGACTGCGCAAGGGCATCGCTTACTTCCTTACCCAGGTCGCGCGCGGTGGCCAGTTCATCGGTGTCGCGGAAGATAGGCACCAGGCGTTTGGGCACGGCCCCACGATCCGTGACGCGCCCGATGAGCCGGTGCGGCACGGCGTACGTTTCCAGCGCACGATGCAGCCACGCCGCCCAGGTCTTGTCCCGGTGGCTGTAGCTGATAAAGGCCCGGTAGCGGACCGCCTGCGCCGTCGACCGTTGCGCCACCACGCGTGCTCTCCCCACGACCTGCGCCGAGGACGCCCCATCCCCCCCCAAGGGATAAGGCACGGACCTGTCCGCCTGCCCGGACACGCGAGTTCTTACGCTAGCACCAAAACGTGACCACCATCACACACTCTACGTATTACCCGGGTCAAACAATGCTCTACCTCGACTTTTTGAGCAGCCACAGATTTCTTCCATAGAGGGCAGGCAAAAACACGTAGCTGAGAATGACAGGGAGTTTGTCCAGATGGACGGCGTAGACGAGGGATACAAGGCTCCCCCAAAAACTGAGGTGCCAGAACGCGGAAGGAACGACGATTCGTCCCTTGCGCTCGGAGCGCAGCCATTGGATCAGGAAGCGGCTGCTGAAGAGGAAGCCTCCGAACAGGCCAACGCAAGTCCAGATCGGAGAGTCGGCATATAGCCACGAGACAACAGGTTCCAGGTGTTGTCTCAGCAAGGATTCGTTTGTCATTTTTATCGTCGCGCTGGGTAACTAGGTGGGCGCGTGCTAAGCACGCGCCCACTTCTTAGATGCCGGACCGGAAGAAGGAGCCCAGCCAACGGTCAATCCAACCGCCTTCCACCTGACCGTCGCCAGGAATGCACATCAGGATCTCGTGGTTACCCTTGAGCGACGCTTCCAGTTTGCGTTCGTATTCGTTCATTGCTAGTCCTTTTGCATGGATGAAGATCCTTCACCAGGAGCACGGTCATCACGTTCCGTGCTCAGCGATGATCGCGTGACCGGCGCATGATCGAAGCAACTCTCGGACCGCGTGTGGCACAACTGGTGGTTGCGCCATCAAGGTAATAGCGGGTCTCGCGACACCACTTACGTCGACGCCTTTGAATGGGCACCTGCATAGGTGGCGGTTTACCACGCACGCTCAGGACGCTCGACGCTTCTCGGCCAGGATCCGCTTTGCGGCATCGATGCCGATGACCCACGCGCCGGCCATCATGAGGGTGTCCTTCAGCACCAGGCGCCCGGCGCCCGAGAGGTACGGGAAGCCGTGTTGTGCATCGCCGAGTGCAGGCACCCATGCTTCAGGCGTGGTGATCAGGAACGATAGCGTTACGACGGTCGTGGCGAACGAGAGGAACGCGCCCAGCAGCCCGAGTCGCTTCGAGAACGGGAACGACAGCACAAGGGCGGCGATCGTCAGTTCAACGACGCCAAGGCCGCGGGAAAAACCATAGGTGTTGTTCTGTTCTTGCCACGCGCGTTGTTCGGGAACGAGCTGGCCTTCACGCGTCAGGTGCGGCTTGTATTCCGTGGGGTGCTCGTAGAAGAACGACATCACCGGGCTGTTTGCTACGAACGGGGTGATGCTGTCGGCCTCGAAAGGTACGAACTTCAATGCGCCGATCCAGATAAAGACGATGGCGATGGCAAGGCGAATGAGGGTTGGCCCCACCGATTCGAGGCGGACAAAGCGCTCCAGGAGGGAACGAAAGGCAGTGGTCATGGCAGCTCCAGGGTTCATCGGGCGGTGTTGCCCGGCTGGTGCACATGGTCCACCGCGAACTGCGAGACGATAAGACTCTTGATACTCATGTTCTGGCGCAATCGTCTCACGCGACCGTGAACGTTTAGATGTCGTGTTTTCCATTCGATTCAGCCGCTCGGCTGGGTTTCGTGCCATGCTGGCCCCACGTTTCACCTAACACGTCGAACACCGACAGGAGCAGCAATGAAGCGTTTCACGATCCTGGCAGCGATTCTTGGCACGGCCGCCTCCCTTTACATCGCGGGCTTCGCCACGGGCGCCATGTTCCTCTTCGCCGCTGGTGCGCTTTTTGAAGGCGCCTTCTGGATCACCCTGCTCCGCAAGCCGCGCCCGGTACGCATCGTGGTCAAGCGCGATGAGCCGCCGCGCCGTCGCTACCGCTGAACCGTTAATCCCGTCGCCACGACGGGCTTTGCCATGCCGCCAGCGCATCCAGGAATACCTGCAGGCGCTGGGGCATGAACCGGCGGGTGGGATAGACGGCGTGCACCGGGAACTCCGGTGATGACCACTCCGGTAGCAGCCGCACCAACTCGCCCGCGGCGATCTTCTCGTCGCAATAGGCCGATGGCAGGAAGCCCACGCCATGGCCGCGATAAACGAACGCACTTACCGAATTGAAGTCGCGGCTGGTTAGCGGCCCGCTCACGTGCACGCGCTCGGCGTGCCTCCCCTTGATCAGCAGCCACTCGGCCTGGTTGTTGCGGGCGTTGATCATCACGCAATCGAACGCCTGCAGGTCCTGCGGCTTTTGCGGGAGCTTGCGCCCGGCGAGGTATTCCGGCGTCGCTACGATATAGCGGAAGCTCGTGCCGAGGCGACGTGCCACCAGCGCCGAATCGTGCAGGTCGCCGTAGCGGATGGCCACGTCGATGTTTTCCCCGATCAGATCGAGGAAGGCATTGGTGATGTGCAGATCCACCCGGATGCGCGGGAACGCGCGCATGAATTCCGACACGAACTCAAAAAAGGGCGCCTGGCCCAGGATGACCGGAACAGATACGCGCAAGAGGCCTTCCGCGGTCTTCTGTGTCTGCGTCAGCGCCCGCTCCGCGTCATGCAGTTCGTTGAGCGGCTCGCTGCACTGCTCGTAATACGCCCTGCCCTGCACGGTGAGGCTGAGCTTGCGCGTGCTGCGCTGGATCAGCGTGACTCCCAACTCATCTTCGAGCGCCGTGACCCGCCGGCTTACGGTCGATACCGGCATGCCCAGCGCCTGGGCGGCACGGCTGAAGCTGCCCAACTGGGCCACCCGGATAAACACCGCGATGTCGTTGAGGTCGAGCATGTCGCGACTTTTGCACAGATGGAAAAGAGATTCCAGACTTTTCCGTCTAATCAAGTAATGCGGATCGGCGGAGGATACCCATCCAGCAAGACACCTCCCCTACCGATTCGGAGTCACTTATGAACGCTAAAACCATCATTGTCACCGGCGCTTCGCAGGGCATCGGCGCCGGGCTCGTCAAGACCTTCCTCGATCGCGGCTATAACGTGGTCGCGACGTCGCGCAAGGTCAGCGAGTCGAAAGAGCTGCCGGTCTCCGATCGCCTGATCCGCGTGGACGGCGATGTCGCCGACGCCGCCACCGCCGAAGCCGTCGTGAAGGCCGCCGTGAAGGCGTTCGGCAAGGTCGATGGCCTGGTCAATAACGCCGGCATCTTCATCGCCAAGCCGTTCACCGATACCACCGAAGAAGACTACCGCCAGCTGCTGTCGATCAACCTGGATGGTTTCGTGTACATGACCCAGCGCGTGATCACGCAGATGCTTGCCCAGGGTACTGGTGGCGCCATTACCAGCATTACTTCGCCCCTGGCCGATCACCCGATCGCGGGCGTCCCCGCCGCGGTGGCCATGATCACCAAGGGTGGCATTGAGTCGGCCTCACTGAACCTCGCCATGGAATACGCGCAACAGGGTATCCGCGTGAACACCGTCGGCCCCGGCATCGTCGATACGCCGATGCACGCCAACGGCCCGAAGGACATCCTGGCGACGCTCTCGCCGATCCATGGCATCTCGGCCATCCAGGAAGTTGTCGATGCCGTGGTGTTCGTCACCGAGGCGCCGCGCGTCACTGGCGAAGCGCTCCGTGTGGATGGCGGCGCCCACCTGGGTAAGTGGTGATGAACGCCCCGCAAGCGCAGGCCGCTGGCGCAGAACAGCGGCTGGTGGAACTGGGTATCACGCTCCCCCCGCCACCGTCGCCGTTTGGCAAGTACGTCGAAGCGGTGCGCGTTGGCAACATGGTGTACTTCAGCGGCATGCTACCCGCCGTGGGCCATGACCTGCCCCTGCTGGGCCGCGTAGGCGAGGCGCTGACGGTAGCCGATGGCCGCAAGGCGGCAGAAATGGCCGCCCTCAGCGCACTGGCCGCCGCGAAAGCGTTCCTGGGCTCGCTCGATAGGGTGACGGCCGTCGCGAAGCTGGGCATCTACATCGCAACGGTTGGTGATTTTCGCGAGCATCCCGCGATCGCTGACGGCGCCTCGGAGCTGATGGCCAGCGTGTTTGGCGAGGACAAGCTCGCTCCTCGCGTTGTCCTGGGCATGGCCAGCCTGCCGCTGGGCGTGCCGGTGGAACTGGAAGTACTGCTCGAAGTCGCGTATTGATCGTGACCTGGCGGGCGGCTCAAGTTTTTGCGCCGCCCGTCGTTACCCAAGGGAGCCATAAGACGAAGGATCGTTGTGAATCCCCTGCTGCTGAAAACGACTCAAGACTCGCCTGCCGCATCGTGGCAGGACAGGCTTTACGCGTTGACCTCGAAGCCTGCTGCGTCGACCCACGCGCCGATGAAGCCATCGGTCGTCTACGAGGCAAGCACGCCCGCACCTGACCCCACCTATGGCGGCGCGGCGACGGCAACCGTTGATCCCTCGTCGGACGATGCGCTCGCCGCCCTGATGGCGCGCAACAGTGCATCCAGCCAGCCCGCCGGTCTTTTCGCTGGGCTTGGCCAGGCGCTGCTGGGCCGCTTTGCCACCGATGGGGCGAATTTCGTCTCCGACGCGCCGGGTACAGGTAGTGCTGATGCGTCCATCAGCCTTGGCATCCGCACGGCCAGCGGCGCCACGGTCAAGCTCTCCTTGAGCGGGACCCAGAGCGGCCTCTCCGTTAGCCTTACCTCCGACCGAACCCTCACCGATAGCGAGAAGCAGGCAGTGGCCGGCCTTGCCCGTGCCTTCCAGGATGCCGTCGATGGCCTTGGCAAGCAGCCGCCCACGCTTTCGCTCGATGGCCTGATGTCCGCCGATCCCTCGGTGCTCACCAGCGTGGACCTCAACGCATCGATCGCCACCGCGCCAGGTGTGCACGAATCCATCGCACTTCACACCGGTAGCGACAGCCGCTCGCTCAAGGTCGATGGCGCAGGTGGCTCAATCGCGCTGGACCTCGACATGAGCAACCCCGCGACCTGGGGCAATCGTGCGCAGCGCGATGCCTCGGTGGCCAGCTACCTTGACCAGATCGATGCCGCTGCGCGACGCGGGCATGCCGATGCGTCGCTGGTAAGCCTGTTCAAGGATGGCTTCAGCCAACTCAACAGCAACTACCCGCCATCACCCTCGGACGCGGCAACGCGGGCCAGCGTTCGCGGCCTCTCGGGCAACGATCATGCGTTGTTAACGGGGCTCGCGGATTTCGATGTATCCATCTCGCAGGCAACCCAGGCGTCCAACCCACGGCAAGGCAGCGAACTGGATACGTTCAACTACGACGCGTCCCAATCCACCACGCTCAGCGGACGCAACGCCAGTGACCGCCACATCGCGCAATCGCAAACCAGCCACCTGACCGCGAGCTTCCACACCTCGCCGTGGCCAGACACACCCCTCAACCTCACCGACAAGCTCGGCTCGCAGAACTACAACTACACGACGATCGACGACTCCGCGCACGCCAGTACAAATATCGCGTACGCCAAGGGCAAGCTGATTACCGCCTCCGTGAGCCACGATGCCAGCCAGGATACGCACGTACTCAAGTACATGGTCGGCCAGCTGGTTGATGACACGGATACACCGGCACACCAGGAAGCCACGCGCGACCTTCTGCCGCTGCTGACGGAAAATGCACGGCACCCCGGCTCGGCGGCGGACCAGGCCAATGCTGCCGATGTGCTCCATGCGTACAGCAAGCTGCAGGCGGATCCGTCACGACTGGGACCGCGCGGCTAGAGCTTGTACTTCTCCATGACGTCACCCCGCCAGACGTGCAGCTCGAAGCGCCGGCGGGTGAGCGAGTGAACCACCTCGACCATCGCGTGATCGGCATCCGCAGCCAACGCTTCCGCGCGGGCGCGTAACCCCTCGGGCAATGCCGACAACGCCACCTCGTACTCCACTTCCGGGGCTTCATCGCGGCGAAGCTCCAGCGTGGCCACGCGCCCGAACCCATGGATACGGGCATCGACGCCGCCGTGGACACGTCGCGGCTCGACCGCAAGCCCATGGCGTGCGACCAACTCACTACCCGCGCCTAGCAGCATCGCGGTGCCGGCAATCACCATGGAGGCGTAGCCCACCCGGCGAAACACGGATTCGCTGATCAGCGGAAGCACGTAACGCACGCCAAGTGTCGCGGCGATCGCCCCCGCACCAAGGACCCCGCCCGCGACAAGCGACTCGCCTGTCACCAGACCGAAATACGCATAGATCGCCAGTTTCACACCATGCAGTGCGATCTCGTTGGCCGCGCGCGTGGCCACCAGGTGCTCTTTCGACAGGCCGTAGCGAAGGTAGAAGCCGTTGAACAGCAGACCAACCGCGCCCGTAAATCCGGAAACCGCTCCCGCCAGTACCCCGACGCAAACCAGCAGCGGCCGTGCCGGGGCACGCTGCGCAACGCCACGCTGCGGTTTGCGCCACAGCATGGGGAAGTTCGCCACAAGGAACAGGCCAACCATCCATTGTGCGTAGGCGGGACTCACGTACTGGAGAAGCCACGCACCCATGAGCGCGCCCGGCAAGGAACACGGAACAAACCAGCGCACGATCCCCCACTCGATGTGCCGGCAGAACGCGCCGATACGTGCGATCGAACTGGCTGCGCTGCCCAGCGATAGCGCGACCGGCACTTGCTCCATGCCGAGCCCCATCCTTAGCACTGGCATCAACACCAGGCCGGCACCGCCGCCACTGACAGCACTAACCGCGAACGCCGCCACCGTGCAAATGAAAAGTACGACCAGGAACATGCAACGCCTCCATGAAGCGGGGCAGCATCGCGGCGCGACCTTAGCGGGAGCTTCGGCTTGACCCTGTGCATCACGCGATCGTTCATCTAAGGCCGTACTAAGTAAGCATCCTGTCATACGGCTGACAGGAGGCTCTAAGGTGACGACGGCAAGGTGTGCGCAACGCTCACTCCCTCCGCGCCACCGGAATCTGCATGCCCATGATCGCCGCCGCTTCACGCACCGCGACCTCCCCGGACGGGAAGCGCACGCCCATGCATGGACGACTGCAATCATTTCGCCGGCAAGCTGCCGCGTGGATGGCGAAGCGGGTATTTCCGCATGCGGCCAACCTGGTCGCCCCAGGCGAACTGCCGCGGGGCGGCATCCAGCGCATCCTCGTGTGCCGGCCGAACCACCGGTTAGGCAACACCTTGATGGTGACGCCGCTGATCGCCGAACTGGAGGCGCGTTTTCCCGGCGCTGAAGTCGACATCCTCGGCTCAGGAGGCGCAACGCAAAGTGTGTTCGCGGGCTATCCCTCGATCGGTGAACTCTTTCTTCTGGACCGGCGTGCCCTGCGCAGGCCTATCGCCACCGCCCGCACCATCAGCCGCCTGCGCACGAAACGCTACGATCTGGTGATCGATGCCGCGTCCGGCTCGTCGTCCGGGCGCATCGCCTCCAGCATGGCGCAGGCGCGGTTCCAGGTACGCGTCGATGGCACGCCGGGCGCGCCTGCGCACTTTGCGATGCGCCCGGTGCACGCGTTACGCGTGGCACTGGGTATGCCTGCTGCGGATTGGCCATCGCTCGACCTGCGCTTGCGCGATACCGAACGCACCACCGGCATGGAGACACTGCAGCGCGTCCTGCGCGCAGGGCCCGAAGGCAGCACCGCCCCTGTCCTCGCCATCTTCCCGAACGCCACGGGCGCCAAGCGCCACGACACTGCGTGGTGGCAACGCTTTATCGCCGTGCTCACGGCGGGCATCGGCGAGCGCCGGATCGTTGAACTGGTCGCGGCCGACGGCATGTCACGGCTGGACAACGCCTACCCCACCTACTTCACGAGCGACCCGCGCAAACTTGCTGCCTTTATCGAGGCCGCGGGCACTTACATCAGTGCCGATTGCGGCGTGATGCACCTTGCCGCTGCGACACGTGCCACCACGATTGGCCTGTTCAACCGCACGGATCCAAAACGGTACGCACCCTTTGGCGACGGGAACGCTGCCGTGCCCTGTGAGGATGGCTGCCCGGAACGCACGGCGGCGCGGGTCGCCACGATCCTCACGAGCAAAGGCACCTTCGCTTAGCTCACCCATCCTGTACCGTACGCACGGCGAGCGGCAGGCGGACACGCACCCGCAAACCACGTCCCCACGGCGCGTCATCCAGGCTTACGACGGCGCCGTGCAGCTGTGCCACGCGCTGCACGATGGAAAGGCCCACGCCAAACCCATCGCCCAGGCCGGTCGCTTCGCGATGGAAGCGCCGGAACACGGCATCACGCCGTTCGGTCGGAATGCCCGGTCCGTCATCGACCACGTCGATCATCGCTTCACCATCGCGGGCTTCGATCACCAGCATCAACCGGCCGTTCGCGGGTACATGCCGCGCGGCGTTTTCGAGCAGGTTCCGGAGCATCGCGGCGAGAGCCTCCGGGTAACCCATGACCGTCACCGGTTCATCCGGCATGCGCACCGTCAGCGTAAAGCGGGTGCAATCGACCGTCGGGGACCATTCGGCGAGAACGTCGCGAGCGACGCGCTGCAGTTCGACCCGCACGAGCGGCAGGTGCGCGTGGTCGTCCAGATGGGCCAGTACCAGTAGTTGCTCCGTGCGGCGTGAGAGCTGACGCAGGCTGGCCAGCGCATCAGGCAATGATGCAGGCGATGTCCCCGCCGTGCCGAACGCTACTGCGCTATCGAGGTTGATCATGGTCGCGGCGATCGGCGTCCGCAGCTCATGGGCCACATCGGCGCTGAAGCGGCGCTCGCGATCCAGGGCGGCTTCAATGCTGTCAATCTGCGCATTGAGTGCATCCACGATGGGCGCGATTTCGCGTGGTGAATCGGCCACCACGACCGGCTCACGGGCGCCGGGCTTACGCCTGGCAAGCAACGTAGCAAGCTTTGCGAGCGGCCGCAGCCCCCGCCGTACCGCCCAGCGCAGGGCGATAAACAACAACGGCAAGCCGATCAGGATGGGCAGCGTCCGTTCCATCGCCACGGCGTTGGTCACGTCACGGCGCGTGTCGTGCCGTTCGGCCACGCTGATCGTGACACCCAGCGTCGGATCCATGCGTGTGTAGACGTGCCAGCGGCGGCGGCGCACTTCGAGCGATACCACCTTGCCATCTGCAGGCAGGTCGCGGGGCAGTTCGCGCATGTTGTCGGTGATAAGGATCGGATCGCCATCCCTGTCGGTGACCCGGTAACCCACTTCGGCTTCATAGGTCGACGCCGGCCCTACGCCATTCGCGATCACCGGTACCGAGGGCAGCGCTTCAAGCCGCGCGTGATTCTGCACCGCCATGACGCCGGTCTGGCGCAACAACGCATCAAGGGTCTCCGCCGTCTGGCGCAGCCGTACGTCGGAGAGTTCGTTGAGTTCGGAGATGGTCCGGTAGGCGGCCAACAGCCCGAGCGGCAGCAGCACCGCGAGAACGGCCACGGCAACACGCCGGCGGAGCCGCCGCTGGAGCGAACCGTCGCTCACGCAGGATCGGCCGGCACCATGTAGCCGAAACCGCGCACCGTGCGGATGCTATCGGCCCCCAGCTTGCGACGGAGCGAGTGCACCAGCACTTCCAGTGCGTTCGGCCCTACGTCGGATTCGCTGCCATAGACCGAACTCTCGATGGTATCGCGGCGGACAATGCGCCCTGCCCGCTCCATCAGCACATGCATCAGGGCGAATTCGCGCCGGGTCAGGTCCACGCGCTCGCCGGCCATCAGTAGCTCCATGCGGCCCACATCAAGGCGCAAGGGGCCAGCCTCGATCAGGTTATCGGCCAGGCCCTGGGCGCGGCGAGCGATGGAACGAATGCGCGCGGCCAGTTCGTCCAGGTGAAACGGCTTGACCAGATAGTCATCCGCGCCAGCATCGAGCCCTTCCACCCTGGCCTCGATGCTGTCACGTGCCGTGACCACGAGAACGGGCGTGCGGATCCCGGCCCGGCGCGCCTCGCGCAGCACCTGGACCCCGTCCTTATTCGGCAGCCCAAGGTCGAGCAGGACCAGGTCAACACTCTCCTGGCGCAGCGCCTCCAGCGCCTCGTTACCCGTGCGCAGCCACATCACCACGTGGGTGAGCTGCTCCAGTGCGCGCTTGATCGCGGCACCCAGCCGTTCGTCGTCCTCGACCACGATGATGTTCACAGGGACCTCCGGGGCTTCATGGCCTCTATTCTGCTACATCAAAGCCGAACGAAAACCTGCGGCGTCAATGTCCCGGTGCCGAACGGGCGTCTTCCTTATCGTGGGTACCCAGGCGCGCGACCAGCGTGGCGCTCGCACGATTCAGCCCGCGAACCTCAACCGGTATAGCGCGATCACGGAATTTGAGCACCACCTTGTCTAGCGCCCCCACCGCGGTCAGGTCCCAAAAGTGGGCCTCCTCGACGTCGATGACCACGCCAGAAAGGCCATCCTCATGCCCATCGAACGCCTCGACGAACGCCTCGGATGACGCGAAGAAAATCTGCCCTTTGACCGAATACGTGCGTTCGCCCTGACCGGAGAGCGAGCTATCCACATCCAGCAGCCGCCCCACCTTCGTGGCAAAAAAGACGGCCGAGAGCAGCACCCCGGTCAGTACGCCCCGGGCAAGGTCATGGGTCCACACGGTAACCACCACTGTAGCCAGCATGACTACGCTGCTGGAGGTGGGGTGCGAACGGAGCGTAGCCAGCGAGCGCCAGCTGAAGGTGCTCAGTGACACCATGATCATGACGGCGACGAGCGCGGCCATCGGGATCTGGCTGACCCAGGGCGCGCCAAACACCACGAGGATGAGCAGCACCACGCCAGCTACGAGTGTCGAAAGACGCCCACGACCGCCCGATTTTACGTTGATCACGGATTGGCCGATCATCGCGCAACCCGCCATGCCGCCGATCATGCCCGTGGCGATATTCGCCAGGCCCTGGCCCACGCACTCACGATTCTTGTCCGAGCGCGTATCGGTCATGTCATTGACGATCTGCAAGGTCATCATCGACTCGAGCAGGCCCACCACCGCCATGGTCAAGGCATGCGGCAGCACGATCTGCAGCGTATCCAGGTTCAGCGGCACATCGGGCCAAAGGAACCGTGGCAGTGAATCAGGCAGTGCGCCCATATCGCCCACGCGGTGGATATCCATGCGGAACACGACGGCGACAATCGTGAGCACGACGATGGCCACCAGCGGCGAAGGTACCGCCTTCGTCACATACGGGAACAGGTAGATGATCGCGAGACCTGCCGCGCACATGGGATAGACCATCCAGGCCACCCCCACCAGTTCCGGCAACTGAGCCAGGAAGATCAGGATCGCCAGCGCGTTGACGAAGCCGGTCACCACGGAACGCGAGACGAAACGCATCAGCGAACCGAGCTTCAGCGCACCGATAGCCATCTGGATCAGGCCCGTGCAGATCGTGGTGAGGAACAGATACTGCAGGCCGTGCTCCTTCACCAACCCCACCATGAGCAGGGCCATGGCGCCGGTGGCGGCCGAGATCATGGCCGGGCGCCCGCCGGCGAATGCGATCACCACCGCCATCGAGAACGAGGCGTACAAGCCGATCTTGGGATCCACGCCCGCGATGATCGAGAAGGCGATGGCTTCGGGAATAAGGGCAAGCGCGACGACGAGGCCCGAAAGGACGTCGCCACGCACATTGAAGAACCATTGCTGGCTCCAACGGGTGGTATGCATGGGTATGTTTTCCAGATGCGCCGGCGGAACGCGCGGCAAGCGTCAACCCCGCGGCCAGTGGCCGCGGCCGTTACAGGGGAAACGGCGGTGGATCAGGGTGGCGTAAGCACCGGGGAGGACTCAGATAGCGTGAATAGCCCATAAGAATAGCACGCGCTTGCGCTATTAGGCCTGCGTCAGGGATTACATTCGGACGCGAGGCACGCTCACCCCGTGGGAAGAAAAGCCCTACAATCAAGACGTAGCGACTCAGCCAGACTGTCCAGCCCCGCCAAGGCGCCGCTGAGACCACCCCATGGAAGCCCTCCGCATGTCAGATGACGACTTCAGCAGCAAACTTCGACACTTTGCTCAGGAGCGAACGGCTAAACCTTCGATTGATTGGGATGCAAGACGGACCTGGTGGAAGTCACGTGTCGAAGAGCTTTTCCAATCCATCGCCCACTGGATCGCGCCGCTCCTCGACGACGGGACCGCAGAACTCGTCTGCGGGACCCTGACCCTGAAGGAAGATTTCATCGGCACGTACCCTGTCACGCAGGGTGTGATCCGCGTAGGCGGCGAGTCGGTCGAGATCGTACCGCAAGGCACACTTATCGTCGGCGCAGTGGGTCGCGTGGACCTGAAAGGACCCGCCGGCGATGCCATGCTTTTACTCATACATTCGGGCACGCCAACGACCCAGCCGGCATGGGTCGAGTCGTCATGGCACCTGGCGAACGCACAGTCGCGGACAGCGCTGATTCCTCTCGATCAGCACGCGTTTCAGAACACCTTGCTCAACATCCTGGGCATTGAGTCCTGACCATGCTTTTCTCTGATCCATCCAGAACCGACCCTGGCAGCATCGTCGCATGGCACAAGGTGTGTGAGTCGGGAATCGATCGCGAGCTGCTGGAAGCGAAACACGCCGTGATCCACGCTCGACCCTTGGGCACTTCGGCAGCCGAGGTCATCACGCCACACTCCACGCTAAATCAGATTGATGCCTACTTTGCGTCAAGCAAACGCGAGATAGAAATTGCCGCCATACTCACACTGATTGCATCAATGGAAGCGAGGATACGGCTGGACGCAGCTTTCCGATCAAACAATTCCTCTGCTAATGGCTTCCTCGGTGGCCGCCTGAAAATCCTGTTCGCCAAATCTCAACGTACGTGGCAAGTACCGCTCTATGAACGAGGGATTCTCGATGAATGGAAACTCGCAGGCAACGCACTGAACACCCCGGGCCTCGCAATGACCATTGGAAGTTTTTCCGATCTTCTCAAGATCAGACACTGGACCGCGCATGGACGCTATTGGCTGCTAAAAACAAACCTCGAAGTCACCACCAGCATCCAGGCATCGAACACGATCTTGAACCTCGAGAAGCAGATGAACCAGTTCTGTGCGGCGTCGGGCTGGGCCCCATTCCCCTCGCGGTGACTGTCCCATCACCTCGTCGTCGCTGGAGTAACTAAAAGTTCCGGCATCCTTGTAGGAGCGTGCTTGCGCGCGATGGGTGCTTGCGGCTAGATCGATCGCGCGCAAGCGCGCTCCTACAAGGGCTTTCAACCTGCTGGCTTAGTAGTCGTAGGTGATGGAGAAGCGCACGTAGCGGGGGTCCTGAAGGTAGAGCGGGGTGCGGTAGAGCGGGTTGGGTGAGCCCGTGGCGTCCTGGTAGTAGTGCGGGTTGATGCTCAGCTCAGCCTGTTCGTTAGTCACGTTGAACACGTCCAGGTTAAGGCCCAGCTTGTGGTCGGCGAAGGCAGGCGTCCAGTGCAGGCCCAGGTCGAGCTGCCGCTGCCACGGCATATTGCCGGTTGAGCCCGGGGGCGCTGGGCGGCCATCGCAGAAGTGGTAGTTGGAGTTGTAGCCGGCAGGGTCGGAGTTATCGCTGCCAAACAGTCCCAGGCAAGTGGAGGGGCTGCCTGAAATAAGCGACAGATTGCCCGACACCATCCACTCCGGGTTGATCTGCCAATACCCGTACATCTTCAGCTGATGCTTGTGGTTGTTACCCTGCAGGCCGTTGCTGTAGACCATCAGCGCCGGGAAATCCCAGTCCTCCGACTGCGACGGACCATCAGACTGCACGTTCGACTGGGTCAGGCCTTCCGTATTGCCGTAGCTGCGCGAGTACGTGTAGTCGACACGGCCATACCACGAGCCATCGAAGGGATGCTCCAGGAAGGTATCCAGCGCATAGTAGTTACGCTTGATCTTCGGGAATCCCATCTCCGCATTGCTGAGCTTTACATCGTGGGCATTGCCCGCGTCATCCAGCACCACGAACGTGTTGGCCTTGCCGGGGTTGATCAGGTAACAGCTATTCACCGACGCCGCGGTGATGCCCTGTGCCGCTGCCGCATTCGTGATCCGGTCCACGTCGCAGAAATCATCGATGCCAGTACGCAGTACGCGCCGGGAAAGCTTGGCACCGTAGACCCAACGGTTATCGATGCTCTTGCTGAAGCCCAGCATGTATTCGTCCTGGTACTCGGACTTCAGGCTTTTCGCGGTCACCGTGCGCGGATCGGGCGGGACGCCAAACGCGTTATTGGCCGACACCGGCCCGGACAAGGCAGTGAGGCCCGAGGGCGTGCCATCGGCGCCAATGCCCGAGTAGGTGAAGTACTGGGTAGTGCTGGTGTAGCCGGCTGCCGCACTCAGGGCCGGTGCCAGCGGCGAGCCGAGGTAATAGCGCCCCGCGTTACCGTACACCTTGAACGAAGCGTCGCCTTCCACATCCCAGCTAAAGCCAAGACGGGGCGCCCACTGCGGCTTCGTCTGCGTGATATACGGCTGGCTATCGCTGTTGTAGTTGGTGAACTGGTCGTTGCGCAGGCCCAGCGACAATAGCAGGCGGTCAGTGGCCTGCCACTGGTCTTCGATGTACTGGGCCCGCTCAGTCGTGCGCACGGTGGCCACCGCCGAGGAGACGTTCTTCATCACGTAGTAGCCGCCTGCGCCGTCGGGCGTGCTGTTCGGCGGCGCCACACCCAGGCTGGGCGCCGGGCTATTGCCGGGCAATGTCGTGAACCCGTATGACCACGAGTATCCCGGGCCTGACGTACGCGCGCCCTGGTCTTCGGCCGTGGCCTTGAGGTTATCGATACCGGCCGTGATCGTGTGATCACCCAGTTGCCAGGCCAGGCTCACCCGCAGGTTGTTCGAGCGGTTGCCCTGGTTCGGATCGTAGATGCTCGATACCGTCTGCCCCGCCGTCCGCGGCAAGCCGCCGGTGAACGCGGGGTTCTGGTTCTCCGTACCACTCACGTAGGTCAGCGCTTCGTTGTAGCCGACCGGCGCTTCGTAGTTCAGCGTGTGCATCTTGCCGTACTGCGCGCTCAGGGTGAGCGTATCGGTAAGGTATCCCGTGTACTTGGCGGTCCACAGGTTGCCGCCCGTCTTGATGGTATCGGCGTGACCTATCTCGTCGCCGCGCTGCAATGCGTTGAAATCGTACTTGTAGATATCCCCGCTGGTTTCGCGGGTGTTCGATGCGCCGGTCACTTCAAGGATATTGCTATCGGAGATATTCCAGTCGAGCTTGCCGTACCACTTCGGCATCTTGTACTCGTACGAAGTGTACGGGCTGGTCGATGTCACCGCGCCGAGCCTGTCGCCCTCGCTCTTGGCCCATTCGCCGGAGGCGAAGAAGAACAGCTTGTCCTTGATCAGCGGGCCGCCGACATACGCGTCGTATACCGTGTTCCAGTTGCTGTTCTTGCTGCGCGGGGAATACAGGTTGCCCGCCACGGGCACGGGTGGCAGGCCATTCTGGTAGTACGTGTTGTCATATGAAGCGCGCAAAGAGGCCGGATCCCAGCTGAGCTTGCCGCCGAAGTGCCAGTCGTTGGTGCCGCGCTTGCCCACCATATTCAACACGCCGCCATCGGAGCGGCCGTACTGCGCGCTGTAACCGCCTGTGTAGACCTCCTGCTGGTCGATGGAGCCGTAAGGCAGCGTCAGGCCACCGGCCGCCTGCAGGGGATCCGTCGTGTTGAAACCGTTGATGTAGTACGCGTTCTCGTTGGCTGCGGAGCCACCAAAGCTGATCAGCGATTGGCCGGTGGGCCCGGTGAAGCCACCCGCGTTACCAACCACACCGGGGGCCAGGCGGGCGGCGGCTTCGGCATTGAAGCCCAATGGCAGCTTCGCCAGCTGCTGCGAGGTAATGACCGTACGCGAATCGACGCTGGCCACATCGATCGGCGGCAACGCACTGGCCGATACCGACACGCCCTCCAGGTTCTGGGTCTCGGAGGCCGCGGCAGGTGCCGCGAAGGAAACATCGGTCGCCGCACCGACCCGCAACGCCACGTTCTGATGGCTCTGCACCGTCGCGCCCGCCTTGCGCAGCGATACCGTGTAGTTGCCCAGCGGCAACTGCGCGATGGCATAGCGGCCACGCGCATCCACCGGTACATCACGCTGGAACCCCGTGCCGCTTTCAATGTGCACGGTGTCGCCCGTGCCCGGTGCCACCTGGCCGCTGATCGTGCCAGTGGTCGATTGTGCCAGCGCACCCCCGCTGGCCAGGCCCGCCGCGATCACCGCGGCCAGAACACGCTTGCGATACTTCATGCCCTGCTCTCCCCATTTTTAGGCAACACTCCTCCCTCGCGACCATGCCCCCCCGGCGTGCGCGTGAGATGAGCGATGTGGACGCCCCCGTGGCACGGGGGCGTGGTTGTGGTTACGGCGTTAGTTCGAGAGTCATCACCTGGAACGGCTGCAACGTGATCGTGGTGGGCGTATCGGCGCCCAGCGACTGCGCCGGCTTGCCTGCATCCACCTTCCACGGGCTGCGGGCCTGGAAGTGGCGCTTTGCGCCTGGCGGCAGTTCAAGCTGGCGGTCCAGGTCGACAACGAATGCCTGTGGCTTATCCGAGGGATTACGCAAGGTCAGGATGGCCTTGGCAGGCGTCCACGAAGCCCAGCCATACACATCCAGCCGGCCCGGATCGCCGCCGACCCAGTGCGTATCGCGGAGAACGCCGGCATTCGTACGCGACCAGCGCGCGGCTTCCGCCAGCGTGTCCCAGTCATCGGTCGAAAGCAGTTCCGGCGTGATGTACAGCTCCTGCAAGGCCGTGCCGCTGCCAAAGTACGAATGCACTTCGTTGGCGAAATCGTGCCCCGGGTCGGTGTTGAGCTTGCGGTTCTCCCGCGCGTAGATGATCCCGTGGAGCATCAGCGAGTTCAGCGGGAAGAGCGGACCCTTCTCCACGATGTTGTGGTACGTCTCGCGGTCGCGGTACGTGATCCAGCGCTCGCGCTTGCTGCCCACGCCGACCAGTTCATCATCCTCGCCATCGCGCCAGATCGAATCGGCGTACATCAGCCAGAACGGCGAGGCCAGCGTGCCGGTGGTGAGGTTGATGAAGAGATCCGGCTTGGCCGTGCGCAGGTCGTCGATCAGGTGGATCGCGGCATCGAAGTCACTATCGAACACGCTGCCCGGGAACACCTTGTTGGCGTTGCCGGTGCCATCGAACTTGAACTGATTGACGCCGTTATCCTTCACCAGCGCCATCGTCACATCGTGGAAGCGCTGGTAATACTTTGGCCCGGAAAGTGCCATGCCCTTGTCGACGATCTCGTAGCCAGCTTCGCCGGCGCGCTTTGCGCGCTCCTTTGAGGGCGGGCCATAACCACCCCACGGCGACAGCCACATGCCCGGCGCCGCACCGTACGCCCTGGCGGCCTCGGCCAGCGGCTTGAAGCCGTGCGGGAAATCCTTACTGAACGCCCAGCTGCCGCTGTAGTCGTCCCAGCCGTCATCGAACAGGAACGAATCCAGCGTCACGCCACGCTTCGTCGCCAGCTCATCGCCGATGTGGTGAATGCGCTCGAGCGCCTGCTGCTCGGTGTACGGCGTGAAGTAACCGATGTCATACCACGAGTTGTAATGCAGGAACGTGCGGTAGGGGTGGGCGCGCTCGCGTTCGATATAGGTCAGGAAATCGCGACGAAGCTGGTTATCGTGGGTGGCGCCGATGGCCGCCGAATACGTGACCGAGGTGCCTTTGCGCAGCGGTAGTTCGCGTTCCACCCACATCTGCACCTTCGTGCCACCGCTCACCAGGCTCTTCGACAGCGGGTTCTCGAAGCCCAGCCAGTCGTGGCCAGAAATGACCGGCGAGCCGTCAACACTGCCGACCACCTCTGAATCGGGGATCTTCGCCTGCAGCAGGTCCACGCGCTGGACCGACTCATCCGCCTTCAGCGCACTGATCGTCACCACTTCACGCAGGTAATCGGAACCATCGCGCTGCACCCAGGCCACGTCCACGCGGAAGCGCCCGCCTGCGTCGGTAAAGCTGGCCTTCAACACCTGGCCGGGCAACCGCTCCGAGCCCCGCGAGGCCTTCGTGTCGGCTTTCAGTGTTTCGGTGCGCCACGTGCCGGTAATACGGAAATCGTTGGGGCCCAGCACGCTGCCATCGGCCATCGTGAGCTGGAACGGCACGGCGATGGGAAGCTCGCGCTGGTTGATGTGGTCGGTGGCCACCACGTTGGTGACCTTGCCCTCGGCGACCTGCCAGGCCAGTGTCATGGCGCCCTTGCCGAACTCATCCGCCGCCGCCAGCGGCGCCAGCGTCACCGCGCATGCCGCTGCCAATGCACGTATCCGAAACCCTGCCTTCCCCATCCACTCTCTCCCAAGCTCGTTAACTACACATCCAGTGGCTCGACACGGACGAGCGGCCGCAGGCCGTCCACCGTTTCGAGCCTTACGAATCCTGTTTCTTCGCCCAGCGCATTGGCGGCACCGCAGGCGACGGCGAGGCGTAACGCATCGGCAAGGCCCTCACCCCGGGTCAGCCCCGCGATGAGGCCGCCAAGGAAGCAATCCCCGGAGCCCACTGTGTTGCGTACACCTTGCACCTCCAGCGCCGCTTGCCAGGCGCCGTGCTCGTTCACCGCCACGGCACCCTGCCCGCCCAGCGTCAACACGGCATGCCGTACGCCTCGCGCGTGCAGCGCACGTGCGACCGCTGCGGCATCGCCGATCGTGTTCACGGGCGCGCCGAGCAGATCCGCTGCCTCTGCCGCATTGGGCTTCAGTACCCAGGGCGACGCCTCCGCGGCCAGGCGCAACGCGTCGCCACTCGCGTCGATCGCGCAGGGCAGCGCCAGCTCGCTGGCAACCCCGGCGTAGTAGGCCGGATCAAATCCCGGTGGCAGGCTGCCGGTGCATACCACGGCGTCGCTTTCCAACGCCCAATGCCTAAGTACCTGGTCGAGTACGAAACGGGTGTCCTCACCCGGATCGTCACTGCGCTCCAGCACCTCGGTGATACGGCCGCCCGCCTCACGAATGGCGAGGCACTGGCGTAGCGGCACCGGCGAGCGCACGGCACGAAAATCGACGCCGCGCAGGCGCAGGCGCTCGTTGAACTCTGCCGCGTGTGCGTCATCGCACAAGCCGACAAGCGTGACCGGGAGGCCCAAAGCCGCCAGCGTCTGGGCGACATGCACGCCCTTGCCACCGGGCCGCTCATCAGCGGGGCTGGATCGGTTCACTTCGCCGGCCCGCAAGGTGCCTACGTCGACAAGGCGATCGATGGCGCTATTGAAGCCGGCGACGGTAATCATGGACACGCCTCCAGGAGCGCACGCACCTCAGCCACACCGGCTTGCGCGGGGGTACCCCCGAGCGCTCGCGTCGACAGGGCCCCGCACGCGGCGGCCCAGCGCAGGCAATGCGCCAGCGGCTGGCTACGCAGCCACGCATACAGGAAGCCCGCATTGAAATTGTCCCCGGCACCGGTGGTATCCACGGCGGCGACGGTGAATGCAGGGACGCGCACGACGCGCTCGCCATCGAGCGCCAGGCACCCTTCGCGCCCGTGTTTCACGATGACCGTGGGCCCGATCGCCGCGAGCGTGCGCAGCGCGGTCTCCACGTCATCGGTGTGTGCCAACGCGCATGCCTCCACCGCATTGGGCAGGAACACGTCCACAAGGCGCAATGCGGCAAGCAGACCCGCATCCCAGGTCCCTTCGGGATCAAACCCCGGATCGAGCGACACCGTAAGGCCAGCGGCACGGGCGCGCACCAGCAGATCGATGATGCCGGCCTGCAGATTGCGCTGCAGGAAGTACGAGGAGATGTGCAGGTGTGCCGCGCCGCGAAGCAATGTATCGGGAATATCGGCGCCACCCAGGTCGGCGATGGCACCTGGGAAGGTGACCAATGCCCGGTCGGTAGCACACGAAAGTGCGACGGTCAGGCCCGTCGCCTGGGCGCCGTCGGTGATCACCGCATCCGTTTCAATGCCGGCATCGCGCAGGGCTGCAACGCAGAAGCGACCACGTTCGTCATCGCCGACACGGCCCACAAAACGCACGGTATCGCCCAGCTTCGCGAGCCCAAGGGCGCAGATCATCGACGAGCTGCCCGGCACCTGGCTTGCACCCCCGGCGAGCATCTCGGTGCCGAACGCCGGCAGCGCGTCGATCCCGGTCAGGATCAGGTCGACGTTCATCTCGCCGGCGACGACAATGGTGCTCACGCAGCGCCCCCCTCGTGCAGCGTGAACTCACCGACCACGCGGGTAAGCACGCCTTCCGATGGCGCATCCGGGCGGTGGCCCAGCTGCAGGCAGCGGAAGAAGGCGAACAGCTGGCCTACCACCGTATGCACCAGCAGTTGCTGGGCGGGGGGCAACGCATAGAGTCCGGGCAGATCCACCGCGAGCCCGCGCGGCCCCGCCAGTTCCGGTTCGATATCCTGGCTGACGACGATACGCGTACCGCCCAGCCCCTTGCCGTTGAGCTCGCGCAGCAGGTCCGCTTCGTACGCACGCACGCTGGCATCACCGGAAAGGAAAGCGACCAGCACCCCGCCGCGATTCAGCCAGGCCATGGGTCCGTGGCGGAAGCCGAGGAAACTCTCCGCCAGCGTCACGGTGTCACCGCCGCTCATTTCCAGCATCTTCAATGCCGATTCGCGCGCCGCCCCGTAAGCGCCGGCGCTGCCGAGGTATACCGCCGTGTCGCGTTCGCCGGCAGCGACGGCCGCCAACGCATCCGCGTACACATCGAACACGCGCTCAACCAGCGCCGCCGCACCATCGGCCGGGCGCGTCGCAGCCAGCGCACTGCCCGCCAGCAGCATGTTGGTGAAACTGCTGGTCATCACCAGGCTGCGGTCGTTGGTGCGCGGATCGAGCACGATCACCGCCACGCGCGGCTCATCGACATAGCGCGTGGCGAGGCGGCCGTTGCCGTTACAGGTGATGACCAGATGGCGCCAACCCGGGGCATGGGCCAATACCGCATCGACGGCACCCACGCTTTCCGGGCTATCGCCGGAGCGGGCGATCGACACCAGCAGGCCATCCGGGCCCGGCAGCACGCCGGCGCGGTGCGTAAGCAGGTCGCCGGCCGGAATGGCACGAGCCGGGATACCCAGCTCGGCCTGGAGCACCGGGGCGAGGGCTTCCCCCACGTACACGGAGCTGCCCGATCCGGTAAGGGCCAGCTGCGCGGGGCGCACGGCTGTGACGCGATCCAGGATCGCGCGGAAGGCCGCACCCTGCGAGCCGGCGGTGGTCCGCCAGGTGGCGGGCTGTTGCAGGATCTCGCGCAGCGTGTCCACATACCCCAGTTCAAGCTGTCGGGCATCGGGCATGCCACGCAGGCCGGCGAGGGTGGGAACGGATTCGTTGGAAGGGACGGTCATCGTGGGGCTTGACTTACGGTAGGTTGAAAACGAAAGATAACGAAACTTTCGATTGCAGAGTAGCCCCGAGGAATCACGACATGCAAGCCCCGACCCACGAGACCCCCACGCTCGCCACCCTCGACCTGCCACCCGGCAAGCGTACGCGCCTGCAGCGCATGCTTTATGGCCACGGGCCGGGTAACGGCACCCTGCTCGTCCTGCCGTTGGACCAGGGCCTGGAACACGGGCCCACGGATTTCTTTCCCCACCCGCCAGCCCTCGACCCGACCTACCAGTTCCGGCTGGCCGAGGCCGGCGGCTTTTCCGCCATCGCACTGGGCATTGGCCTGGCCCAGAAGTACATCGGCCAGTACGCCGGGCGGGTGCCGCTCATCCTGAAGCTCAACGGCAAGACCAACATCCCTGACGATGGCGACGCCACGTCGCCGCAGTTCGCCTCGGTGGAAGATGCCGTGCGCCTGGGCGCCGATGCCGTGGGTTACACGCTGTACGTCGGCTCGCCGCGCCAGCACGACGAACTGCGCCAGCTACGCCAGGTGCGCGAAGACTGCGATCGCTTCGGCATGCCGCTGGTGCTGTGGTCGTACCCGCGCGGCGCCGCTATCGATGCACGTGGCGGCAAGGGCTCGCTCTATGCCCAGGATTACGCCGCCCGCGTGGCACTGGAAGTGGGCGCGGATATCGTGAAGCTGCACGAGCCGGATGACCGCCGCGATGGCGTGCCGGGCCCGTACGCTTCACTGGATGAAGATGCTGCCGGACGCACGTCGCGCGTGGTTCGCTCCGCTGGCCGTACCATCGTGCTGTTCTCCGGCGGCGAGAAGAATGACGACGACGACGCGGTGCTGCGCAAGGTGGAGTTCTACATGCAGCAGGGCGCGACTGGCGTGATGTTCGGCCGCAACATGTGGCTTCGCCCGTTCGAACAGGCCGTGGCGCTCACCCGCCAGGTGCATGAGATCATGAAGCGCTACCCGCGCTGAAAGGCTCGCTGATGACTGATGATCGCCACGACGAGGCCTGGGCTGGGTGCCTGTGCTGTTCACCGCCCGCCGCCCAGGCATCGGGTGGCGGGGAGGCAGGCAAGAACCCGCTCGAGACGGCCCCGGTCAATGCCAGCCTGCGCCTGGTCGATTTCGCCCCGCGCAGCATGCTGGCCCCCACGGGCACGCGCATCGAGACGCCACGTTTCCCGGTGATCGACATGCACACGCACCTGACGTGGATGAAGCGGACCCGTGGCGGTGTATCGCTGGGCGAGGAGATGGTGCAGTTCGCCGCACCGGACGACCTGCTGCCCTTGATGGACCGCAAGGGCATCCGCTGCATGGTGAACCTCACCGGCGGTGTCGGCCGCGGCCTGGAGGACTCCATCGCTCGCTTCGATCGTGCCGCGCCAGGGCGTTTTCTCACCCTCACCGAACCGTCGTTCCACCTGTTCGGTGAGGCGGATTACCCCGCCCTGCAAGCCGACGCGTTGGCGGCCGCCGCACGGCTCGGCGCGCGCGGGCTGAAGCTGCTGAAGACGCTTGGCCTGTACCTGCGCGAGGGCATCGATAGTGGCGCGCTCGTCGGCCTGGACGACCCGCGCTTCGATCCCATGTGGGAAACCTGCGCGGCACATGGCTTGCCGGTATTTCTTCACACCGCCGATCCGCTGGCGTTCTTCGAACCCACCGACCGCCACAACGAGCGCTACGAAGAACTGGCCCAGCACCCGGACTGGTCGTTCTACGGCCGCGACTACCCGTCGCACGCCGAACTCATGGCCGCCCGCGACCGGGTGATTGCGAAGCATCCGGGTACCACCTTCGTGCTCCTTCACGTGGGCAACCAGGGCGAGCGCCTGGATGACCTGGCCGCCACGCTCGCCCGCTTCCCGAATACCCTGGTGGATATCAGCGCGCGCATCGGCGAACTGGGCCGCCAGCCCCGGCGCAGCCGGGCTTTCATCGATCGGTTTCAGGACCGCGTCCTGTTTGGCACCGATGCGGTACCCCCGCCCTACGGCAACGCCGTGCCGCAGCAACTCCTGTGCGATGAGCTGTACGAGATCTACTACCGTTTCCTCGAAACCGAGGACGAGTACTTTGATTACGCTCCGGCGGACACGCCGCCGCAGGGGCGCTGGTCCATCTACGGGCTGGGCCTTTCTTCGGCTATCCTGCGCAAGGTCTACCACGACAATGCGGCACGCCTGCTGCGCCTGGACTAGAAAAGCGAATGAGCGAACGACGCGGCAAGGCGCCGCCGAAGAAACTGCTGATCGAGGAGCGCCGGCGCGCCATTGTCGAGCTCCTCCGCCAGGAAGGCCGGGTTACCGTCGATAACCTGGTGGCGCGCTATGGGGTTTCCGCCGTGACGATCCGCGGTGACCTGGAAGCCCTGGAGCTAGCCGGGTCGGCCAAGCGCTCACATGGTGGCGCCGTGCCCGCCGAGCCCTCGCCGCAGGATGTGCCCCTGCTGATCAAGGAAACCCGCCGGCTGGCCGAGAAGCGTCGCATCGGCGATGCGGCCGCGCGCATGGTGGGGGATGGGGAAACCATCATCCTGGACTCAGGCTCCACCACGGTGGAAATCGCGCGCTGCATCCGCCAGCGCAAGTGGACTTCGCTCACGGTCATCACCAATGCGCTGAACATCGCCCTGGAGTTGAGCGGGCTGCCCACGGTACGCGTGATGATGCTGGGCGGCATGCTGCGGCAAACCTCGTACTCCCTGGTAGGCATGGATGCCGAACGCGCCCTCTCCCGCCTTTCCGCCGATCGCCTGTTCCTGGGCGTGGATGGCCTGGATACGAAGATAGGCGTGACCACGCCGGATCCGCAGGAAGCCAGCCTGAACGCGCTGATGGTGAAATGCTCGCGCGAAGTGGTCGCCGTGCTCGATGCCAGCAAGATCGGCCAGCGTAGCCTCGCCGTCATCACCCCCATCACCGGCCTGAACGTGGTCATCACCGACACGAGCGCCCCGAAGGACGCCATCCACGCGCTGCGCGAGCAAGGTGTGGAAGTCCAACTCGTCTGATCACGCTCTTTTAGGAGCGCGCGAGCGCGCTCCTACAGTCACATTACGGCGAGGCGATCGCGGGCCGTGGCCAGCAACGTGGCGATCCGGGCGGCTGCATCCTTTGATTGAGCGGCCAGCGTGCGGACTTCATCGGCCACGACGGCGAAGCCCTTGCCTTCGGCGCCTGCACGCGCGGCCTCAATGGCCGCGTTGAGTGACAATACGTGGGTCTGGAAGGAGATTTTCGTCACCGTTGCGGCAATCGACTCCACACGATCGGTGAGATCCAGCACATGCTGGCTGGCGTCGTGGCGCGCGGTTACATCGTGGCCATGCATCACCAACCTGGTCGGCTGACCTTCCGCATCGCGTAGCACGCTAACGGTGGCGGCGATGCGCACGCCCTCGCCATCACTACGCTCCAGCACCAGTGCCCCGCTCGCATCGCGCTGGTCAGCCAACGCCTCTCGCCCTGCCCTGCCCATGCTGTCGAGCACATTGGCCGGCACAGCGGGGGCATCGGCACCCAGCAGGTCGCGCAACAACGGGTTGCCCGTAAGCCAGCACCCATCCAGCGCCCATTCGGCCACGAGATTCGTGCGGTCGATCGCCTGCAATCGCACGCGATCGTCCTCGCTGCGCAGCTTGGTCGCGGTGATGTCGGCGATTACGCCCACGTATTTCTCGATCGTGCCGTCTGCGGTGCGGACCGGATTTACCACCATCGAGGCCCAGTACGCCGTGCCATCCTTGCGGTAATTGAGCACCTCGTCATGGATCGCTTCACCGGCTAGCAGCTTGCGGCGCACGGACGCCACGGTCATGCGATCTGTCGCGCGGCCTTGCAGGACATCGCCCGGCTTGCGCCCCACGACCTCGGCGGCCGCATAACCGGACATACGTTCAAACCCGTGGTTCACGTACTGGGTGATCCCACCCGCATCAGTGATCACCACCGCGTTATCCGTATGGTCGGCCACCATCGCGAGCAGGCGCAGCATCTCGCGGCGCGCCACCTCCTCACTTACGTCGCGGACGAAGGCCGTGTAGTGGATGCCGTCCGGCAACTGGATACGCGACATCGCGAGCGATACCCAGAGCAAGGTTCCATCTGCGCGTTCCAGTTGCACCTCACGGCTTTTGCCAACGATGCGATCGGGGCGACCGGCGCGGTTGGCATTCACCATGGCATCGTGGCTGCCCTGGATGGCAAAGGGCACCAGCATGGAGACGTTGCGGCCAATTACCGCGTCGCGCGGGTAACCCCATAGCCGCTCCGCCGCCGCGTTGTAGAAGGTCACGTTGTTGGCGGCATCGATGCTGACTACTGCGTCAAGCGCCTGTTCCAACGTTTGCTCGAAGGTGATGTAGGCGCGCCGGCCTGCCTCATCCTGCATTGCCGGTACCGGTGCCCGACGACGTTGCCACCAAACGCCAAGCCTTTCCATCCACGAAACCATCCACTGCTCCTGTTACTGCCTGGGGAGCCCGCGTAACGGCGCACCAAGGCGTCAGCTTGATGCGATATCAGGCGGCTGCGGCGTTCCGCCACGCAAGATGCCCTCGGGAAACATATGTTCACTGAAGAAATCGATGAATACGCGAAGTTTGGGCAGTACGTGCCGTCCCGACGGCCACAGCAGGTGGAAGCTGCTCGATGCGTCCAGGAAATCATCGAGGAGCGTGACGACCGAACCGTTCGCCAGCGCTTGCCGTGCGGAATGATCCGGCACGAACGCGATACCATGGCCGCGCGCGGCGAAATGCACGCGGCTCTGGATGTCGTTGCACACCAGCGATTCGGGCAAACGAAGCTCCGTGGCATGGCGCAGCGGCCACACCTCAAGGCGGCCCGTGCTGGGGTAGCGATAGTGCATGCACTTGTGCGTAACGAGGTCCGCTGGCGTTCGCGGCGTGCCGTGGTCATGCAAGTACGCGGGGGATGCGATGAGGTAGCGGTTGAAGCTGCCCAGGTAGCGCCCGGCCAGCCGCGAATCCGCCGGCTCGCCAACGCGAAGTACCGCATCGAAGCCTTCCTCGATCACATCCACCATGCGGTCGGTGAAATCCAGATCGAGCACGATATCGGGGTAGGTCGCGACGAAATCCGCCAACACGGGCAGCACGAGGTCGTTGACGGTAGGCAGGCTCACGCGTAGCCGCCCCTGCGGATTGCCCACGCGCTCGGAGAGTTCGGTCTTGGCGGCCTCGGCTTCCGCGAGGATCCGCCGGCAGCGGGCGAGGAACAGATGCCCCTCGGCCGTGAGCGTCACGCTACGCGTACTTCGGTGGAACAGCCGCACGCCCATCGAGGCTTCCAGGCGGGCGATGCTTTTACCTACCGCGGCGGCGGACACGCCCAGCATGCGCCCCGCATCGACAAAGCTGCGCGTCTCGGCGACACGAACGAAGGTGTGCAGGCTGCCGAAGCTATCCACGGCGAACTCCCGATTGCGGACATTTTTGTCCTTTATGCGGCGAACTCTACCCGTCTTTATCCGCTATCGCATCCACCCTATGCTCCTTGCCATTGTTTTTCATGGAGATTCCCGATGACCCGGATGCAGCGGGAGGCCACGGCCGTACCCCACGTTTTTCCCTGGACAGGCTTACTGTGCCTGGCCGCGGCCGGCTTCATCACCATCATCACCGAGGCCCTGCCCGCAGGCCTGCTGCCCACGATGAGTGCCAGCCTGGGCGTGAGTGAGGCTCTGATTGGCCAGTTGGTGACGGTGTACGCCCTGGGTTCTGTCCTGGCGGCCATTCCGGTGGTTGCGCATACGCGACGCTTCAACCGGCGGCCTCTGCTGCTTACGGCCATCGCCGGCTTTGCCGTGGCGAACACGATTACGGCGCTGTCGGGTTCTTACGCACTGATTCTCGGGGCACGCTTCGTCGCTGGCGTGAGCGGCGGCCTGCTCTGGGCGCTGGTGGCGGGACACGCCCTGCGCATGGTGCCCGGAGAACGGCAGGGCCGTGCGATGGCCGTGGCGCTGGTCGGTGCCCCACTCGCCTTGTCGCTGGGCATTCCCGCAGGCACCTGGCTGGGTAACGCCATCGGCTGGCGCGCCACGTTCGGGATCATGTCGGCCTTCAGCGCAGGCCTGTTCGCGTGGGCGCGTTTCGCGCTGCCGGATTACCCGGGGCTGGCCAACCCGGGCCCGCTGCGCCTGCGCAAGGTGATCGCGCTGCCGGGCGTCGCCCAGGTGCTCGGCACCCTGCTCGTCTTCATCCTGGCCCACAACATCATCTACACCTACATCGCGCCACTCGTGACCATGGCGGGCGCAGGCGCGGCCGTGGACAGGTACCTGCTGGTGTTTGGCGTGGCCTCGGTGGCTGGCATCTGGCTCGCGGGGGCATTCGGAGACGCACACATGCGCCGGCTCGTGGTTGGCGGCGTCATCGGGTTCCTGGCATCCGCGCTGGCCATCGCGATATTCCCGCATGTACTGCCGGTGCTCGTCGTTGCGCTGGCCGTATGGGGCGTCGGCTTTGGCGCCACACCCACGCTGTTGCAGACCGCACTCGCACGCAACGCTGGCGAATCGGCGGACGTGGCGCAGTCGCTGCTGGTGACCGGCTGGAACCTGGCGCTCGCCCTGGGTGGCATCGTGGGCGGGGCCGTGCTGGCTCGCACCGGTGCGGGCGCACTGGCGTGGAGCACGCTGCCACTGATCGTGGTGGCGCTGGCTATCGCATGGCGGCCAGCGGCATGGCGCCGCCCGGCCGCCTGAGCCTGTGGATCAGGTGCCGTCCGCCGGCACTTCCACCACGTCGCGCACGCTATACACATCAATCGCGTACGGCGCGGCGGCGTCGCCGGTGGACTTGAAGCGACCGAACACCGTGGCATCCGCCCGGGCGTTCTTCTCCGAGATGATCCGGCGGAAGCTGGATACATCGCGCTTGCGGCCGTTGCCATCATCGATGGTCAAGGCCACGCCGCCCTTGCAGGTCGCGTCGGCCAGCGTCGCGACCTTGCCCTCGCTGGTGGCCACGCCACGCACCGTTACGGTGGTACCGACATAGCGCGATGCGGTGCCCAGCACCGTGCACAGGCTATCGGGCGGTGTTTCGTCGCCCCTGGCAAAAGCCGGGCTGGCGGCGAATACAAGGCCCAGGGTGACCCCCGTCACCCGGATGAAGGTTGGCACATTCATGGTGATTCCCCCGTTGTCACAGGCCGAAAAGGCCCCGCCGTTTGGACGGCTGAACGGAAGATCACCCCAATGCCGCAACGCGTCAATAAGAAAAATGGGCATGCAACTGGGCTTAGAATGGCTTCCATGGCCGCTTTCCCCGCCCAACCGGACCTGAGCCTGCGTAGCTACGAAGGCGACACCGGCACCGATCGCCACGACTGGGCGCAGCTGGTGCTGCCCGTGCGCGGTTCGCTCACCCTGGATATCGCAGGCCGCGAGGGCCGCCTGGGCGTGGCGCGCGCTGCCTACGTGCCTACCCAGGCATGGCATACCACCATCGGCGACCGGCCCAACCAGTCACTGGTGCTCGATGTGGCCGGCACCGATATTCCGGATTGCCTTGCGGACCAACTGGCCAGCGAGGCCTTCGTGCCCATGGCGCCGCCGGCAATGGCGCTGGTGGAGTACATGCGACTGCTGGTTGAAGATGGCGCACCGGCCACCGGGCAACTCGCCCGCTGGGTTCCCCTTCTACTGGATGCGCTGGGCCGGCAGCGCCCACGCCCGCTCAGCCGGCTCCAGGCCACCCTGGCCGCGGCGGAAGAATCGCTCGGCCATCCGTGGACCACTGCACTCATGGCCCAACATGCCAACCTCAGCCCGAGCCGGGTGCACGAGCTGTTTCGTGCCGAGCTGGGCACGACGCCACGGGCATGGCTCGCGGAACGGCGCCTGGCGCGTGCGCGCGAATGGCTGGCGCGAACCGATCGCTCCATCGCGACGATCGCGAGCGATGCGGGCTACGGCGACCAGAGTGGCTTGACCCGCGCCATGCGCGAGGCCATGGATACGACGCCCGCAGCCTACCGCCGCCAGCAACGCGAGACCGCGACAAAGATCCCGTAGCCCGCGCCAAGCGCCTGCGGGCGCCACGCTGCCATCATGGCCATGCGTACTTCAAGGAATCCGCGTGGACGGCAAGGCGAACCTACCCCTGGGCATCCTCTTCGGCATCGTGGCCGGAGCACTATGGGGCACCGTATTCGTAGCCCCGCAACTCGCCCGCGACTTCACGGGCCTGCAGCTGGCCGCGGGGCGTTACCTCGTTTACGGGCTCGTGTCGGCCGTGCTGCTCATCCCCCGCTGGCCGGCGTTGCATGGCTGGATCGAAGCGCGGCATTGGCGCGCCCTTGTCGGGCTGAGCCTGCTGGCGAACATCATCTACTACATCGCGCTGGCCACGGCGGTGCAATGGGGTGGCGTCGCCATGGCCTCACTGGTGATCGGCTTCCTGCCGGTCGCGGTGACGGTGGTGGGTAGCCGCGCCGCCGGTGCCGTAGCGCTACGTCGCCTCGCGCCGTCATTGTTCTTCAGCGCCATCGCCATCCTTTGCATCGGCGGGCAAGCGCTGGCCGGGGGCGGCCAGTTCGACTGGCGACGCGTCGCGGGTTTCCTGTGCGCCGTCACGGCACTGGTTTCCTGGACCATCTATGCGCTGCGCAATGCCAAGTGGTTGCATGCGCTCCCCCACGTTTCCGCACATGACTGGAACCTGCTGACCGGCCTGGTCACCGGCGCGCTATCGCTGTTGCTGATACCCGCCGCGTTGTACTTCGATGCCACGACGCATAGCGCCGGCGCGTGGACGCGCTTTGCCGCTATCAGCGCGGGTATGGCGGTGTTCGCGTCGATCCTGGGCAACAACTTCTGGAACCACATGAGCCGCATGCTGCCGCTCACGCTGGTCGGGCAGATGATCCTGTTCGAAACCCTGTTCGCCCTGCTCTACGGTTTCCTCTGGGAGTGGCGCCTGCCCGTCGTAACCGAATGGATTGCCATGGCCTGCGTGGGCCTGAGCGTGGCCACCTGCCTGCACGCCCACCGCCGTTGACGAATCAGGCCTTGCCGGCTGCGATGTTCACGCTGATCGCGATGATGAACACGTTGAAGAAGAATGCGATGGCGCTGTGCATCAGCGCGATCCGCCGCAGGTAGCGCGTGCAGATCTGCACATCGGAAACCTGGAACGTCATCCCGATGGTGAACGAGAAGTACGCGAAGTCCCAGTAATCCGGATCCTCGTCGCCGGGGAAATCCAGCCCCTTGTGCTTGTCGCCGAAGTTGCCGTAGAACCCGTGCGCGTAGTGCAACGCGAACAGCGTATTCATGAACGCCCACGCCAGGATGATGGTGCTGGCCGCCACCGCGATGGCAACGACCCCGCCCTTCTGCGCGGACTCCAGCTCCGTGCTTACGGCAACGAGAACGGCGGAGGAAAGCACCACACCAGCCAGCAAGGTGGTCCAGCGCCCCACGTCCTGCGCCTTCGCCTGCGCCTCGATCGTCGCCTTGTCGGCGTGGAGGAAGATGCGCAGGATGAGTAGCAGGTAGACCAGCGCACCCAGGTCGAAGCCCAGCATGAAGGACAGCGCATGCGGGATGCGCGTGGTCTCCAGGATGGCGATGGTAACGGCGGCGACGAGCGCGCCTACCAGCAAACGGGGGCGGGCCTCGACGTAGCGTCGGGCCCACCAGTGGGGTTTGGGCTGTCCGGTCATGGGGCGGACTATAGCCGGTGGGTGTGAAGCCGGTGCGAGAGGTGTTCGCGGTGCCGGAACGGGCATCGCGCGCGAGCGCGCTCCTACAGGAGCGTGGTCGCTTGCTTCAGTACCGCCGTGGCCTTGCGAGTGGCTTCGGTGGTTAACGCAATTTCTTGCTTTGCCTGGGCCCAGTCCTTTGCGCCGATGGCATCGCCGATGCCCGGGAGGGGTGCGACCTCTTCACCTTCCTTGCGGCTGGGGGCCTGGAGCAGGTGGCGGTACCACGGGCGCTGCGGCAGGCCTGCGGGCTGGAGCCAGGTGGTGGCGAACTCGCGGAGGGCCGCGTTGACCTTTGCCGCTTTTGCCGCCGGCACATCACCTGCCCTGCCGGCGGCTTCGTCGTACGCCCTGGCCGCCGCCAACAAGTCTTTCTGCGCTGCCTGCAGGTCGGAGAGGTCGAGCGCTTGCCACCCCTCGTCGACGCGTGCCGGTGCCTTGAGCTGCCGGTAGCTCACGGAAGCAAGCCGGTACGCATCGCTCTCCACGAGCGCGTTGTGCCGTACCGCGTCCTGGTAATCCTTCTGCGCGCCGGCCTGCAACCGGTCGATATCGTTGCCCAGCGACCGCGCGAAGGTGGTGTACCGCCACGGCAGCACATCGGCGTTCGCCGTACGCAGTACAAGGCGCGCGTTGGTCTTCGCCAGCAGGCTCACGTAGGCGAGCCCGGGGTCGCCAAAGCGCTGGTAGTGGGTGTAGGTGTCGTACAAAGAGTGGTAGATCGGCACGCTCTCCTCGTCGCCATCGCGGTCGTAGCCATAACGCACATGGAGCGAAGGCACGCCAAAGCGATGCGCGAACGGCAGGTAATCGGAACCGGTACCGAGGCGCTCGGGGATGATGCTCGGGTCGGCATCCTTGCCCTTCTCCGCAGCGTCCACGGCGCGCTTGGCCAGCCGGCGCGCCTGCACCGTGGCGCCGGTTTCCGGATCGTGCAGGTCCGCCGCCACGCCGTCGATCAACGCTGCCAGCGACGGATCACCACCCGCCGACAGGAAACCGCGCCCGGTGGTGTCGTTGTTGAGGTAGAACACCGCGTGCTTCGCCAGTTCGCTGGCGTGCCGTTCGGCCCACGCCTTCGAGCCCAGGATGCCCAGCTCCTCGCCATCCCAGCTGGCGAAGACCAGCGTACGTTTCGGCCGCTGCCCGGCTTTCGCAAGCTCACCCAGTGCCTTCGCCTCGGCAAGCAAGGCGGTGGTGCCGGCTAGTGGGTCCCAGGCGCCATATACCCACGCATCGTGATGCACGCCACGGATCACCCACTCGTCGGGCCACGTGCTGCCCTTGAGCGTGGCGACCACGTTGTACAGCGTACGCCACTCCCAGGGTGAGGCCACCTCGAGATGGACAGCCGCATCGCCACCTAGGTGGTACGTGAGCGGCAGGCCGCCCTGCCAACGCAGCGGCACAGCCTTGCCACCCAGGGCGCCGAGGAAATGCGCCGCATCGCCATAGCCGATGGTTACCACGGGAATCGACAGGTCGGCGGTGTGGTGCTCCGCCTGCAGGGTCTTCGCACCCTTCGCGTCCAGCACGCTATCGATACCCAGCGTGCCCCGCTGCACCGTGCGCTCGGTGCGCCACGCACCGGTGGGGTACACATCACCCTTCGGGAAGCCATCCGCCTCGGGGTCGGAGTAGATCACGACGCCCACGGCGCCATGCTGCTGCGCCAGGCGTGGCTTTACCCAACGACCCGCGCCGCTGGATTTCACCAGGGCCACCTTGCCCTTCACCGACTCGCCGAGACGCTCCAGCTCATCGTAATCGCGCGCCAGGCCCTCGTTGACGAACACCAGCGGCGCATCGACCCGGCCATCCGGGCTGTACGACTCCATGCCCGGCAGCACACCCTCGCGGTGTGCCGTGTCGGGGTCTCCCGCCACCTCGGGTTCGGTGAAGTCTGCGGCGTAATGATCACCGCCGCTCAACGACAGCTTCTGTGTCGTCGGGTAAGCCACGAGCACCCGTACCGGTTCCACGCGCACATCCCAGCCCCAGCTGCGCAGGCTGGCGGCAATGAAGTCTGCGTTTTCCTTGTTGTGCGGCGAGCCGACGTGATTGGGCGCGGAGGTCAGCTGTTTGAGCCAGCCATCGAGATCGGCGCTGGCGATCGAACCATCCACGCGCTGCTCGATACTGCGCTCTGCGACGGAAGACGATGGCCCGAAGCCCACGAGCGCGGCGTCCTTTGCGGCGACGACGCCAGTGGCCACGGAAAGAAGAAGCGAAGTTATAAGGACACGCATGCTCATCACTTCCAACGGTAGGTCACGCTGGCGTAGTAATAACGGCCGTTCCAGCTCAGCGGCGAGAACAGGCTGTACTTGAAGTTACCATTGGTGGAGTTGGCGTACTTCACCTGCTCGGGGCGCGCATTGGTCACGTTGTCCGCGCCGGCGGTGAATGTCCAGCTATCCAGCGTGTAATCCGCGGAAAGGTCGAGCGTCCAGCGGTGGTCGAAGTTCTGGTCCAGCGCTGCGCCGCTGTTGCTGTACACCGTATAGCTACCGTAACGCTGCACATTGGCGTGACCGGCCCAGCGCCCGTGCAGGTAATCAAAACCCACATCCAGCTTGGTGCGGGGGTTGGTATCGCCCAGCAAGCCCAGCCGTTCGCGGCGCTCCACGCGCTGCACGGCCACGCCAAGGTCATCGAGGATGGCCGGATTGGGCTTCACCTTGGTCACTTCGTTTTCGTTGTACGCCCAGCCCAGCGTGGTGTTCAGGCGGTCGCCATTCGAGAAATCGAAGCCGTACTGGCTGACGAAGTCGATACCACGCGTGCGGGTATCCACGGCATTGGTGAAGTAGCGGATGGACTGGTAGTTCGCATCCACGCCGTTCGCGGCGAGGTACGCGTTCACGGCCGGGGTGTTCACCGGGATATTCGACGACAGGTTGATGCGGTTGGTGATCTTGATCCAGTACGCATCCACGCTCACATTCCAGCCGGTGAGCGGCTCAAGGACGAGACCCAGTGTCGCGCTACGCGATTTTTCGGGCTTTAGCTTCTGGGCACCCAGCAACGAGGCCGCCGCCGCGTCCACCGGGAACGTGCCCGATTGCACCAGGACCTGGCCCTGCCCCAGGTCCTGCAGCTGCGACGAGATATCGGCGTAGTGCTGCTGCACGAGCGTGGGCGCACGGAAGCCGGTGCCCACGCTGCCGCGCACCGCTACACGCGGGGTGAAGTCAAAGCGGCCCGACAGCGAGCCCGAGGTCGTACCGCCGAAATCGCTGTAGTGCTCATGCCGGCCCGCCAGCGACACCGCGAAGCGATCGGTCAGGTTGGTTTCCAGGTCGATGTACTCGGACACATCGTGGCGTTGCCAGTTGCCCTGCAGGTCGCCGGTGATGCCGCCGTTGGCGCCGTATTGCGAGACGGCGTCACCCGGGGTCACCTTGTAGGCCTGGCGCAGGTATTCCAGGCCGAACGACACACTCACCGAGTTCGGCAGCCACGACGGCGTGAATTCCTTGCTGATATCGACGTTGCCGGTCTGCTGCTGGGTCTTGTAATCCGCCCCCTGGATAAAGAACGGCGTGTAGCCGTAGGCCTTGTACCAGTCGGCGTTGATCGCGTGGCTGCGCTGGTCGTATTCGTTCGAACCGTGCGTGGCCGACACGTCGTAATGCCAGCCATCGCCGAGTTCACCACGCAGGCCTGCGGTCAGCGTGGTATCGCTCACGATCGGGATGCTGATCGGCAGGTAGCCCTCCGGGTAGATCGAGGGCACATTGGTCGAATCGCCGCGGTGGCGGTACAGACTGGCTGTCTCATCGCGATCGCGGCGATAGATCGCCGTGAAATAGACCTCGGCCGCCTTGCTGAACGCGTACTGCCCCGTGAGCGAGACCTTGTTCGACTGCACGGCGGGATCACCCAGCCAGTAAACCTTCTTGCCGTACGTCGTACCCACGGCGGAACTGCCGTAGTCACGGCCGGCGCGATTCGTGCCGTCGTTGTTCTGGGTATCGATGGCCACATGGATCGATCCCTTCTCGCCGAGCTTGAACCCGGTATCAGCACTGAGCTGGCGCTGCAGGCCATCGCCCGCATCGTAGCCACCGAACTTCGCCGTGACCTGGCCGCCCTCCCCGCCTTTCTTCAGGATCACGTTGATGACGCCGCCGATCGCATCCGAGCCGTAGCGTGCCGATTGGCCATCGCGCAGCACCTCGATACGTTCGATGGCGGAAATCGGAATGGCGTTCAGGTCCACCGGGTTCGAGCCGCGGCCAATGGCGCCGCCCAGGTTAAGGAAGGCGCCCGCGTGCTGCCGCTTGCCATCGATCAACACCAGCACCTGGTCCGGGCTGAGGCCCCGCAGGGTCACCGGGCGCGCCACCTCGGCGCCGCTGATCGTCGTCGGCTGCGGGAAGTTCAGCGAGGGCACCAGGCGTGCCAGCGCTGCCGTGAGCTGAGTAGCGCCGGTCTGCTGGAGCTGCTGCGGCGTGATCACATCGATCGGTTGCAGCGAGCTGGAGACGGTGCGTTCGGTACTGCGTGTACCGGTGACGATCACGGTATCGAGGTTGCTGGCCCGAGTGGCGTCCTGGGCCTGGGCAGCACTGGCAAGCGCCAGCGAAACGGCAACGAACAACGGCGCACGTCGGCGGATGGAACGGTGAGACATGAGGTGCAATTCCCCTGGAGATGGAAAACGAAAGCAACGAGCGCCCGTGGCGGCGCTAGCGCGACACCAGGGTTACGAAGGGATGGATGGCAGGGACGGCGACGCAAGCCGCGGGCGAACCCGCGGTCTGTGCTGCGTCAACGCGCTACAAGCGTGGAGATGACGCCAGGATCAGCCCAGGCAACAACAACACGCGCGCACCACGAAACATCGCGGCATAGCCACGGAGATGTTCGGGAGGTTGGGCGTGTGGGTGTTGTGTGTGTTCACTGGGAGGTTGATTCGCCTGGCTGGTGCCGCCCGAAGGCGGCGGATGGCAGTGGGCAGCGGCATCGCAACATCATGCCGCAGCCCATTTGTTGCACTGCACAGTGCATTTGTCAACCACCCCACACCACGCACGGCAACCCCTGCGCCGATTCTGTGTAAGAAAGTTCTCACTCGATTTCTCGGCAAAGACCCACACGAATCTCGGATTTACCGGACAAGCAACGGGGAGATCGGCTGATAGCGTCATCTTCCGACGCCTCATTGTGAGGCAACTTGGGACGGCACCATGAAAATGCTCTTGATCGGCATGCTCGTCGCTACGGGTTCGGCATTGACATCGGGCGAAGCTGCGGCCGTAGTGACACAAGGCCATACATACGTTTTCTACAACGGTACGCAGTTGATCGGCCAATCGCTGCTTTACTGTAATAACGCGCAGCGCCACTGGGGCGACGCCTCTCAACACAACCTCGACAATGCGATATCGGTGAGTTACTCGTGTGACGATAGCCGGGCCATTCACGTCGGTTATCCGGCGAACATCGATCCCTGGGTGAAAGCCAACTTCTGTTCCCAAACGGGCGTTTGCGACGACGGTCCCGAACCGACGCTCGGAGCGCCGGCGTTGCAGTCACTCCTCTGGTCCGACTAACTATCTGGCGTTTGAGGCCAGGGGCGCTGACCCGCCGGCCGAAATAGCGGCGCGATCGCGTTCAGCGGTCGCGCCGGTTCATTCGCTAACGCGAATGCATGTTTCATGCGGCTTACGCCGACTTAGGCTTGAGCCGTGGAGGACTCGGGGGTGGGCAGGCCCTTGGTGCCGCCAGTCGCGGACCTTCGGACCGGGCCGTAGGCACCCTCATCGCTACCATCGATGCGTGGCGCGGCCCTCCGCTCATGTCGGCCCCAAGGGCCTGCCCACCCCCGAGTCCACAAGGCGCGTTTCGTGCCGCACAAGCCTGCACACGGTAGCCCCGCGCCCTGTAGGAGCGCGCTTGCGCGCGATCAGCCAACAAGGCGGTAATGCCCTGTCGCCCGCAGATCGATGTGCCTCGGTAGGAACGCGCGATGGTACGCCATGACACCCGACGTCCACCCCGAGGCGCGAAGCATCGGCGCTGTGCGGTTACGGCGGTGACGGGGGTGGTGAAGGTGACCGCAATGACATTTCGTCGCCCGCGACGGCTGCGGTCGTCGCACCGTGCGTCGGTCTGCCGAGCTAGCGCACGGTATGGCGTAACCGCTTCGTTGGCTTTTCGCGCGCAAGCGCGCTCCTACAGGGCGTAGCGCACATATCAGCGTTTGACTGCGTGCTCTCCGGCAAGCGACCTCATCGTGGGGTGCGCGGGTGGGCAGGCCCTTGGGGCCGACATGAGCGGAGGGCCGCCGGGCGCTCTGCGTTTCGCGATACGGATGCCTACGGCCCGGTCCGAAGGTCCGCGACTGGCGGCCCCAAGGGCCTGACCATCCGCGCCTTCCTCAACCCGACAAGCAGGAGGCGGCGTAAGCCGCTGGAAGCATGCCGTCGCACAGCGAATGAACCGCTTCAAAAAGAGCCTGCAGCGTCAGCGACCCCGCAAATGCGCGATGAACCAAAAAAAAGCGCCACCGTTTTGCACGGCGGCGAGGGGAGAGATGCACAGGGCCATCGAGGGCCCGGCTGTTGTTATTGCCGGTGCTGGCAGGCGGACATCTCCGGTCCACCATGCCAGCACACGACATGGGTTGACGCTGTTTAGAAGTCGTACGTCGCCGTCAGGCGGGCGTAACGCGGCGTCTGGTAATACACACCCGTGTTGTAGCTGTTCGACACGGTGAAGCGGTCGTCCTCGTAAGTGGCATCGGTCGACAACGGCTTCTGCTCGTTGGTCACGTTGAACACCTGGAAGCCAAACGCCAGCTTGTGGTCGGCGAACTCCGGACGGTATTCCACCGCCAGGTCGAGCTGCTTCACCCACGGCTGGCGCTGCTCGCCCGGCGCATACAGCTTGCCGGCGCACGAGTGGTACGACGAGCCGTAACCGATCGGGTCATCATCATCCGGGCCGAAGAAGCCAAGGCACGACTTCGGCGCGCCGGAGGTGAGGCGAACCGAGCCGGAGACCATCCATTCCGGGGTGAACTGGTAGTAGCCGTACGCCTTGAACTGGTGCTTGCGATCGTTGGCGAGCAGGCCGTTGCTGTGGACCATCAGTGCAGCGGCATCCCAGTCCTGCGTCTTCGAGATGTCGTCCTGGCCGATATCCGACTTCACCTGGCCCTCCGTGTTGCCGTAGCTCTTGGAGAAGGTGTAATCGACATGGGCGAACCACTTGCCATCGAACGGATGCTCAAGGTAGAGGTCGAGGGCGTAGTACTTACGCTTCGCACCTTGGGTGAAGCCCCAGTCGTCCTTGCTCATCTTCACTTCAGTACGGCCATTGCCATCGGCATTGGCGAAGCTGAAGTTATTCGACTTGCCCGGGTTGAAGATGACGCAGCCCGGAATCGTCACGCTATCCGGATCCACGCCCATCGACAGAAGCTTCAGCTGCACCTTGCCGGTGCCATCGCCATTGGCCGTATCGCACACGTCATCGATAGCAGCCTGCAGGCGGCGCAGGGTGAACTTCGCACCAGTGACCCACTGCGTGCCCAGGGTCTTGTCGAAACCGAGGATGGCTTCATCCTGGTACTGGGATTTCAGGTTCGTTGCCGTGATCGACTTCGGGTCGTTCGGCTGGCCGTACTCGCCGTTCGACGACACTGGGCCGGGGCCAAAGCCGGTCAGGCCGGTCGGTTCACCGTTGGCATCGATGCCGGTGTAGGTGAAGTACTCGTTGGTGAAGATGGAAGACGACGCACCACGGATGGCCACGCTGTTCGGCAGCGCGAGGTAGTAGCGACCCAGGTTGCCGTAGATCTTCAGCGAGGAATCGCCGAACACATCCCACGACGCACCCAGGCGCGGAGCCCACTGGTTACCGCTGTTGACGTAGCTCTTGCCATTATTGTTGAAGTTCTTGAACCGATCGTTGCGGACACCGGCGGTGATCAGGAACTTATCCGTGACCTGCCACTTGTCTTCAACGAAATACGCCTTCTGATCCACCGACATGCTGGTGGTCGTGTTGAAAATATAGCGGCGGGCGTAATAGCCATCACCACCCGGCGCACCTACGCCAAGGATGGGGTTGAGGTCCACGGTCGGATCGTTGGCATGCCCATAGATCCACAGATAGCCCGGACCCGTGGTCGCTACGCCCTCGTTGTGGGCGCTATAGAACATGTTATCGATACCGCCTGCCAGGCGGTGGTCACCGACCTGCCATTCGAGGTCGGCACGCAGGCCGCGGGTCTTGCTGTTCGCATCCGCGGCGTTCTTCTGCGTCGTCGCGGTCGAATTGCGGATCGGATCGCCGCCGTTAAAGGCCGGATCCTGGTTGGTCGCCCCGCTGATGAAGGGTAGGCCGAGGTCGCCCGGGTTACGGCGGATATCGTCGGTGTGGCTCTTGCCGTAGGTCGCCGAGAACGTCAGGTCATCGGTGATGTAACTGGTGTACTTGGCGATGCCGTACTTCGCTGCGATCTTGGTGGTATCCGGGTACTGGCCTTCGAAGCCCGTATGGATCCGGTCGTCGTAATCGAAGGTGCTGTACACGCCCTCCTCCTCGTCCACCGAGCGGATGCCCGTCAGTTCGAGGATGTTGCTGTCGTTGATGTTCCAGTCCAGCTTGGCGTAGTACTTCGGCAGGTGGTACGTGTAATTGTTCGTCGCAGGCGTTTGCAGGACCGTGTTGGTCGACTTGCCTTCCGTCTTCTCGGTTTCGGCAGCCACGAACATGTACAACTTGTCCTTGATCAGCGGGCCGCCCGCGTAGCCGCTGATGGTGCGGGTCCACTGCGTATCGCCTTCACGGCTGCGGTATAGCGTGCCCGGCAGCGTGTCATCGGTATAACCGTAGGGTGCCGACAGGTTTTCGTTCGGGAAGAACTGGTTCGGGCGCGCAGCGCGCGTGAACTTCGGCTCCCACAACACCTGGGCGCCAAAATGCCACTCATTGGTGCCACGCTTGCCGACCTGCGAAATCACGCCGCCATCGGAACGGCCGTAACGTGCGCTGTAGCCGCCCGTATAGACCTCCTGCTGGTCGATCGCGCCGTACGGCAGGCTGATACCGCCCAGGTTCTTCAGCGGATCCGAGGTGTTGTAGCCGTTGATGTAGTACGCGTTTTCAGACACACCTGCACCGCCGAACGACACGGTGCGGCCAAACGCGCCGTTACCGGTGACGACGCCGGGCGCCAGCAGCGCGATGGCCTCGGCGGTGCGACCCAGCGGCAGGCGGGCGAGCTGTTCGGAGGTGACGACGGTACGCGAATCGACCGCGGAGACGTCGATCGGCGGCAGCGCGCTGGCGCTGACCGTCACCGATTCCAGCGACTGGGCATTGGCGGCGGATGCGCCGACGAAGGAGACTTCCGAACCCTGCCCCACGGTGAGGCCGACGTTCTTTCGCGAATCGACCACCTGGCCGTTCTGTACGACATTGACGGTATAGCTACCCAGCGGCAGGTTGCCGATGCGGTAGCGGCCATCCTGGCCTACGGCGACTTCACGGGTGACACCCGTGGTACCCGAAGCCTGGACAGTGGCGCCAGGCGTGGCCTGGCCAAAAATTTCGCCGGTGGTTGCCTGCGCGAGCACCTCTCCCGTGCCGCCCAGACCTGCCGCGAGAGCAAACGCCAGCGCGGAACGGCGCAGGAACTGCGCCTTTCGGATGTTGCCTGAATTCATTTACCGCTCCCCAAAATGGCCACAGTGGCCTACAGAACGCCGGCGATGGCCGGCCATCTCACGTAAAGGCCGCCGTATCAAATTCACGCTCTCCCCAGAGCGTGCAAAGGCGGTTTTACGTTCCGTCACACATCAAGATCTTGCGACACCCCGAACATAGAACCGCTTTAATTGTTGCGTCAACAGCTACAAATCCGATTTTTAATGCGAAATGCACATTTCCGTAAAATTTCTTAGGTAAGTACTTATGTCACATAGATTTTCCTAGTTAACTACATAATTTCCTAGGATTTTTTCCAGTCTCATTACTTTGAGATATTTCTCAGGACCATGAACAACGCCGGTTAACACGTTTTTTCTTGCGACACCGGCACACAATCGGCACGAAACCACGTGTGCGATCATTCCGCCCCTCTTCGGCAGGCCCATTCCCCATGAGCGATTACGACGACGATTACGACTACGAACGCGAGCACGACGACGACGAGGAAGACAGCGTGGAATCGCAGGTCTGGCACCTTCTCCTGCTGATCAACCCCGGCGACGAAGACGCGGCCATGCAGCAGTTCACGGCCTACCGCGATGATGTCGAAGAGGAAGGCGAAGACGACCCCATGGCCATCGTCGCGAAGGTCACCGACTGGCGCTCGGGCTTCGAGGTAGACGCGGACGACACGCGTGCGTTGATTGATGCGATCAAGGAACTGGTTTCGCGCTGGAGCGGCGTGGAAATCGACTGGGGTGGCGACCCCGATGATGACGAATTCCACGAAGAGGTCGACGGCCCCGAGATCTTCTCGCGCGCCTTCGATTCGCTGAACGAGCGCGGCTACACGCTGTGGTCGCGCGAAGCCGAGGACGACGACGTCTACGCCGGCTGGATCACCTCGTCGCGTGATGACGAACAGATGCGCGTGCTCGCGACCCAGTTGGGCATCAACCTGCGCCTGGGCAAGGATGTGATGTAACGGGCGCGCCTCACGGCGTGCCCATACGCTCCTTCAAAAGATCGATGAAGGAGCGCACTTTCACCGTAGGCTGCCCAGCGTACACGGCATACACGCCGCCCAGGGGCAACTCGTACCCGGGAAGTAGCCGCACCAGTTTCCCTGTCGCGATGTCATCGTGAGCCATGTAATCGGGCAGCACGCTAATGCCCATGCCGGCCATGACCATCGCATGCGTCGCCAGCGCGCTGTTGGCGCTGGCGGCGGGATTAACCTGCACGGCCGTCTTCGCGCCCGCCGCATCGGTGAACGTCCACCGGGTTGGCGAGGGCAATACCGTGAGCGCGACCCAGCGATGCGCGGCCAGATCTTCCGGGATAACCGGCGCACCGTATTCAGCGATATAGGCCGGTGTCGCCACCAGGCATTCGCGCATATCCGCCAGCCGGGTGGAGCGCAGGGAAGAGTCGCGCAGCCAGCCAATGCGGATGGCAACATCGAATCGCTCCGCGATGACATCCACGAGGGTATCGCTCGCCACCAGCTCCGGGCGCACCTGCGGATAGCGGCGTACGTACTCGGCAAGCGCTGGCGCGACGATCAACGGCCCGTGATCCCCGGCGGCAGCGATGCGCAGGCTGCCCATCGGGGTATCGCGACATTCACCCAGGCGGGTAATGGCGGCCTCGGCATCGGCCACCACCCTGGCGCAATCCTCGTAGAACCGCTCGCCCGCATCCGTGAGTGACATCTTCCGGGTACTGCGCAGGACCAGGGTCATGCCCAATTCCTCCTCCAGCCTGGCCAGATGCTGGCTGACCATGGCCTTGGTGGTACCCAGTTGCTCGGCGGCTGCCGTGAACGAGCCCGCCCGGATCAGCGTGACGAAGACCGCCAGACGATTGAGGTTGATGTCGCTGGCCATGGGAACGCCCGCCTACTGTAAAGCCATACTTTACGATGAATTGCGCAATAAGGTGTTTTTTCGAAACGATCTGAGGCGCATGCTGACGGCCAGCTCCCATCCCATCGCAAAGGACCCTCCATGAACATCGTGCTCTTCGGCGCTACCGGCAACATCGGCAAGGTGATCCTCCAGGAGGCTCTGGACCGTGGCCACCATGTCACGGCCATCGTCCGCGACCCGGCCAAACTCTCGGTGCAGAACCCGAACCTGAAGGTCGCCACGGGCGACCTGCTCCGCCCGGCCAGCTACGAAGCCTCGCTCGCGGGTGCCGATGCTGCGATAGCGAGCGTCAACGATCCGGATCCGGATAACGTGCCGAAGCAGGCCCAGGTGCTGCTGGATACCCTGGCGAAGGCGGGCGTGAAGCGCTTTGCCTGGGTGGGCGGTGCCGGTTCGCTGGAAGTGGCGCCGGGCGTGCGCGTCATCGACGACCCGAACTTCCCGCCGGCGTGGAAGCCGTCTGCGATGGGCATGGTCAAGGCGCTGGACGTCTTCCGTGCCAGCAAGGCGGATATCGACTGGACCTTCATCAGCCCCGCGGCGCATATCGAGCCCGGTGAACGCACGGGCAAATACCGTGTCGGCGGCGACCAACTGCTGGTAGATGCCCAGGGCAATAGCCACATCTCGCAGGCGGATTACGCCATCGGCCTGCTCGATCGCCTGGAAAAGGGCGACGCGGCGCGCAAGCGGATCACCCTGGCTTATTAACCCGAGCGGCTATACTCGCCGCATGAACTATCGCCACGCATACCACGCCGGCAACTTTGCCGATGTCATGAAGCACATGGTGCTCGTGGCCCTTATCGATTCGCTGAAGCAGAAGGCCACGCCCTTCTGCTACATCGATACCCATGCCGGCAGCGGCCGGTACGACCTGCGCGGCGTGCAGGCCCGCAAGACCGGCGAGGCCGATGAAGGCGTCGCCCTGCTGAAGACGGCTACCGGCCTGCCGCCGCTGCTGTGGAAGTGGCTGGAGACCGTGCGCGCCTGCAACGAAGGCGACGATATCCGGTACTACCCGGGTTCGCCGTGGATCGCCGCGCACCTCATGCGCGAGAACGACACGGCCCAGCTGTGCGAACTGCACGGCGAGGAAGCTTCCAGCCTGCGCCAGCTTTTCCACCACGACAGCCGCATCCACGTGCATAACCGCGACGGCTACGAGGCCATGAAGGCCCTCGTACCGCCAAAGGAAAAGCGCGGCGTCGTGTTGATCGATCCGCCCTTCGAACAGCAGGATGCCGAGTTTCGCGTGATCGAAAAGGCACTCAAGGCGGCCATGGAAAAGTGGCCCACCGGCATGTTCGCCGTGTGGTACCCGATCAAGCTGCGCAGCCACGTACAGCCCTTCCATCGCTGGCTGGCGACCAAGAGCGGTGCCAAGCGTGTGCTCATGGCCGAGCTGCTGCTGCACAAGGATGACTCCCCGCTCCGCCTCAACGGCACCGGGATGGTGATCGTGAACGCGCCGTGGAAGCTTGATGAAGCGCTGCGCGATAGCCTGAAGGTACTGCCCAAGCTGCTGGGCCAGGCCGGCGAAGCCGAATACCGGCTGACCTGGCTCGTGGAGGACGGCAAGGACCCGGCGCCCCTACACATCGCGCATCCACCACGTTCAGTACCAAGGCGCTAAAGTCAGCCCACACGCCAGGAGCCGACCCATGCGCCATGCCACCGTCCGTCTCGCTGTCCCTGCTGCCCTGCTCACGCTGGCCCTTAGCGCCTGCGCGCCAGCGCCCATCTACAAGGCCACGCCGAACACGGTGTCGGTACCACCCGCACAGGTATCGCGCGAACCGGAGCGCTACGGCAGCTCCGATGTGATCTGGGGCGGCCGCATCGTGCAGGTCAAGAACTACACCGACCACAGCGAGGTCGAGGTGCTGGCCTACCCCCTGGATAGCTCCCAGCGGCCAAAGGCCGATGACACGGGCAGCGGCCGCTTCATCGCCGCCATGCCGGGCTACGTCGAAAGCCTCGACTTCCCGGCCGGCGGCCTGGTGACCTTCGCCGGCCGCCTCAACGGCACGCGCACGGGCAACGTCGGCCAGGCCAGCTACACCTTCCCGCTGGTATCGGTGAATCAGTCACACGTATGGACGGCCAAGGAAATGCAGGGCGGCCATCCGAACGTGAGCTTCGGTGTGGGTGTCGGCGTCATCCGGTAAGATCTTGCGATCTTTCAGGGACTAGGGAACCACATGTCGGGCCACGCTGATTCAAAGCGCGCGATCTTCCTCGCGCTCGGCGCCAACTTCGCCATTTTCGTCGCCAAGCTGGTGGCCGCCCTGTTTACCGGGTCCGGCGCCATGATGGCTGAAGCGGTGCACTCGCTGGCCGATTGCGGCAACCAGGGCCTGCTGTTGCTGGGCATGCGCCAGGCCAAGCGGCCGCCCTCGCCCGATTACCCACTGGGCTGGGGCCGCGCCCTGTACTTCTGGTCGTTCCTGGTCGCCATCCTGCTCTTCAGCGTGGGCGGCATGTTCTCGGTGTACGAAGGCGTGCATAAGCTCACGCATGCCGAGCCGCTGAGCTGGCCGTGGCTGGCGGTGGGCGTGCTGGTGTTCTCGATCGTCACCGAAGGCGTATCGATGCACGGCTGCATGCAGGAAGTGAACAAGGCCCGCGGCGAACAGCCGCTGTGGCAGTGGTTCCGCGAAACCCGCGCCAGTGAGCTGCTGGTGATCTTTGGCGAGGACCTGGCCGCATTGATCGGCCTGTGCCTGGCGCTGGCCGCCGTGATGCTTACCATGCTCACGGGCAACCTGATCTTTGATGCCATCGGCACCATCTGCATCGGCGTGCTGCTGATCGTGGTGGCCATCGCCGTGGCCCGTGAGGTGAAGGCCCTGCTGATCGGCCAGGGCGTTGAGCCGAAGCGCCGCGCCGAGATGGTGGCCTTCCTTGAAGCCCGCACCGAGATCGACCAGGTCTATAACCTGCTCACCCTGCAGATGGGCCCCGATGTGATGGTGGCGATCAAGGCCAAGATGGCGCCGACACCGACGCCACGCGCCATGATCGAAGCCATCAACATCGTCGAAGCCGACTTCAAGGCTCGCTTCAAGGATGTGCGCTGGAGCTTCTTCGAGCCCGATTACGCGGATTGAGCGGGCGGCGGGCCTACAAAGCGGTGACGCCCTGCCCTGTACAATGGCCGACTACCCTGCTTCGAAGACGCTGCCAGAACGATGCCCGTAGCCCTGCCCCGCCCGCCGCTTCCCGCCAACGCCAAAACCCGCCGCTACTGGGCCGTGCCACATGGCTCCGCCTGGGCCCTGGAAGTGGCCGAGGCGGCCCGGGCGCACGATGGCCTGCTGGTGGTCGTGGTACGCGATACCCGCAGCGCGGATAACCTGGAAAGCGAGCTGGGCGTCTTCGCTGGCGAGCTCCCCGTGCTGCACTTCCCTGATTGGGAAACGTTGCCCTACGACGTGTTCAGCCCGCACCCCGAGGTGGTCTCGCAGCGCATCGCCACGCTCTATCGCCTGCCTTCGGTAAAACGCGGCGTACTGGTGGTGCCCGTCGCCACGCTGATGCAGCGGATCGCGCCACGCACGCACATCACCGGCGCGGGCCTGGTGCTGCGCAAGGGCCAGAAACTCGATATCAGCGCCGAGCAGCGCCGCCTTGAGGCAGCCGGTTATCGCAACGTCCCGCAGGTCACCGAGCCCGGCGACTTCGCCGTCCGTGGCGCACTGATCGATATCTACGCCATGGGCGCGAGCGAGCCCTACCGCATCGAACTGTTCGATGACGAGATCGAATCGATCCGCACCTTCGATACGGAAACCCAGCGCTCGCAGCACCAAGTGGAAGGCGTGGACCTGCTCCCCGCCCGCGAATTCCCGGTGACGGACGAGGCGGCCAAGGCCTTCCGCGCCGCGCTGCGCGACCGCTTCCCAATCGATGTACGCCGCTGCCCGCTCTACCAGGACATGAAAGAAGGCGTGACGCCGGGCGGCATCGAGTACTACCTGCCCATGTTCTTCGCCAAAACCGAGACCCTGTTCGAGTACATCGCCGATAACGCGATGTTCGTGCTGGGCGAAGGCGTACTCGAATCCGCCGCCGCGTTCTGGCAGCAAGTGGGCGACCGCTACGACCAGCGCGCGCACGATATCGAGCGCCCGGTGCTGCCACCGGCCGAGATCTACCTTCCGCCGGATGCGCTGCGCGAGCAGCTGAACAAGCAGGTGCGCATCGATGTGGTCGAAAAGGGCCACGAGCACGCGGTGGACCTGGGCACGCAGCCGGCCCCCGAGCTGCCGCTGAACCGCAAGGGCGAGGAGCCTGGTACGGCCCTTCGCCATTTCCTTGCGCACTACCCCGGTCGCACCCTTATCGCTGCCGATTCGGCGGGCCGCCGCGAAGCGCTGATCGAGCAGCTCGCTGGTGCGGGCATGAAGCCGGTGAACATCGACGGCTGGAAAGGCTTCCTCGCCAGCGACGAGAAGTTCGTCATCACGGTGGCATCGCTCGAGCAGGGCTTCGCGCTCAACGAACCCGCCTTCACGGTCCTGACCGAGCGCGAGTTGTTCGGCGAGCGCGTGCGCACCGAGCGGCGCAAGCGCGTCGGCGCCGCTCGCGATCCCGAAAGCATCATCAAGGACCTGACCGAGCTGCAGATTGGCTCGCCCATCGTCCACATCGACCACGGCGTGGGCCGCTACCAGGGCCTGCTCACCCTTGATGTGGGCGACATGCCCGGCGAGTTCCTCACCATCGAGTACGCCAAGGGCGACAAGCTCTACGTACCCGTGGCGCAGTTGGGCCTGGTCAGCCGCTACACCGGTACCGCGCCGGAGCTGGCCCCCCTGCACTCGCTGGGTGGCGACGCCTGGGAGCGCGCGCGCAAGAAAGCCGCCGAGAAGGTCCGCGACGTGGCCGCCGAGTTGCTTGCGATCTACGCGCAGCGCGAGGCCAAGGTCGGCGAGGCGCTATCGGTCGACCGGCAGATGATCGAAGAATTCGCCGCCACGTTCCCGTTCGAGGAAACGGCGGACCAGCAACGCGCCATCGATGCCGTGATCGTGGACCTGGCCGCGCCGCGCGCCATGGATCGCGTGGTCTGCGGCGATGTGGGCTTCGGCAAAACCGAAGTAGCCCTGCGCGCCGCCTTTGCCGCAGCGACGGCCGGCAAGCAGGTTGCGGTACTCGTGCCCACCACCCTGCTCGCCCAGCAGCACTATCGTAACTTCGCCGATCGTTTCGCTGACTGGCCGGTACGCGTGGAAGTGCTCTCCCGCTTCAAATCGAAGAAGGAAGTGGGCAACGCGCTGGAACGCCTGGCCGACGGCCAGGTGGATGTGATGGTCGGCACGCACAAGCTGCTGCAGCCGGATATCCGCTTCAAGAACCTGGGCCTGGTCATCGTCGATGAAGAACAGCGCTTCGGCGTGCGCCAGAAGGAGCAGCTGAAGAAGCTGCGCGCCGAGGTGGACCTGCTCACCCTCACCGCCACGCCCATTCCGCGCACGCTGAACATGGCCATGAGCGGCCTGCGCGACCTGTCCATCATCGCCACGCCGCCCGCGCACCGCACCGCCGTGCGCACGCTCATCTCCACCTGGCAGCCGGCACTCATTCGCGAAGCGATCCAGCGCGAGCTGGCCCGCGGCGGCCAGGTGTATTTCCTGCATAACGAAGTGGAAACCATTGAGCGCCAGGCGCGCGAACTGGGTGAGCTGATTCCCGAAGCACGCATCCGCGTCGCGCACGGGCAAATGCCGGAACGGGAACTGGAACAGGTCATGGCGGATTTCCACCGCCAGCGTTTTAACGTGCTTGTATCCACCACGATCATTGAATCGGGTATCGATATCCCGACCGCCAACACGATCGTGGTGAACCGCGCCGACCGCTTCGGCCTGGCCCAGTTGCACCAGTTGCGCGGCCGTGTCGGTCGCTCGCACCACCGCGCCTATGCGTACCTGATCGTGCCCGATCGCAAGGCCATGACCGCCGATGCCGAGAAGCGTCTCGAGGCGCTGGCTTCGCTGGAGGAACTGGGCGCCGGCTTCACCCTGGCCACCCACGATCTCGAGATCCGCGGCGCCGGCGAAATGCTGGGCGAAGAACAGTCCGGCCAGATCCAGGAGATCGGCTTCGGGCTGTACACCGAATTGCTCGACCGCGCCGTGCGCGCGCTGCGCTCGGGCAAGATCCCGGACTTTGACCTGACCTCGGAACACGAGACCGAAGTCGAGCTGCACCTGCCCGCGCTGATTCCCGACGATTACCTTCCCGATGTGCACACGCGCCTTACGCTGTACAAGCGCATCGCCAGTGCACGCAACGATGAAGGCCTGCGTGAGCTGCAGGTCGAAATGATCGATCGCTTCGGCCTGCTGCCCGACCAGGCCAAGTGCCTGTTCGCCGTGGCGCAGCTGAAGCTCATGGCCACGCCGTTGGGTATTCGCAAGGTGGATTTCGGCCCCAGTGGCGGCCGCATCACGTTCCGCGAGAAGCCCGATATCGATCCGGTGGCACTGATCCGGTTAATCCAGCAGCAGCCGCGCATCTTCAAGATGGACGGCCAGGACAAGCTGCGCGTGATCATGGAGCTGCCCGGTAGCACGGAGCGCATCCGCGCGGCGCAGGAAACGCTGGTTTCGCTGGGCGCCCGCCGCCCGTCCTGAATAGGCGGCGCATCAGCCGCCATGACCGCTCTTGTAGGAGCGGGGGGGGGGGGGGGGGGGGGGGGGGGGGGGGGGCGCCCCGCCCCCCCCCCCCCCCCCCCCCCCCCCCCCCCCCCCCCCCGCTCCTACAGGAAGCCAGCTGTGCAACGACTGGCTTATGTCGCCGGCGGCAAATCGAACACGCGGCGCAGGTACGCCAGGTAATCCAGGTCCTCGCACATGCTCTTGCCGGGTGAATCGGAGAGCTTGGCCACGGGCTGGCCGTTGCAGCGGGTCATCTTGATCACGATGTTGATCGGATCCGGGCCGGTATCGTTAGTGAGGTTGGTGCCCACGCCGAACGACACGATGCAGCGGCCTTCGAAGTGCTTGTGCAGCTCCATCACCTTGGGGATATCCAGGCTGTCGCTGAAGACCAGCGTCTTCGTACGCGGATCGACGCGGTTCTTTTCATAGTGAGCGAGGATCCGGTCGCCCCAGGCGAACGGATCGCCCGAGTCATGCCGCGCACCATCGAACAGCTTGCAGAAATACATGTCAAAGTCGCGCAGGAACGCATCCAGGCCGTACACATCGGAAAGCGCGATGCCCAGGTCGCCACGGTATTCGCGCGCCCATGCTTCAAGCGCCGCCACCTGCGAATCGCGCAGGCGCGGGCCCAGCGACTGGAAGGCCTGGAGGTATTCGTGGGCCATGCTGCCGATGGGGGTCATGCCCTGCTGCTTGGCGAACAGCACGTTGCTCGTACCGGCCAGGTGCTTGCCCCACTCGGCCCGCATGATGCCCAGCGCTTCTTCATGCCATGCCCCGGAGAAGCGGCGCCGCGTACCGTAATCGGCCACGCGCACCTTTTCGAACCCCGGCGTATCGCGCAGCAGTGAAATCTTCGCGTGCAGGCGTTTGCGGCCTTCGGTGAGGTCGTGATCCGGGTAGGCCTGGCGGAAATACAGCTCGTTGATGATCGCGAGCAGTGGCACTTCGAACAGGATGGTGTGCAGCCACGGGCCACGGATCACCAGCTCGATCTCGCCGTTGCTTTTCGCCGACGGGGCGATCTCCACGTACTTGGCATTGAGCTGGAACAGGCCGAGGAAATCGACGAAGTCGCTGTCGATGAAACGCATGGCGCGCAGATAGGCCAGTTCGTCCTCACTGAAACGCAACGAACACAGGTGCGCGAGCTCTTCCCTGATGGCTGGAATAATCGGCACCAGGTTGATGCCGGGCGTGCGGCAGCGGAAACGGTATTCCACCTCGGCCGCCGGGTACTGATGCAGCACCACCTGCATCATGGTGAACTTGTAGAGGTCGGTATCCAGCAGCGAGTTGATGATCATGCGCTGGCTCCGGTCAGGGCGATCTGCTTCTCAACGGCTTCGAGGAAGCTGTCCGTCCCGGGCCAGGACGTGATGCGACCGAGCTTCTTGCCCCGGTGGAACAGGAAGAACGCAGGGATGCCATGCAAGCCGAAGCGTGTGGCCATCTTCGGATCGTCGTACACGTTGTCCTGCATCCAGCGCACCTCGGGCTTCTGGAAGCGCTCCTGGGTCAGCAGCATCTGCCGCTTGGCGATATCGCAGTTGGGGCAGTCACGGCCCCACAGGAACAGGATGGCGATGCGGTTGTCATCAGCCGCGAGGTCGGCATCCAGCTCGCCACTGGTGATCTTCGGCATGGGGAAGCGCGCGAAGAACTCGGGAACGGTGGTATCGGACATGGTGGATCCGTGATCGTGTGAACTGCCCTCATGGGGGCGGGAGGGCCATAATTCGAGGGTACCGCGGCCATTCGCCCTGCCCAAGGATTCCCCGTGCGCTTCTTGCTAGCCCTACTCCTCGCCGGCGCTACCGGCCTGGCCCAGGCCGCCAGCCTTTCGATCGATACCGGCCACGGCGCCAACGCCCTGACCACCCAGCAACTGCTCGTGCGCGCCGATGCGCGGACGATCGAGGTGCCGGGCGATGTCTCCTACCACCGCACCATGCGCTACAAGGCGGTGCCGCTGAAAGCCCTGCTCGGGGGTGTGGCGGCCGATGCGCACCTGCAGTTCACGGCACTGGATGGCTTCGCGGCGGAGATCCCTGCGGCGCTGATCCTGGACGGGCACGGTGCCGAGGCATGGCTGGCCGTCGAGGACACGGCATGGCCCGCGCTGGGTGATGGCAAGCCCTCAGCGGGTCCGTTCTATCTGGTCTGGCTGCACCCCGAGGCCGGCAAGGTAGGCCCCGAGCAGTGGCCGTACCAGATCGCCTCCGTACGCGTGCTGGCCGACCCGGCCGCCCGCTTCCCGCTCATGCGCCCCGCCGCCGGCCTGGCGAAGGACAGCCCCGTTATGCGCGGCTTCGAGGTATTCCAGCGCAACTGCATCACCTGCCACACGCTCAACGGCCAGGGCGATGCGAAGCTCGGCCCCGACCTGAACATTCCGCACAGCCCCACCGAGTACCTGCGCGACGGCATGCTCCGCGTGCTGGTGCGCAACCCGCAAGACCTTCGCCATTGGCCGCAGGCGAAGATGCCCGGCTTCAACAGCACGGTGCTATCCGATCGGGACCTGGATGACCTGGAGGCCTACCTGAAGCACATGGCCGGCCGAAAGGCCAAATGAAGCTCAACCCCCTGTAGGAGCGGGGGGGGGGGGGGGGGGGGGGGGGGGGGGGGGGGGGCGGGGGGGGGGCCCGCGGGCGCGGCCGCGCCGATGGCAGGGGGGCGGGGGGGGGGGACTGGGTGGGCGGGGCGGC
>NZ_JBNDKI010000020.1:0-102851 GCF_050435445.1 Luteibacter sp. 621 | reverse complement strand
CCGCGGGCGGCGGGGGGGCGTCCAACCCCCCCCCCCCCCCCCCGGGGGGGGGGGGGGGGGCGGCCCCCCCCCCCCCCCCCCGCTCCTACAGGGGTAAGGCAGCTCTTGTGTAGGAGCGAGCTTGCTCGCGATGGGTGCTTGCCTAGCCCCGATCGCGCGCAAGCGCGCCCTACAGGGGCGCCAGGTCAATGCAGTTTGACGGGCGGGTACGTGGTACGGCGCAAGCGGTCCGCAATCCAAAGCGCTGTTGCGCGCCCGTAGCCGTGCAGCGTTACACGGTGCATCTGTTCCAGCGACACGTACAGCATCTTCGCCAGCCAGCCACGCAACGGCAGCATGGAACGACCCGGCGGCACCGTCGGTACCTCACCGGCCGCCTGGCGCACGCCCAGCGACACCAGGGTGCCCTTGGCGTGATACTTGAACGGCGTGACGGATTGCCCCTGCATCAACTGTGGCAGCGCCTTCGCCAGCCACGTGGCCTGCTGGTGTGCGGCCTGCGCCGTCGGCGGCACGACCGTGCCTTCCGGGCTGAACGCCGCGTACGCGCAATCGCCGATCGCATAGATATCGCGCACGCCCTTCGCCGCGAGATTCCGGTCCACCACGATGCGGCGATCGCGTGATAGCTCGAACGGCCCCAGCCCGGTCACGAAATCGTGGCCGATCACACCCGCCGCCCACACCTGGATATCGCAGGGAATATGCGAGCCATCGGTCAGGGTGAACGAGCCATCCTGCACCGACTTCACGCCGACACCCACGCGTACGCTCACGCCCATCCGCTGCAGGATGCGCTGCGCCCACGCCGAGGTGCGCGGATCCACCGCGGGCAGCACCCGCGGCGCCATGTCCATCAGGGTGATTTCCAGCTTGGTCGCGGGGGACAGCCCGCCGTAGCGGTGCATGTCGTTGAAGGCGTGGTGCAGCTCCGCTGCCAGCTCCACGCCCGTGGCACCCGCACCGACGATGCCGATGCGAATCTTGAAGTTCGGATCGCCTGCCGTACGCAGGGCCAGGGCCAGGATGCGCCGCCGCAGACGCACGGCCTGGGTCGGGCTATCGAGCATGTCGCAGTACTCAAGCACGCCGGGCGTGCCGAAGTCGTTCACGCGGCTGCCGAACGCGAGCACCAGGGTGTCGTAGGACAATTTGCGCGCCGGCAGGATCAGCTCATCGGTGCCCGGCAGGTGCACTTCGGCCAGGTCGATCTGTTTGGCTTCCACATCCACATGCTTGATCGCGCCCGGTTCATACCGATAACCGTGCACCGTGCCATGGGCGAGGAACGGCACCGCCTCCTCGCCATCGCCGAGCAGGCCCGCGGCCAGTTCGTGCAGCCGGGGTTTCCAGAAGTGGCTGGGGTCACGGTCGACGAGCGCCACATCGCAGGCGTCGCGCCTGCCCAGCCGGGTAGCCAGCTCCACGCCGGCGGCTCCGCCACCGACGATCACTACCCGATGCCTGCTTGTTGTCATGGAAGGGTTTCCTGATCGTAATAACTGACCCAGAGCATAAAAGGAAACCTGTCGCTTGCTTGCGAAGCCTCTACCTTTCCTGTACATCCATGCCATGCCGTTACGCCTTCTCCGACGACGAACCTGAGCCCCGTGCCCTTGGCGCACAAGCGCTACCGTCTGTCGTCCGCATGGAGATCGCATGTCCCTGTCCTTAATGTCGCAGGTAGACCAGGCACTGGCCCTGGTCTTCCAGAATCTTTCTTTGCCTGTCGAATTAGCCCATGCGGAGCCATCCGCGCGGCCTGAGCTGGGCGACCTGCAGTGCAACGCGGCGCTGGCCGCCGGCCGGCTGCTCCACAAGCCGCCACGGGCTATCGGCGAGGACATCGCCACCGCGCTACGCGCCGATCCCCGCTTCGCCGCGGTGGAGGTCGCCGGACCCGGCTTCGTGAACCTGCGCCTGGCCGATGCCTTCCTGGCCGACGTCGCTGCCGCCACCCTGGCCGATCCCCGGCTGGGCGTGCGCGATGAGGGGCAGGGCAGCCTGGTGGTGCTGGATTTTGGCGGCCCTAACGTCGCCAAGCCGTTGCATGTGGGCCACCTGCGCTCGCTGGTGCTGGGCGAGAGCCTGCGTCGGATTCTGGGCGCCTTGGGCTGGCGAACGCACGGTGATGCGCACCTGGGTGACTGGGGCCTGCAAATGGGCATGCTCAGCGCGGCCATTCGCCGCCAGGCACCGGCCCTGGCGTATTTCACGGGGGCGGGGCCTTATCCGGCCGAAGCACCTGTGACGCTGGATGAGCTCGAACGGCTCTATCCGGAAGCCGCCGCCGCGAGCCGCGATGATCCGGCGCGAATGGCCGAGGCGCGCGCCGACACCGCCGCGCTGCAGGCGGGCGACCCCGGCCTCATGGCGCTGTGGCGCAACCTGCGCAAGCTCAGCGTCGATGCGCAGGCCAAAGACTTTGCGCTACTGGATGTGCACTTCGATGCGTTGGACGGCGAGAGCGATGTGCGTGATGCGATCGCGCCATTGGTAGCCGACTTCCGCGCGCGTGGCGTGGCCCGCGATAGCGAAGGCGCCCTGGTGGTGGATGTGGCGTTGCCGGGCGACACGCACGAGGTGCCGCCCTTGCTACTCGCCAAGAGCGATGGCGCCGCGCTGTATGCGACGACCGATCTGGCGACACTGCAGGCCCGTGCCGCCATGCCTGGCCTGGCCAAGGTCGTGTACGTCGTGGACCAGCGCCAGGCGCTGCATTTCGAACAGGTATTCCGCGCCGCACGTCGCGGCGGCATCGCAGCCGGCGTCGATCTGGTGCATGCCGGCTTCGGCACGGTGAACGGCAAGGACGGCAAGCCGTTCAAGACCCGCCAGGGTGGCGTGGCACGCTTGCGCGACCTGCTGGATGAAGCCGTGGAGCGCGCGCGTGAGCGCGTTGACGCTTCCGATCGTGTGGAAGCCAGTGAGCGGGAAGCGCTCGCAAGGATGATCGGCATCGCCGCGGTGAAGTTCGCGGATCTGTCGGGCGACCGGTTGTCCGGCTACGTGTTTGATGCGGAGCGGCTGGTGGCGTTCGAAGGCAAGACTGGCCCGTACCTGCAGTATGCGGTGGTGCGCATGCGCTCGGTGCTCGAGAAGGCTCATGACACCCCCGTGGGTGCGCCGTACGCGGTGCAACCGGCGGAACGCGAACTGGTGCTGGCGTGCCTGGCGTTCGGCGACAAGGTGAGCGAAGCGGCCCACCTGCTGCAGCCGGGCGTCCTTGCAGGGTGGGCATACGATATCGCCCAGCGCTTCAGCCGTTTCTACGACCGCTGCCCGATCTTGCGCGAACCCGACGATGCCATCCGCTCGCACCGGCTCGGCATCTGCCAACTCACCCTGGCCGTCATGGACCGCGCATTAAACCTGCTAGGCATCGAAGTCCCCACGCGCATGTAATGTAGGAGCGCGCTTGCGCGCGAAAAGCCAACGAAGCGGCGACGCCGAATGCTGTTGCCGCTTCTTAGTCGGTTCATTCGCTAGTGCGAATGCGTGTTGCCAGCGGCTTGCGCCGCCTCGTTCTGGTGGTGTTGAGGCACAGAGCCGTCGGTGCCCACCCTCGCTGCTCAGACAGGTCCTCCGCGTTCGGATCGGAATGCGCCTGCGGCGCATGGTTTACCTATATGGCCTACGGCCGCTCTCTTGTGCGGAACTCGCCTCGAGGGTGGGCACCGACGGCTCTTTTGATCCATGAGGTTGAGTGGTGGGAGAGCCGGTGCATTGTCTGCGGTGGGCGTGGGTGTCCGGACAGGGTTCGTCCGCGGACACGTGGGACGCGGCGAGGCACATCGGTTGAAATGGCTTGGTAACGCCGTTTGCGGGGTGCTGGGTTGCTTGGCACGGGGGATGCATCGTCTAGGGCAAAGGGGCTCATGCCTCACCTGATTTGCCCAAGGAGACCTGCCATGAAAGTCGAAACCTTCCTGCTGAAGACCTTCTTTGCTGCTGCCGTGCTGACCTGTGTGTTGGCGATGGGGGCATTCGTGACGGCGAGTCCGGCACAGGTGTCGGCGACGTTGGTGGTAGCGGCACAGTGAGCTGATCCGGCGTCTACGCATTGTTGGTTGATAACGCGCAGGTGCTGCGAACGCTGTCGGCCACAGGGTGGCCTCCTACAAGGGCGGGACGTTACCGGACCTGGGCTTTCCGCCACGCAACCTCGGTGTTTCAGAGAGACCTTGGTGCCCACCCTCGAGGCGAGTTCCGCACAAGAGAGCGGCCGTAGGCCAAATAAGTACATGGGCCGCGCAAGCGGCCAACCGCACCGAACGCGGAGGACCTGTCTGAGCAGCGAGGGTGGGCACCAAGGTCTCTGTGCCTCAACCGACAAGAGCGAGGCGGCGCAAGCCGCTGGTTACATGCATTCGCAAAGCGAATGAACCCCTTCAAAAGCGCAAAGCCGAAGGCGAGCCCGATGGCATCAACATCCACCGGGCTCAAACGATGCCTCATGCCTTCGGGCTATAAGCCTCAACCGCATCCATCACACGCGCCGAATACACCAGCGCCGCACCCGCATTCATCGCAATCGCCACACCCAGCGTCTCGCTGATCTCCTCACGGCTCGCACCCGCCTTCAGCGCCGCATCCGTATGCACCGTAATACAGCCATCACAACGCGTCGTCACCGCCACCGCCAGCGAAATCAGCTCACGCGTCTTCGCACCAAGATGACCGTCCTTCGCATTCGCCGCCGACAGCGTCTGGTAACCCTTCAACGTATCCGGGCTCAGCTTGCCAATCTCGCCAATACGGCCCATGAGCTCTTTCTTATAAGCAACCCAATCAAGCATGTCCGTGACTCCATCAAGACGGCAGCGCGGAATGCGCCGCCCATGAGCACAGTTTGGCACCGCCCCCTGCGCCGCTAAATGCTCAAATCACGCGTGTTTTGGCGGATTCGTCTCACCCACGTGTTTTCGGCCGATTTGGGGACAGGACGTCGCACCTCGCTGACATCCTGCGGCACCCGGCGGAGGCGCTGGTACGGTCGCGCAATAATTGACCAAGAGAGGGAATTCTCATGAACCAGCTGACCACCACCGCGGCGCGCCTGGGCTGCTCGGATTGCGGCCTGCATGCCATTTGCCTGCCCGAAGGCGTCGACGAGGGCGGGCTTGCCCGACTGGACCGGCTCACCCGCCAGCGCAGCACCTACCAGCGGGGCGATGTGGTGTTCCGCCAGGGTGAACCTTTCGAGGCGCTCTACGTCGTGCGTTCCGGCGCCGTGCGCGTGGCCATTGGCGATGCCGATGGCGGCCAGCAGGTGGTGGGCTTCCGTTTGCCCGGCGAAATCCTTGGCATCGATGCGCTGCTGGAGGATACCCACCGCACTGATGCACAGGCACTGGAGCGCACCACCGTTTGCGAAGTGCCGTTCGCACGCCTGGAAGACCTGTTCCAGCAGTTGCCTGGGCTACAGCGGAAGATGATGCGCGAGCTCGGTCGCGAGGTCGCCAGTGCGCAGCAGCACGTGCTGGCACTGGGCCGGCAACAGGCACTGGAGCGTGTCGCGCTGTTCCTGTGTGGATTGCTTGAACGCTACGACAGGTTGTCGCGGCCGACCGACTGTCTGCGCCTGCCGATGGGTCGCAGCGACATCGCCTGCTACCTGGGCCTTGCCGTGGAAACCGTGAGCCGGGCGTTGGGGCGCATGGAAGAGCACGGCGTGCTCTCGGCCAGCGGCCGGCACCTGCGCATTCACCGGCGCGATCTGCTGGAGGCATTGTGCGTCTCCGACGGCGGAAGCGAGCGCAAAAGGAACTGACCGAAGTCAGGATTGCCCGGGCCCACGGTTCCTAACCTTGTGCGTGCCGGCCCCGATGGCCGGCACTTTGCCCACAAGGAGTCATCCCCGTGCTTCAGCTCAAGACCCTCGCCGCCGCCCTGTTGCTTGCCGCGCCGATCGCGGCCCAGGCGGCGGATACGCCCTGGACCCTGCACTTCGGTGCACACGTCGTCGATCCCAAGTCGGATACCGGCCAGCTCGCCGGCATGTCGTCCAGCATCAGCAAGAGCACCCGACCCACCTTCAGCGTGGAATACCGCTTCGCGCCGGGCTGGACCGCTGAACTGCTCGCCGCGCTACCGTTCCAGCACGAAGTACGCCTGGATGGCACGCGCGCGGTGAGCGTGAAGCAACTGCCGCCCACGCTCGGCGTGAACTACCACTTCATGGAAGGCAGTGCCGTGTCGCCGTTTATCGGCGCCGGCGTGAACTACACCTGGTTCTTCGACAAGAAGGGCCGCAACGCGCTGGATGGCACCCGCGTGCAGCTACAGAACAGCTGGGGCGCGGCCGGTCACGTGGGCGTGGATATCCGCCTGGATGAGCGCTGGCTGTTCACCGTGGATGCCCGCTACATGGATATCGATACGAAGGTGAAGGTGAACGGCGCCCGCGTCGGCACGGCCCACGTGGACCCCTGGGTGTACGGCGTGAGCTTCGGCTACCGCCTGTGATCGAACGCCGGGCTTGTCCGCGGCGCGCCGGGTGCCGATACTCGCGGCACCTTCGCGCCTGATCGAACCATGGACGCACTGACCCGGATCCTGGAACTTGCCCGCGTGCGCGGCGCGCTCGACCTGCGTTGCCAGCTGGCGGGCGGCTTCAGCCTGGATCATGAGGAGGCGGGGCCGGGGGAGGCCCCGTTCCACCTGGTGCTGGCCGGGGAAGGCGTCATGGAGCTGCCGGGCCGGCGCACGCTGGCCTTGCGCGCGGGTGACCTCATCATCCTTCCGCATGGCACCACCCACCGGGTCCGCGATACGCATGGGGTGATGAATGATGCGCCCGTCACTCTGGATACGTCGGGCCCCCTGACGATCAAGCGCACGGCGGGCGAAGGGCAGGTGCTGGACCTTCTTTGCGGCCGCTTCGTGCATGCGCCCGATGCCGGCCAGCTGCTGTTTGCGAGCCTGCCGGATGTGCTGCAGGCGTCGCTGACGGACCGCCACGGGCTGCCGACGCTCGAAGCGATCGTCAGTATGTTCCGTGACGAAGTGGGCACCCTGGCGCCGGGCGCGCTCGCCGTGGTCACCGCACTGAGCCAGGCATTGCTCGTGTTCGCCTTGCGGGCGCAGCTCGAGAACAGCCTGATGCCACCCTCGCTACTGACCTTGCTGGCCGACCCGCGCCTGGGTCGCGCCATGCTGGCCATGCTGCGTGAACCCGCGAAGGAATGGACCGTGGAATCCCTCGCCGCGCAGTCGGCGATGTCACGCGCCACCTTCGCCCGCCACTTCGAAGCGAAAGGCAAGCAATCGCCCCACGAAGTGCTCACCCTGCTGCGCATGCACCTGGCCGCCGAACTGCTACGCCGCGGCGAACTCACCGCCGCCGCCGTTGCCGAACGCGTGGGCTACCGCTCCGAATCCGCCTTCGGCAAAACCTTCCTGCGCGTGATGGGCGCGACACCGGCCCGTTTCCGCCGCGATAGCTCCCCCTAAGCTGATCGAAAACCCGTTCCAACGGATCGCCACACGCTTTTCAACGGGTCGTCTTCCTGTAGGAGCGCGCTTGCGCGCGATGGGGTGTGCCACATCGTCGGGTTTTCGCCGGAACCTATCGCGCGCAAGCGCGCTCCTACAGGAGCAGCGGCCCGTGGGGCGCGTGGCGTGTCAGAGTTCGGTGATCCACTTTTCGAGCGTGGTGGTGTCGGCCACGTCGCCTGGGTAACGGTAGCGCGGCACCAGGGGTACGTTGTTCCCGCGCGGGCGGCCGCGGTACACCTTCATCGCCACCGAAAGCTTGCCGTAGCCGCTGGGCAGCACGGGTGTGCGCACATCCATGTAGAGCGTGTCGGCGCTGGTTTCTTCGCCCACGTGGATCGCGCCAAGGGCCAGGTAGATATCCGCAGCATCCAGGCATGCAGAGGCGCACCCCGCGTCGGTCACCATGTAGATGCGTGCATGGGTGGGCGGCGGGGGCGGGGTGGGTGGCTTCGGGTCCCAGGCATCGTGGAAATAGGGCTTGTGTGCTGCGATGGCGGCGTTGACACCGGCAAGGGTGTTCCGGATCCAGGTCACATCATCCACCGGCGTATCCGGATGGGCGGCGTACATGGCAAGGATGCCTTTCAGCCGGTCGGCTACGCCGCTGGACGCTCGCCAGTCGACGGCGGTGGATTCGACATTGACCTTATCGAAGGCTTCCATACCCCAGAGGGCCTGGGCAACACGTATGGCCCACGTCGAGTCGCCGCCGTTGTTACCGCGCAGATCGAGCACCACACGCGGACTCGCCAGAATGGTGTCCCGCTCAGCGGCGATCTGTGCAATCAGGGGTGTAAGGGCCTTCGCAGCAGGCTTGTCGAGGTCACCATCGAAGTCGCTGAGCGCGATCCATACCGTGCCATCGGGCAGCGTCTTCAGGCCAATGGGCTCGGCCGCGCGGTGCCATGCTGCCGGCAGGTGCAGCTCACGCTCAGGCACGGTGAACGGGCGCCACGCCAGGTCTACGTCGCGGGTACTTCCGTTCACATCGAACGTGCAGCGGCGCGGACGCTGGATCCACGGGTTGCCCGGATCGACGAACAGCCGCGCGCCGCGCATCACCCGGCTGGCGTGCAGGTTCCAGCGGCCGTACTGCGCGCCGACATTGCGCTGGGCGAGTGTCGCGGCATCGATGCCGTCGCAGCCGACCAGACGCGCCCCGTTCGGCACAGGCGCATCCGCGGCGCGGGTCACGACGCGCTGCACATCGTTCGTATCGAAGTTGGTCAGGAACCCGGGCCATTGCAGGTCGAGCTTGGGTTCCTTCGCCATGTCGGCAGGCACGAAGCTGAGGTGGCCGTCGTCGAAACGTGCGGCATACGCCTGCAGGGCAAAGAAATAACCGGCGTAGTTCGTCGTGGTCTGCGCGCGCTGGAGGGCCAGTGCGAGGCCCTCGTCGTTCTTCGCGGCGAACCCGGGGTTCAGCGGATCCACCGGGCCCGGATGGTTTTTGGCGATATCGTCGTGCATTGCCTGGGCATCCTTGCGCAGATCGGCCGCCCAGTCTTCGGCGTGCACGGGCACGGCAAGCAGCAAGGCGGTGGCGAGCAGGTATTTCATGGTCGTCCCTGGTGGTGGCCCTTTGCCGATGGTTGAGCGGTGGCCATCGGCGGTCAAGAGACGAAGGTCACGCCGCAAGACCCGGATAGCCTGGGTGCGGATGCGGGCGGACGATAGCGCCATCCCCAACGGAGGCAACCCCATGGCTTACCGCATCCGCGGCATCGATCCCACCCCGTTTCTTTCGCTCTATGGGCGTGACGAAGCCGAGCTGAAACAGCGTGGCGTTCTGCGCACGGTGGCAGGCGACGATACCGGCTATCCGGAGCGCATTGAACTGCGCAACGCCCGTCGCGGCGAATCCCTGCTGTTGTTGAACTTCACCCACCAGCCAGCCGCGGGCCCATACCACGCAAGCCACGCCGTGTTCGTTCGCGAAGGTGCCACCGAGGCTGCGCAGCTGCTCGACGAAGTGCCGGGCGTGATGGCTACGCGGATGATCTCGCTGCGCGCCTTCAACGCCGACCACCTGATCGACCACGCCGCCCTGGTGGATGGCCGCCAGCTGGATGAAGCGATCCGGCGCATGCTGGGCACCGCCAGCGTGGCCTATGTGCACGCCCATTACGCCGCGTACGGCTGTTTCGCCGGCTACATCGACCGGGCGTGAGCGGCGGCGTATAACGGTGGGCATGGAACCCAGCGCCCCATGCCCCATCTGCAACGGCACCGGCCAGGTCACCTACGTCGATGAAGAAGTCGGCTGCCAGGTGACCCTGCCGTGCTGGGCGTGCGCGCCGAAGGCTGAGACCTCGCTGGGCCAGCCAGCCCCCGACGCACCCTGGCTATAAAGAGCCGCCGTTGTTGGTGGGGGGGGGGGGGGGGGGGGGGGGGGGGGGGGGGGCGCCGCGGCCGCCCCCCCCCCCCCCCCCCCCCCCCCCCCCCCCCCCCCCCCCCACCCACCGCCGGTGCCCGTGCCAGGCAACCGCGTGCCTCTACAGCTTGTAATTGATACCAAACATGATCGTGCGGCCGTAGGTGTCGAACTCCAGCGGTCGCTGGATCTTCACATTGTTCGGCAACGCCGAGGTCTGCGCGGTCTTGTACGGCGAATCGGTGAGGTTGTTGACCTGTAGCAGCACGCTCAGGCCGCTGTACGTACCTTCCTGGAATTCATAGCCGATCTGCATATCGGTCTGCTTGTCGGCCAGGACGGTGTTGTAGCCGAGCTGATCGAACAGCGCGACCGCTTCGCCCGTGAACGATGAACGGTAACGCTCGGCGATGCGGAACGACCAGCCGTACTTTTCGTAGTACAACGCCAGGTTGGCCACCTTGCGCGACAGGCCGGGCAGGGTGCTCGGGCTGCCGGGAATCGTCGATACGGCGCTGACCGGCAGCGTGCTGTTGGTGAGCGAGAAGTTACCCTGCGCACCGAAGCCGTCGAGCCACGCGGCGATCAGGCCGCCTTCGATACCGCCTTGCAGTTCCAGGCCCTTGATCTTGCCGCCGCTGCCGTTTTGCGGCGTGGTGAACGAGCCACGCGTGCTGGTCGGCGTGAGCGTGGGGTTATCGTTGACGTACTTCGAGAAGTCGTAATCGAGCACCGTCTCGTTGTAGATGTAGTTCAGCAGGTTCTTGTTGAACACCGCGGCGGCCACGTAGCTCGCTTTGCCGAAGTACTTCTCCCAGCTCAGGTCCGCGCCCACCGCGACATACGGCTTCAGCTTCGGGTTACCACCGCTGCCGGACCACAGCACCTGGCCGGCGGCCGGGCCGTCGGTCACTTCGGCCACGCCTGCGGAGGTCGCGACCTTCTCGTCATCGATACGGCCGCGAACCATGGACTTGGCCAGGCCAAAGCGCAGGTACTGGTTCTCGCCCACTTCGCCCACGACGTTCAAGCTGGGCAGCACCTTGGTGTAACGCGTGCCGTCGGAGATGCGGCCCACCAGCGTATCGCCGTTGGTCTGCAAGGCGGTCGACGACTGATCGGTGCGCACGGCCTGCACGCCCAGGTTGCCGGTGATGGGCACGCCGCCCAGGCTCGTATCCAGGTTGAACTTGATGTACGCCACCGGCACCTTCTCGCGCACGGTGTAGTTGCGGCTCCAGTCCGACTGGCCGTTGCGCTGGGTGAGGTAGAACTGGCTGCCCAGCGCATCGTTGACGTTGTAGTTCACGATGCCGGGAATGCCGCCATAGCTGAGATCCGTAATACCGCTCAGGAACGACGGATCGATCGGCATGCCGTAGCCCGGTACATAGCTGCTTGAATCCGAGCCGTTACCATTGAGCCACGCAAAGAACACATCGGCCGACTTGGTCTTGCGCCGGTCGGAGTAGTTCGCACCCAGGGTGAAGTCGCTGAAGATCCAGCCCACCGGATGGGTCACTTCCAGGCGGAACGCCTTGATCGTGTCCTTCTGCTTGTCGTACTCCGCACGGCCGTTATAGCCGTAGTTGTTCGGGTCGGTGAACTGGACGACCGAAGGATCCGCGAAGTTCGTGCCTGGAGTGAAATCCGGGAAGTGCTCATGCACCGGGGTTGCGAAGTCCGTGCCACTGGTTTCCTGGCCGGGCAGGCCGGCAAACAGGTAGGCATCGTGCAGGCGGCGCTTGGCCATGGAGTACGACGCATCGGCGTTGATCATCCAGCCGTTGCCGAAGTCGTACTGGTTGTTCCAGCCCGCGGAGAACAGGTTGTCCTTCTCCTTCGTGTATTCGTTCTGCAGGATCGCCTTCAGCCCATCAATGTGGCCGGTGGTGACCAGCGGGTAGGGCAGGGTCGGCTCCAGGCCCACGTTCGAATACGACACGTTGTCGTACGGGCTGCTCGACCACTGCACGCCGTTGAGGTTCGTTTTCTGGTCGAACGTGGAGTAGTACAGATCCAGCGTGGAGTGGTAGTGGTCATCCGGTGCCCACTCCAGCACGGTCATGATGCCGTTGCGCAGCTGGTTCTCGGATTTGGCACGCAGCTGCATGCCTTCCTGCGAAAGCACGTTATCGGGCAGGCCGGGCGTATGCGGCGCACCCCAGTTGTTCTCCGCGCCCTGCGAGCCGTTGTTCAGGCTCCACCACCAGGCCTGGTACTGCTTCTCCTGAATCGGCGAATCCAGCTGCGCCACGCCCACGGCCAGGCCGAGGGTGTGGTCGAAGAACTGGTCGATGTACGAGAAGCTGGCACGGTGGCCGGTATCGCCCACGCCGCTGCCGTGGTTGAGGTTGCCGTTATCCGTGGTCTCGCCACGCAGGTTCACCGCAATGGCGCGCTTGGGCAGGTCGAGCGGGCGGATGGTGTGCAGGTCGACCGTGCCTGAGAGGCCCTGGCCGATCAGCGCCGCATCGGGCGTCTTGTACACGGCCACGCCGCTGATCAGCTCGGAGGGGTACTGGTCAAAGTCCACACCACGGTTTTCACCGATGGTGGCCTGCTCGCGGCCGTTCAGCGTGGTGCCGACGAAATCGGGCGATAGGCCGCGGATCGAAATCTGGTTGGCGCGGCCATCGACGCGTTGGGTGGCCAGGCCGGGCACGCGGGCCAGGCTCTCGGCGATGCTGCTATCAGGCAGCTTGCCGATGTCTTCAGCCGAGATGGCCTCGATGATGTTGCCGGAGTTCCGCTTGGCGTTCAGCGAGTTCTGGATCGAGGCCTGGATACCGGTGACGACCACGGCATCGAGGTTGCTCACGCCATCGCTGCTGGTCGGCTTCGGGGCTTTTTTCGCCTTTTCATCTTTTGCCGATTTTGCATTGGCGTCGGCGGGCGCCGTGCTGGGGTTCTGCTGGGGCTGGGTTTGGGCCTGGTCCTGCGCCCAGGTGGTGCCGGAAGCCAGCAGCAGCGCCATGGCGCACGCCGTGGCCAGTGGGCGCGCGCGCAGCGCAGGCACAGCGTGGCCCCGCTTCGAATGGCGACGATTCATTGATTTCCCCGCGTCTTGTGACGTTGTTTTTAGATGTGGCGAACGCCCCTCGCGCTCGCGGCGGGGAGGATGGGCGAGTGCCATACGGCTGTCATCTGGCAACGCAGCAGATTCGTACGAAACGTTCAGTTTTCACGGATGACGCATCGCAAGAAGTTGCGATATCCATCCCAAAAGACACAGGCGTCTTGTGCATGGCTGCGGCTAGCATCGGCATGGCATCCACCGGGAGGGGAACCCAATGCACGTTCGTACACTCGCAGCGCTCGCCGGTTTGCTGGCCGCCGCACCGGCCATCGCCGCCGATTCAGATCAGGCCGTGCTGGCCCCGTTCCAGGCCTTCCTCGATGGCATGGCCAAGTACGACCAGGCCGCCATGCGCGCGGTCGTTCAGCCCGATGGCAGCGTCGCCCTGCTGCGCAAGGACAAGGTCGTGCGGAACACGCTCTCCGGCTTCATCGACCACATCAAGCCCGGCAAGGACAGCATCGAGGAGCGGATCTACGAGCCACTCGTACGCGTGGACGATAACCTCGCCATCATCTGGGCGCGTTACGACTTCCGCTTGAACGGCAAGGTCGTGCATTGCGGCACCGACCTGGTGCACCTGGTGAAGCAGGATGGAAAATGGGTGATCGCGGGGATCGCTGATAACAGTCGGGATGATTGTCCGGCGAAGTAAGGTGGGGCGAGGGCAATCGAATCGCGCGCAAGCGCGCGATTCACGCCGCCGGATCGCTTATTCCACCGCGGCTGGCCTGCGCAACCCAAACAACCGCGAAATGTTCACCTGCAGGTTCAAACCATACACCAGCAGGTTCTTCGGCACCGTCCTGGTGGCCGGGATGCCCGAGTTATCCGGGTGGATGTAGTACTGGATCGTCGGCATCAGCGTGATGCCCGGCACCGGTTTCCACCCGTAGTTCAGCTCGAACGTCACCTGGTTGGGGTTGTTCTTGCCGTGCCCGCCCGCCTTGATGCGCGCATCGTTGAGGTAGGCCTCCTCGGCATCGGTCATGCGGAAATACGATACGTTCAGGCCGATCGTGTCGGTGGGCCGGGCGGCGAACGGCCCGGTGAGCACGAAGCCGGTGTAAATCTGCCGGCGCATGATCTCGTCGGTTTCCAGCTGGTGGGCGATGCCGGCGAACACATCCAGGTTGCGTGACGAGCCCGGGCTGGGTCGCCACACGATGCGATCGGCCATGAGGTACACGCCCGAGCGGTTGGAATCCGCCTCGCGCGCCGTGCCACCGTAGCGGCCCTTCGAGCGGCCTGCGGTGTTGTAGTAAGGGTCGGTAAGCGGCGCCGTGCTCAGGTAGCCACCGGCCTTGATCTCGAAACCGTACGGGTTCTCCGCCGGGTCCATTTTCACCCAGCCCCATTCCACGGGGAAGGTGACGCCGTTCGCATTGGCGATCGAGAAATCCAGGCCGTTGCTTGCGGACGTCGTGGGATTCACCTCGTACGCGCCCGCCTCGATATACGAGTGCGGAGTGAGCTTGTAGTTCACGTTCAATGCCCACGTCGCCGAAGGCAACAGGCTGTAGCCGGCTTCGGAGTTGATCAGCCGTGGGACGCCGCAGGTCGTGCCGGACATGAACTGGCAGTTGGTGGCCAGGTGCGCGTAGTACGCCGTGGTGCCGAGGCGGCCAAACATGATGTCGAGTTTGTTGGAGAGGAACTTCTGCTCCCACGCGAACAGGCCCAGGTGCCAGCGCGGATATTCGTTCTTGTAGATGTACTGCTGCTTGGCGAACGTGCCGGTCACGTCGTGATTCAAGCCATTGCCGTAATCGCGGTACACCGTGAAATGGAAGCTGCCACCGGTGATGCCGAGCAGCTTCTGCATATCGAAATCGGCGCCGATATTGAACTGGCCGACGTTGGTGCGGCCCTGGTCCACACCCCCGCGTGGGTTGGTCGCATACTGGTTGATCAGGTTGGCGCGGATGAACACGCCATCGGCGGCGAGCTTCTGCATGGCGTCGAGCGAGCCGCTGGCGGGCGTGGCCGCGTCATCCTGTGCGGCGAAGGTGTTAGTGGCGACGAGGCAGCAAAGTGCCCCCAAGCCCACGGCTTTCCAGCCGAAGGTTTTGCGATGGAGCGTCATGAGTCGTCCCCTCCCCGGGCAGACTTGGGTGTGGTGGATCAGGCGGGCCGGTAGCCCTGGCTGAGTTCTTCCTCGAGGCGTTCGGTATCGACGGCCTTCTCCCATTTGCCGACGACCAGGGTGGCGACACAGTTGCCCGCGATGTTGGTGAACACGAAGGCGGACGAGAGGATGCGGTGCACGCCAAGGATCAGCGCGATGCTGCCGACCGGAATGGTCTTGGTGGCGGCCAGGGTCATGGCGAGCACGGCGATGGCCGATCCCGCCACGCCGGCGCCACCCTTGGAGGTGACCAACAGCACCAGCAGCAGCCCGAGTTGCTGTTCCCAGCCCAGCGCAGTACCCGTGGCCTGGGCAAGGAACACGGCGACCGCGGCGAAATACAGGCAGGTGCCATCGTGGTTGAAGCTGTACGCGGTAGGCAGTACCAGGCCGACCACTGATTCCTGCACGCCGAGCCGGGTGAGCTTGGCGGTGAGCTGCGGGAACACGCTTTCCGATGAGCTGGTGCCGATCACCAGGACCAGTTCCTCACGCACATAGCGCATCAGCTTCCACAGGCTGAAGCCCGACCAGCGCGCGATCGGCCAGAGCACGATCACGAAGAAGATGGCACAGGTGAGGAAGAACTCGCCGATGAGCGCCGCCAGTGGCACGAGGGTCTGCAAGCCGAACTTCGCCACCGTAAAGGCGATGGCACCAAACGCGGCGATCGGCGCGATCTTCATGGCGATGCGGATCACCCAGAACAGCGCCTGCGACACCAGGTGAACCACATCGAGCACCGGCTTGGCGCGATCACCCAGCGATGCCAGGCCACACGCGAACAGCACCGAGAACACCAGGATCTGCAGGATCTCGCCTTGCGCGAACGCTTCCACGGCAGATTTCGGCACCAGGTTCAGCAGGAACTCGCCGAAGCTCATGTTCGCGGCAGGGTGCACCTTGTCAGCGGATGAATGCAGCGCGGCGGGATCGATGTGCATACCCACGCCGGGTTTCAGGATGTTGATGGTGACCAGGCCGATGACCAGCGCGAAGGTCGTGACGATCTCGAAATACACGATCGCCTTGATCGCGATGCGGCCGACCTTGCCCAGGTCGCGCACGCTGGCGATGCCGTGGGTGACAGTGCAGAAGATGATCAGGCCCACCACCATCTGGATCAGGCGGATGAACACATCGCCCAGCGGCTTCAGCTGTTCACCCACATCGGGCGCCAGCGCCCCCACGAGCACGCCAAGTGCCATGCCCAGCAGCACCTGGAAGGTCAGGTCCTCGTAGAAGCGGCGCTTGCGCACGGGGCGCGGGGTGTCTTGGATTGCGGGTTTAGCGGTCATCCGGGGTTCCGTGGCGTGGAGGTCAATCGCCGTCATGGCCGAGCAGCTCCATGGCGGGGGCGAACACCTCGTCGACGCTTAAGCTGCGCGGCAACAGGTCCTGGCGCAGGCAGGCTTCGATGGTGTACGCCACTGGATCGCGTAGCGCCGTGAAGCCGAAGCGGTACGGCAAGGGCTTGCCCGCGGCCGTCGTGGCGTGGCTAGCGGATTCCTTGAGCAGGCGGTAAGCGGCGCGCACCGCATCCGGGCTGGCCTGGCAGGCGGCCTGGCTGGCCGCGACCATGTGGTTGATCGGCATGAAACCGTGCGTCGTCCACCATGCGGCATCGCGCGCTTCGGCATCGGCCACCAGGGGTACGAAGCCCGGTTCCTTCGGCAGGTCGTTGCCGAAAATCGCCGCGGCCACGTCACCGCTGCGCAGCATATCGGTGAGCGTCTTGTCTTTGGACGTATGCGAGACGAACGGCGGATCCTGGTATTCGGCCACATGCGCCGGGTCCTGCGTGATCCATTCGACGGCCTTCACATCGACACCGAAGTCCTCGTAGAGATGGTGGCGCACCCACATGCCCGTGGTCTGGGTGTAGGCGCGTACGGCCACGCGTTTGCCGCCCAGCGTTTCCGGTTCCGGGATACCGTTCGCTTCCCAGCCCACGATGCAGCCGCGCTGGAAGCGCGAGGCGACCACGGCGGGCAAGAGGATCACGGGAGCGCCATAGGCGATCGCCTGCAACGCCGTCACGATGGCCAGCTCACACACATCGTAGGCGGCGTCGCGCACCATGGGCGCGAACGCCTTGTGCACGGGCGATACATCAACGAAGTCGAGTGCCACACCGGCATGCGTCAGCGTGCCTTGCTTCAGCGCCTGTGTGTGCGGGTAAGTGCCCAGTACGGTACGGAGCGTGGGCGTGCTCATGCGGCGGCACCTGCACGGGCGAACGGGTAGAGCATCTTTGCGGTGCCGTGGCCGATCGCGACCTGTTCGGCTTCGCTCAGATCACCCAGTACCGTGCGTGCCTGCGCCGCCAGGCTGGCCAGCGTGCCGGCGGCGGCGGGGAAGTTGGAGCCCCAGGCGATACGACCGGCACCGAACGTGGCAAGGATCGCGGCAAGGAAATCCTTCGGCGTCGATTCGCCTTGCGCTGCGGCCTCGAGCGTGCGGTTGGTGAGCTTAAGGAACACACCCGGGTACTGCGCCATATCAAACAGCGCCTGTGCCGCGGAATACGGCTTGCCGCCCGTGAGGTCGGGGCGGGCGCAGTGATCGAGCAACACGCGCACCTTCGGGAAGCGCGTCAACAGCTCGCGCAACACCGGCAGGCCATCCATGGTCATCTGCAGGCACACCGGAATGCCAAGGGCCTCGGCATGTGCCCACGCCGGGTAGGAATCCGGGTGGCCCAGCCACGTGGCCTGGCCCGGCATGGTGCTGCCGGTGGTGAACAGGCGGAAGCCGTACAGGCCCTGGCCTTGCCAGTAGTCGATGCGTTCGACGGCATCCGGCGCCATGGCATCGATCGAGTACACGCCCACGAAACGGTCGCGATGGGCACGCACGGTCTCGGCGACATAGCGGTTGTCGTGGCCGTACACCGTGGAAGCCTGGACCACCACGGCGCGTTCGATCCCGGCGGCATCCATGGCGTGCAGCAGGCCATCCGCATCGACCGGGCGCTCGCGCGACCACTCCGATTGCTTGCCGCCGATGGGGTCGGTCGGGTAGGTGGCCGTATCCGGCGAAATCACGTGGGTGTGGGTGTCGAACAGGATCACGGGAGCCTCATGGTATGGGGTTGGCGCAAGGCAGCTATTCGCATTCGCTATCGATAATTGTTGCAGTGCAAAAACGGCAAGCTCGCGGGTCGGGGTGGAATATGCGCCGTACTGCCATCTACGCCAAATTCGAATTACGATCAGGCTATCGAAAAAGGTTAATGATATGGATCAGAGGGTATTCGGCCTGAACCTGCGCCACCTTGATGCCGTGCTGGCGGTGGCCCGTGCGGGCACGATGAGCGGTGCCGCCGTGGCGGTGAATCTTTCGCAGCCGGCGCTTGCGCATGCGGTGGCGAAGATGGAGCGCGTGCTGGATGCGCGGCTGTTCGATCGTCACGCCGCGGGTGTAGAACTCACCGAAGCCGGCCGCCGCTTCGTGCGGCGCGTGGATGTGGCGTTGCGACTGCTCGTGCGCGGCATCCGCCGCATTCGGCGTGGTGCGCGTGGGCAGGCGCTGGCTCATGTGGAACGGCGGATTACCATGGCGCAACTACGGGCGTTGATCGCCGTCGTGGGTACCAGCAGTTATGCCGCCGCCGCGGAGGACGTGGGTGTGTCCGAGCCTGCCTTGCACCGCGCGATGCGCGAACTGCAGGAAGTGACCGGCGTGCCGCTGTTGGTGCGCGTGGGCCGATCCATTCGCCCGACCGATGCAGCGACGAACCTGGTGCATTACGTGCGCCTTATGCTGGCCGAGCTGGGTGCGGCGATCGAGGAAATTGGCGGTGGCGACGACGCGGGTATCGGATTTATCCGGATCGGCGTGCTGCCGGTGGCGCGTGCTCATTTCCTTCCGCAGCTCCTGTCGACGTTCGCCGCTGAGTACCCGGGTGCTGCGGTTGAAGTGATCGAAGGCCCGTACCTGGAACTGCTTGCGCGCCTGCGCCAGGGCGATATGGATCTGCTGATCGGCTCAGAGCGGCAGACGGTGCCCGCGCGCGATGTCGTCCAGGAAGGTCTATTCGACGACGAGCTCGTGATCGTGGGGCGGGCAGGGCATCCGCTGCGCGGTGGGCGGCTTACAACGCCCGCGCTATTGCGTTATCCATGGGTCGTTCCCGCACGCGGCGTGCCACTGCGACTCAACTGGGAACGCATGTTCCATGTACGCGGCGTGGAGCCGCCGCCGATCCGCCTGCAATGCGCCTCTGTGCTGATCATGCGCGGGATGATGCTGGCAGGGGATTGGCTGACCTTGATGTCACGCGACCAGTTCCTGCTCGAGAGCCGGGCAGGGCACCTGGTGGAGATCGGTTCGCCGGGGAAGGATTTCTGGCGACGGATTGCCATGACCCGGCGCACGGAGTGGATGCCTACGCCATTGCAGGGGCGGTTCGTGAGTTTGCTGCGGAAGATGGCGGCGGAGAAGGCGGCGGGTCGGCCAACACTCACCCCTTCCCCACATCCACAATCGCCTTAACAAATGCCTCCGGCGCTTCTTGCGGCAAGTTATGCCCAATGCCGCCGTCCACATTCCGGTGCTCATACTTGCCGGTGAACTTCGCCTTGTACGCCGCCGGGTCCGGATGCGGCGCTCCATTGGCATCACCTTCCATCGTGATCGTGGGAATGCCAATCGTGGGCCCCGTCGCGAGTTTCTTCTCGTACTCGTCGTACCTGGCCTCACCCTCGGCCAGCCCCATGCGCCAGCGGTAGTTATGGATAGTGATGGCGACGTGGTCAGGGTTGTCGAAGGCGGCGGCGGTGCGATCGTACGTGGCGTCATCGAACTGCCATTTCGGTGAGGCGAGCTGCCAGATCAGTTTGTTGAAGTCGTGGCGGTTGGCCTCGTAGCCGAGCTTGCCGCGCTCGGTGGCGAAGTAGAACTGGTACCACCATTGCAACTCGGCCTTCGGTGGCAGGGGCTTCTTGCCTGCCTCCTGGCTGCCGATGAGATAGCCGCTGACCGAGACCAGCGCCTTGCAGCGCTCAGGCCACAGCACGGCCATGATATCGGCGGTGCGCGCGCCCCAATCGAAACCAGCGACGGTGGCCTTCCTGATCTTCAGGGCATCAAGCAAGGCCATGGCATCCACGGCGATCGCTGATGGCTGGCCGTTGCGCATGGTGCCTTCCTCAAGGAAACGTGTGCTGCCGTAGCCACGAAGGAATGGCACGATCACGCGATAGCCTTTCTCTACGAGCGCGGGCGCAACCTCCGCGAACGCGTAGATGTCATACGGCCAGCCGTGCAGCAACAGCACAGCCGGGTGCCGCGCCTTGCCCATGTCGATATAGCCCACATCAAGCACACCTGCGTGGATCTGTTTCACCGGCCCGAACGTTGCAGGAGCGCTTTTCTCTTTGTCGGCCGCGCTCGTTGCTGCAAGGACCGATGAGGAAGTTGCTACGGCGCGCTGCCCCAGGGCCGCCGCGGCCAGGGACGTGCCGGCCATCGCGAGAAAGCGGCGGCGAAGCGGATCGGTGTCGATAGGCATGACGGGCTCCAGGGCGTTGGATGGCTGCCATGGCGAAGGAGCATGCACCCCTGAAATTTCCGTGGCTTGCACTGGCCTGCCTTCGCGTACCGCGCACAGCGAATCTTTAGCGCACCCTTAACCCCGCCCTCACGGAATCCGGTGCGAAATCAGCGGGTCTCACCGACGGGTGTGAGCGTTTTCTTTCGACGAAAACCTTGTGGCGCGCTCCCATGTGCATTGGCGAGCGGGTTTGCGTGCGCCTGACTTTCCTGTATGCAAGCGGAGATGCAACGTGAAGATACTGATGGTGCTGACCTCGCACGATACGCTCGGCAATACCGGGCGCAAGACGGGTTTCTGGCTGGAAGAGTTCGCGGCCCCGTACTACGTGTTCACCGACGCAGGCGTCGAGCTAACCCTCGCGTCGGTCAAGGGCGGGCAGCCACCCATCGATCCCAAGAGCGACGATCCGGATAACCAGACCGAATCGATGACACGGTTCAAGGGCGACAAGCATGCCCAGGAACGCCTTGCGAACACAGTGCTCCTGTCGTCGGTCAAGGCGGATGATTTCGATACCGTGTTCTACCCCGGCGGGCATGGCCCCATGTGGGACCTGGTCGAGAACCAGGATTCGATCAAGCTGATCGAGGACTTCTACAACGCGGGCAAACCGGTAGCCGCCGTGTGCCATGCGCCGGGCGTGTTACGCCGGGTCACGTACAAGGGCGAACCGTTGGTGAAGGGCAAGCGCGTCACCGGTTTCGCGAACAGCGAAGAGGAAGCGGTGCAGCTTACACACGTGGTGCCGTTCCTCGTGGAGGATGAATTGAAGCGTTTGGGCGGCTTGTACGAGCAGAAGCCGAACTGGGAGCCGTTCCACATTACCGATGGCCGCCTCATCACGGGCCAGAATCCCGCCTCATCCAAGGGTGGTGCCGAGGCACTGCTTGCCCTGATGAAGACCCTGGCCTGAGGGAGCGCAGCGCATGAGTACACCCCGAAGGGTCGCCATCGTCACGGGCGCGTCGCAGGGCATCGGTGCCGGGCTGGTGTCCGCCTTCCGCCAGCAGGGCTACCAGGTCATCGCGAACTCGCGGTCCATTCCGCCGTCGGATGATCCCGAGATCCATGCGGTGCCCGGCGATATAGGCGATCGCGATGTGGCTGAGCGTGTGATCAGCGAAGGCCTTGGGCGGTTTGGCCGCATCGATACACTGGTGAACAACGCTGGTATCTTCGTCGCCAAGCCGTTTGTCGAGTACACGGTGGATGATTACAACAGCGTGCTCTCGGTCAATGTGAGCGGCTTCTTCCACATCACCCAGGCGGCGGTGCGGCAGATGCTGGCCCAGGGCACGGGGCACATCATCAACATCACCACTACGCTGGTGGACCACGCGGTGGATGGCATTCCTTCTGTACTCGCGTCGTTGACCAAGGGCGGCATCGCGGCCGCGACCAAGTCGTTGGCTATCGAGTACGCCAAGCGCGGCATCCGTGCCAATGCCGTTTCGCCTGGTGTCATTAAAACACCCATGCACTCCCCGGACACCTGGGAAGCACTGGCTGGCCTGCATCCGGTGCACCGCATGGGCGAAATCAAGGACATCGTCGATGCCGTGCTCTATCTCGATGGGGCGCAGTTCGTCACCGGCGAGATCCTCCACGTGGATGGCGGGCAGAGCGCCGGCCACTAACCGCCAAAGGAAACCATGCGATGCCGATCGTCACCATCCAGGTTACCCGCGAAGGTGCCGGCCCCGGGCGGGAAAGCGTAACGCCTGAAGAGAAGGCCGAGCTGATCAAGGGCGTGAGCGAGCTGCTGCTGCGTGTCTTGAACAAGCCGCTGGTCTCCACGTTCGTCGTGATCCAGGAGGTGCCGCTGGAGAACTGGGGTTGGGGCGGATTGCCCGCCCCCGAGTTCCGCCGGCAACACCCCGACGGGCTGAAGTAGCCGAACCACCCGAGGACGCCACCATGAAATCCACTCTGTTGGCCTCGGCGATGCTCGCCGTGGGCCTTGTCACCGCATTGCCTGCATTCACGGCGAAAGCACCTGATACGGTCAGGGGCAACCAGCCGTCGGATCACGAGATCAAGCTGGTCAAGGTCACTCCCGAGTACTGGCGGGTGATCCTGGACCACCCGCCGTTCAACATCTTCGGGCCAGAGACCATCCCGCAGTTCAACGCCGTGATCAACCAGCTTGAATCCGATCCCAAGGTTCGCGTGGTGGTATTCGAAAGTGATGTGCCCGGTTTCTTCCTGACGCACTACGATTTCGTGCCGGCGCTGACCGATACCACGGGGCTGAAGAACGGGCCGACCCGGCTGCCGCCCGTACCGGATATGTTGATACGCCTGAGCAAGGCGCCGGTGGTGTCGATCGTCAAGGTACGTGGCCGGGCCACGGGCGTCGGCAGCGAACTCTCGCTTGCCAGCGATATGCGTTTCGCCAGTCGTGAGAAGGCGCTCTTTTCCCAGTGGGAGATTGGCGCGGCGCTGGTGCCCGGCGGTGGCCCGATGGCGCGGTTGCCACGGATGATGGGCCGTGGGCGCGCACTGGAGGTGTTGCTGACCGGCGATGACATCAACGGCGACCTGGCCGAACGCTACGGCTACGTCAACCGGTCGTTCCCGGATGCGAAGCTGGACGATTTCGTCGACAAGCTCGCCCGGCGCATCTCACGCTTCGACAAGCAGTCCATCGCGGACATCAAGAAGCTGGTGAACGAGAACAGCTTGCCGCCGGATCAGGAGATCGGGCAGGGGTGGGATGCGTTTATCGAATCGGTGAAGCGGCCTGCGGCGCAGAAAAACGTCAAAGCGCTGATGGATGAGGGGCTGCAGGTGAAGCCGGATGTGGAGGTGCGGTTGCCGTATTACACGGGGAAGCTGGATCCGGTGCCTTGAGGGGGTGTGGCGAGCACCCGGTCGCGCGCGAGCGCGCTCCTACAGGGGGTGTCGCTGTGTGTGACGGTGTGGGGGCGGGGATCGCGCGCAAGCGCGCTCCTACACAAGACCTGCGCAGGCTCGTGTAGGAGCGCGCTTGCGCGCGATCGGGTGCTAGCCCAGACGCTTGATAGCCTCAGCCACCCCCGCGCCATACTCCGCATGGCACGCCGTGCAGTTATCGATATGCCGCTGCACCACTGGTGCAGAGGCACCCTTGATGGCTCGCGCGGTGTTCTCGAACAACACCTTGCGCTGTGCGGGGGACATCATCTCAAACAGCTTGCGCGGCTGTGAGAAGTAGTCGGTATCCTCACGGTGGTTCCAGCGCGCAGCGGCGCCTTCCACGCTCAGCGGCGGCTCGCTGAAGTCCGGCTGCGGCTGCAGGGCGCCGCGGCTGTTCGGGGCGTAGCTGGTGGTATCGCTGCGTGCCGCATCCAGGCGCATGGCGCCATCGCGGTGGTAGCTGTGCACCGGGCACTTCGGCGCGTTCACCGGGATCTGCGCGTAGTTCACGCCCAGGCGGTAGCGCTGGGTATCGCCGTATGAGAACAGGCGGCCCTGCAACATCTTGTCCGGCGAGAAGCCGATGCCCGGCACGATCACGGCCGGCGAGAACGCGGCCTGCTCGATATCCTGGAAGAAGTTCTCCGGGTTCCGGTTGAGCTCCATCACGCCCACTTCAATCAGCGGGTAATCGGCGTGCGGCCACACCTTGGTCAGGTCGAACGGGTTGTACGGGGTCTTGGACGCCTCGGCTTCCGGCATGATCTGCACATACAGCGTCCAGCGCGGGAAATCGCCGCCCTCGATCGCGTTGAACAGGTCGCGCTGGTGGGTCTCGCGGTCACCAGCGATCGCCTGGCCGGCTTCTTCATCGGTGAAGTTCTGGATGCCCTGCTGGGTCTTGAAGGTGAACTTCACCCAGAAGCGCTCGTTGTTCGCATTGATGAAGCTGTAGGTGTGCGAACCGAAGCCATGCATGTGCCGGAATGAGCGGGGAATGCCACGTTCGCTCATCACGATCGTGACCTGGTGCAGCGCCTCGGGCAGGTTGGTCCAGTAATCCCAGTTGTTATCGGCCGAGCGCAGGCCGGTGCGCGGGTCGCGCTTGATGGCATGGTTCAGGTCCGGGAACTTCAGCGGGTCGCGGATGAAGAACACCGGCGTGTTGTTGCCCACCAGGTCCCAGTTGCCTTCTTCGGTGTAGAACTTCAGCGCGAAGCCGCGGATATCGCGCTCGGCATCGGCCGCGCCGCGCTCGCCGGCCACGCTGGAGAAGCGCGCCACCATCTCGGTTTTCTTGCCCACCTCGGAGAAGATCTTCGCCCGGGTGTAGCGGGTGATGTCGTGGGTAACGGTGAAGGTGCCGAACGCGCCGGCGCCCTTGGCGTGCATACGGCGCTCCGGGATCACCTCGCGATCGAAATGGGCCAGCTTCTCCAGGAACCACACGTCCTGTAGAAGGGCCGGGCCACGCGGGCCAGCGGTCATGGTGTTGTCATCGTCCGGCACCGGCGCGCCAAAGACGGTCGTGAGCTTGCTCATGGGTTTTCCTAGAAAGAGAGGTGGGTACGCCCGGGTCGCATCACGTTAGGGAGCTAGCGGCACGATGTGAAATTCAAAGTTCTTTTCGCGCCGATAGCTTGTAACTATGGATTGCCCTTTCGTTCTCGCGATCGCTCAGGTCGGCCAGCCGTTGCCGAGGATGCAGTGGACGAAGTCGCCGCGGTGGAAATGCGGTTCCTTGTGTGCCATGACGTCGGCCTTGACGTTGCCGAAGGTGGTCTCCGGCTTGTTGCGCACGCCGTTGTAGAACGCATCGATGATCCCGTGCTTGAACGCGGGGCCACGCGGGTGTGCTTCGGCGACCAGTTCGCGCTCGTGGGTGTGTACGGTATCGAAGCCCAGGCCCAGCACATCCATCTCCACGCCGGCCGTAACCAGTGCGATCTCCGGCTTCATGTGCTGCGGGATGCCAGGGGTGGTGTGCAGGGCGATGGAGGCCCATACGGTATCGACCTGTTCCGGGCTGATGCCTCGGGCGAGCAGGAAGTCGCGGGCGACATTCGCGCCATCCACTTCAAAGCGTTCGGTCTTGCTCGAATACTCGGGCACCAGGCCCATGTCGTGGAACATCGCACCGGCGTAGAGCAGCTCGGGGTCGAATTTCAGCCCCTTGGCCTTGCCGGTCAGGGCGCCGAAGAAGAACACGCGGCGCGAGTGGTGGTACAGCAGATCGCTCTCGGTATCGCGCACCAGTTGCGTGATCTCGCGCGCCAGGGCGCTATCCGGAACAACAATGCCTGCGATGGTGGTTGCCATGGTGGTGCCCTCTGGGTGAGTTGGTAGGCACCATTTCACGGCCAAAGCGGGCTGGCAGGATAAGCATCGGAGTAGCTAATCCAGCCAAAACACATCCGGACCGGACACCCTGTAGGAGCGCGCTTGCGCGCGATGGGTGCTCGCGGCACCCCTTCATAGCCCCTGTAGGAGCGCGCTTGCGCGCGATTGGGGGTTATCGCAAGCCCCCATCGCGCGCGAGCGCGCTCCTACACAAGGCCGGTGGCCGTTCGGCCGGCTTAGCGCTTCAGCTTCCGGTCCAGGAAGTCGCCGATCAGCGGCATGATCTCGTCGCCCTTGTCTTCCAGGGCGAAATGGCCGGTCGGGAACAGGTGGAACTCCAGGTCCTTCAGGTCGCGCTTGTACGGGTGGGCACCATCGGCGGGGAAGATGGTGTCGCGCTCGCCCCAGGCGATCAGGGTGGGCGGCTGGTGTTCGCGGAACAGGCGCTGCACTTCCGGGTACAGCGGGACGTTCTTGCGGTAGTCGTACATCACGTCCATCTGCACATCTTCGTTGCCCGGGCGATCGAGCAGGAACTGGTCGTGCACCCAGTTATCCGGCGAGATGCGGGTCTTGTCATCCACGCCATCGGTGTACTGGAAGATCGTGGTATCCAGCTTCACCAGCCAGCGCAGCGCATCGCGGCTCTTGGCGGCGCCATCGGCCCAGTACACCTTGATCGGATCCCAGAACGCCTTCAGGCCTTCTTCGTAGGCGTTACCGTTCTGGATGATCAGCGCGGTGGTCTTTTCCGGGTTCTTCAGGAACAGCTGCCAGCCGACCGGGGCGCCGTAATCCATGACATACATGGCGTACTTGTCGACCTTCAGGCGCTCGAGCAGCGTACGCACCAGGTTGCCGAAGTTTTCGAAGCTGTAGTGGTAATCCTTCACGTCCGGCGCATCGCTCTCGCCGTAGCCTGGGTAATCCGGCGCGATCACGCGGTAGCGGTTGGCCAGGTACGGGATGAGGTTGCGGAACATGTGCGAGGAAGTCGGGAAGCCGTGGAGCAGCAGGACGACAGGCGCATCGGCGGGGCCGGCTTCGCGGTAGGCGATCTTCAGGCCGTCGATCTGTTCGCTGCGGTAGGAAACGACGACAGGTTTGGCTTGGGTGGTCATGGCGGTTCTCCAGTAAACGGGTGGGTTACAGGGTGTGGTTCGTGACGGGCGGGTTGAACGGCGATGCATCGAGGTACTGCCATTCCGCCTGGGGAATGGCGTCACGGAGGATCCAGCGGTCGACGTGGAACTCCAGGAAGCGGTGGGTGCCGCCGGTTTCATCGGCGGGGTCGGCCTGGTCCCACTGCAGGCACACCGTGCCGGTGAGCTGCAGCAGGCGGCCGTTGGCGAAATCGGGAATGCACAGGCCGGCGTGCGGGTTAAGTTCGAAGTTGCCCCAGGTGTTGAACATGCTGTTGCCGGGGTAATCGGGGATGCGCAGGGTGCGTTCGTCCACGATCTGCACGAAGCCCTGGTCGCCGCCGCGGTGCGATACGTCGGCGCCGCTTTCGGCGTGATGGCTGGCGATGAACAGGGTGTCAGCCTCGCGGATGATCGATTCCACGTTGCCGCGCAGGACCATGCCCGAGGCCGTCATCAGGCCCGCGCCGCGCTCGCCCAGGGAGCGCAACTGGCGGCGCTGGATGTACTTGGGGCAGTTCGGGTAGGCCTCGCGGGTGGTGACCTCGATGCCGCTGTCATCGCGGCGCGTCACCGTGCCATTGACGCGGTAACGGCGGCGCGTACCCAGTTCGATAAACAGCATGCCGACCTCTTTGTTCCGGGCGATGTTCGTCCACAGGGGCTCATCGGCATCGCGGCAGGTCATGGGCACATCCACCGCGATGGCGCTGCCATCGGCGGTATGCGCAAAGCCCGGCTTACCGAAGAGCAGCGACGCCCAGACATCGCCAGCCGCACCGATGCTGCCCATGGCGACCATGAACTGATTGGCGATAAATGGCCGGGCACCCCCAATCACGCTATCGCTCACCATCACGACGTTGCGGGCGGCGATACCCGCCTCACCGGCACGTGCCTGTACCGTGCGTTCGCCTTCGTGGAAGTGGTGCTTGCGGCTCATGGGGTGGTCCTCGTTTCGATGGGTCCATTCTTCGAAAACGGGGTGGTGCCGGGAACGAGGCGGCTCGCAATTGACCGTTGCGCGGGGCGAAACGAGCGGGGCGCCCGGCTATGCGCGCTTGGGCGATGACCCGTTGTGGCGCAATGGCTTCCGGGGAATAATCGCGAAATAATCCCGCCGGGGATCAACGCACCATTTCGCCGGACGCAACGCCATGGACCAGCTGCACCTGATGAAAGTGTTCGTGGCCGTGGGCGAGGAGGAGAGCTTCGCCGCTGCCTCGCGCCGCATTGACCTGTCACCGGCCGCGGTCACCCGGGCCATCGCGGCGCTGGAAGACGAGCTGGGCGTCAAACTTCTGGCCCGTACCACGCGCAACGTGCGCCTGACCGAGGCAGGCCAGCGCTACCTGGATGACACGCGGAATATCCTCGCCAGCATTGCGGAGGCGAATGAGGCGGCCGCGGGCGTCAACGCCGCACCGCGGGGCAATCTCTCCGTGACGGCATCGGTCCTGTTCGGGCGCACCTTCATCATGCCGTGCATCGTTCGCTATCTGCAGGATTTCCCCGAGGTGGATGTCTCGGCCTATTTCCTCGATCGCGTCGTGAACCTGGTCGATGAAGGCATGGACGTAGCGGTACGCATTGGCCACCTGCCGGATTCCAACCTGAAGGCGCTGCGCGTGGGGCAGGTGCGGCGCTTGCTGGTTGCATCGCCGGATTACCTGGCGCGGCATGGCACGCCCGAACACCCGGCGGATCTGTTGCGCCACACGGTGATCGCGTCGACCGGGCTGTCGCCGCGCGTGGATTGGAAGTTCGGTGCTGTCGATGATCCAACGATGGTGCGGATGAAACCCCGGTTAACCGTTACCAGTAACGACGGCGCGATTGCGGCCGCCGTTTCAGGGCTCGGCGTGGCCCGGCTGCTTTCGTATCAGATCGGCGAGGAGCTCAGCGCGGGGCGGCTGAAGATCATCCTGGCGGACTACGAGGAATCACCGTGGCCGGTGCATATCCTGCACCGCGAGAGCAAGTACGGTGCGTCGAAGGTCAGGCAGTTCATCGACCGCCTGGCGGAACACCTTCGCACCCACCCTTATCTCGTGTAGGAGCGCGCTTGCGCGCGATCCCCGCCACCTCACAAGTTCGCATGCACCGTAACAAACGCACCACGCGGCTGCCCCACATACCCACCCGCACCGTTCGCCGCGCTGATGTACCGCCGGTCGGTCACGTTGCGCACGTTGACGTCCACGCCCCAGGTTGGCTTATCGAAGCCGACCAGCATGTTCACCACGGCAAACCCCGGTATGGAATTGGCGTTGGTCAGGTCGCTGTAGCTCTTGTCCTGGTAGTTCACGCCGGCGCCCACGCGGAAGCCCTGCAAGCCGCCCAGCGCAAAGTCGTAGGTGGTCCAGACATTTGCCAGCATGTCCGGTGCGCCCTGGGGGCGGTGGCCTTCGGAGGTGATGCCCTGCGGGTTATCGGTGATGTACGCGTTCTGGTGAGTCACGTTGGCCAGCAGGTGCCACTGGCTCGTTAGTGCCAGGTCTGCTGAAGCTTCGGTACCACGGGTCTTCTGGCTGTCGAACAGCACCGCTTCCACGCCGTCTACCGTGGCGGCGGTGGCGACGTGGTCGCGCTTGACGTCGAAGGTAGCCACGTTTAGCACGACCCGGTCCGCAAGCCAGGCGAACTTGATGCCGGCTTCGTACTGAAGGGCCGACTCGGGCGCGCCCACGCCGTTCTGGGTGTTCTCGCCGTTGAAGTTGGTGAGGTGGCTGCGCGAGACGCCGACGTACGGCGCCATCCACGGGAGCACCCTGTACAGGGCCCCTACGTTCCAGCTCACTGGGGCGTCGTTACGCGAGTCCCCCTGGCCGGCTAGCAGCGGCTTCGCGTCGGTGCCGAACCGGCCTGGCACGGTGATGCGTGGCGTCAGCGTGGTGTTCCACACATCCTGGCGTACGCCTGCGCGGATCTTCAGCGCATCGGTGACGTCGATCTGGTCGGTGGCGTAAAGGCTGTAGTAACGGGCACCAAGGCGGTCGTCGTCGCAGGAGTGCTTGGCGTCGCAAAGGAAGCGTACGTCGTAAAGCGAGGTCTCTGGTGCCACGGGGGTGAAGGCATCGGGGATGTTCGGCAGATCGGCGGTTTGCCGTGTGGTGGAGAGCTTCTGCTGCTGGTACTCGAAGCCGGTGAGCAGGGTGTGCTGGAGCGTCCCGGTGGCGAAGCGCCACACCGGTTCGAACTGGTAATCGATGCTGCGGTCCTTGTCGTCCTGCTCGCGCAGCTGGCGGTTCACGACCTGGCCGTTGGTCACCCTGGTGCTGGAGCTGTCGCCATTTACGATGGCATCCAGGCTGCGGTGCAGGAACGAAAAGCGGTTGTTGATCGTCAGGGTGTCGCTCAGTGTCCATTGGTCATCGAGCGTAGTACGGAAGAAGTCGGTGTGCGCGGCGACGAAGGGCGATGAGTACTTCGCGTTACGCGAGACATCGCGAATGGGCGTGCCGTTGAAGTAGATGAGGCCGTAGGAATCCGGTGTCTCGTGGATGTTGCGCGCATCGATGGCAAGGTCGGTGACGTGGTTGCCCCATTGCCAGCGCAAGGCCGGTCGCACTTCGCGATCTCGGCTGGGGAGCTGGCGGAATCCGCTGACATGCGATGCGGTGGCGTCTATGCGGTAGTCGAGGCCATCCACGCCCGTCGGGCCCGTGACGTACGCGGAGCCGGTCAGCGCGCCATACGAGCCTGCCTGCAGGCTGCCGCCGTAGTGCAGGATAGGGGCTGGGCTGTAGTGGGCGATGTTGATCGTGCCGCCCGGCGGTCCGCTGCCGAACAGTGCGGAGCCCGGGCCCTCGAGGATCTCGATGTGTTCCACGCCGTTGAGGGAATGCGACAGGCCGCTGAGCTGGTCGCCGTCGGAAAATCCGTCGCTGTAGATCTGGGCATTGAGGCCGCGGATGAGGAAGTGGTCGAAGTAGCCCTTCGAGTCCTGGCCGCCGGCGTTAACGCCGCTGGCATTGGCAACGGCATCGCGCAGCATGTTGGCGCCTTGTTCGGAGAGCAGCGCGCGGGGGATAACCTGCACGCTGGCTGGCAGGTCTTCCAGCTTCGTTTCCGTCTTGCCCAGGGAGGGTTTCTCCTCGGGGCTATTGATGCGGTTGTTTTCCTCGGGGCCCGTGGGCGCGATGGCCTGGACGGTGACCGGGGTGAGGTTCACGGTTTCCTGGGCGTGTACCGGAGTGTGATAGAGCGCCGCTAGCAGGGCGAAAGAAAATGCGCTCAACTTCATGCAATGTTGCGACATGCGGCATCCTTGGTCGCCGGATAAAGGCCTAGCGCCAGTAGAAATGAGAACTACTAGCGTTTAGGTGCGCATGAGTGTCGAAATAAGCGCGGCGGGTTTTAAGCGCTTGGTGAAATATTGTTTAAGGGTGCCAGCTTGCCGGCACGGTCAAAGGGGCTGGGGGATCAATGGAACTGAGGAAGCTGTTGGCGCGGATGGTCGTGTGGCTCATGCCCGCTGTTGCAGGCGTCGGTATGGCGGCTGACGTTGCAGACAAGGCGTTTACGCCTGATGCCAACGTCCAACGCGTGGCCGAGGCGTATGCTCAGGATGCCGTGGACTACGCGAACAAGCAGTTCGCTATCAAACTCGACGGATCGGATGCGAGCATCGCGAATGTGGAGCGCGCTTTGGCGAAGATGCGCACGTCTTACGTTACGACCAACCCCAAGCCGACCGATGACCAGGTCATGTCGTTTGCCAAAGCTTTTGGCAGTTATATCGGCGAGGTGTATCGGCGCAACCATGGCGCCGCGTGGGGCATCGTCAATATTGGCGGCCAGAAGTACCTAGGGTTGAAGTCGGCGGCGGGCGTGAGCTTCTGGCCGTGGGGGAGGGCGTTCGACCGGATTACGAAGGGCGATGAGGCCAATGTGGCGGATTATTATTCGGCGCTTGTTGCGCAGGGTGTGAAAAAGGTTCGGTAGTGACTAGCAGTTAATCTTGGATATCGCACTTCGTACCACTGATTGGGTATATCGCTGTGAACAAGAAGTTTGTTCTGCTCGATTCTAGACAGCGAGATCTCGAACTCGCGAGAGCAGGCGTCGAAATGTCGCTAGGGGTTAGTTTGAACGTTCACGATAGCTACTATCTTGGAGGAGCCTACTTTCGGTACGACTGGGATGATTCGAGTCTGATTCTTAAGGAGAATACTGTCGAAGATGACGGCGAGCGAGCTGAAGCAGAGTTCCCCGATGCCCGAATCATCATATCTTTGGCCGGTGCCGCAAGGGCGGTCTCAAATCTGGAGGCGCTGCTCACGAAAGGATCATCGTTGGCCGTCGTGTTGCGTAGCCGAACGTCCTTGCGTTGACGAGATCAAACGTTAAGTAGGATCGTGATCGAGCATGCGTTCAGGGAAGGCCGCCTTAGCAGGATTGTCTTGACGACGCAGACATTTTAATGTCGGCGCCGACCGACGAAATTAGCGGTCCTCGGTCGCCTGTCCTTGAGGAAGGCTATCTCATTGATATGGATGCTGCTGAAGAGATTATGGTCGAAGCGCTAGATGGTCAACTTCTAGGGAAGAAAGCGGATGTCACAACAGTTACCAAATGAGATCTACGAAGCCGTGACGTCACTCTGCAAAACTGCTGATGAGCTCATGGCTCAAGGAACAATTGATCTTGCGAGGGAAAAGTACAAGGAGGCACTTCGCTTATTGCCGGCTGATCACCGGCAATGGGAGGCGTCAACATGGATTTACGTTGCCCTTGGCGATCTCAATTTTCGAACCGATAGCTTTGAGCGAGCGTTTAAGGCATATAGCAACGCTGTTCAATGCGCGAACGGCCTGGGCAATCCATACATCCACTTAAGACGCGGCCAATCTTCTTTCGAGCTCGGTGACATGGATCGCGCGGCTGACGAGTTGGCGCGTGCATATATGGGCGCAGGGCTCGATATCTTCATGGAAGATGATCCGAAGTACTTAGAATTTCTCGAGACGAAGATCGAAATTTAGGCGGAAATTTGCTGACGACGCGATAGATGACCGATTCGAACTTGCGGATCTGGTCGCTCGATGGGCGACTTCTCACTATGATTGGCGATCTGGCCAAGATGCGACGGAACGACTGGTGACTATGAAAATATTCAAGCTACAACCTGGTCAGATTAGTCACCTGATCTCGGATCGTCGCGGCGGACTGGCAACGGATCGTATCGTCGTCGATGGTATGCCGGTAGGCATGATGTACAGAGAGTTGCCAATAAATCCAGCGGATAGCGGTTGGCGATTTTTGGCGGGGGATGAGGATGATGACTACATGTCTGACGCTTCGCGTCACGGCATCTATGCGTTGAATACAATCGCAAACTATGACCGGCGAGTTATTGAATTTCTGGATATGCCTGTCGGCTCTGAGTTGGTCGATGACGGATCGGGGGATCTTGTTTCGCAGTAACGTCATCGCTAGCGATCGCGGTGGGGCGCCTCCTCGAGTCCTCCACCAGCGGTCAGAACATCACCAACCTGGCCAACGTGCGCCCGGCCACGGACGAGAGCTATTACAACGTCCGCGGCGAGCGCATCGCCATCGCCCAGCACACCCAGTACGCCTACGGCTCAGTGGCCGATACCGTCCGCGCGTTCTCGTACGACGGCAACGGCCAGATCCTCACCCGCTGCGATGGCACGGCCAATGGCAATGCCATCGACCAGGGTTCGGATCCAAGCCTGAAGAACCAGCACTACGTGTACGTCAACGGCCAGCAGATCGCGCACTACGACGAGAAGAGCACGCTGGACGTCCTCAGCCAGGTCACCGCCTTCTCCAGCGGCACGGGCAGCGGCGATTACGTGGTGCAGGAAGGCGATACGCTCAAGAGCATCGCCCAGGCCGTCTATGGCAAGGCCAACCTCTGGTACATCGTCGCCCCGGCTAATGCGCTCACTGGCGACAGTGATCTTGCTGCCGGGCTCAGCCCAATCCGCGCGATTTGCGGCTGCGCATGCCGACGGGAAACGAAAAGGGTGCAAATCCGTTGTGGCGACCTGCGGGCAAACTGCCGACAGGGTATTCTGAAGCAGTCGTTGACGCGATCCCCAAGGGGTCATTTGTTGAGTTTGATCTCATTGATGCGGTACGGGTGCTAGGGAGGAAGAAATGAACGTCATCGCGGAGAAATCATGGTCATTTGTGCTTTTTGACGACGGGGAAGGCTGGGTGATGACGGTGCTCATTGGTGGGGTCGTCGAGGTTGACGTCTGTGTTCGTCTGTCGAACTCAGAGATGGAATGGATAAGGGCCGACCTGGCAAGGGCCGAAACGCTTGCTGAAGGCGTAAAGTCAAATCGTGCAAACTTCGCGGAGCGTGAAATTCGACCACCAGTGTGGCCACCAAAGAATTAGCTTGGCGGCCGTCGTACCGTCACGGCTGAAAAATGCACGAATCCTAGAAGTCGATTCGGTGCTTCAGGCTCAACGAAGTGCATGCTGTCGTTCTCCACCGGCATCGCCAAATGACCCAACCAACTCGCAGTAGACGGCAACGCCGCAACCCCCAACTGCTCCCGATGAACGGCCTCATTTAACGCCGTCTGATCGCAAACAAACGCCCATCGCGCGCGTCAGGCCTTCTCGGAAATACCTCGCCCAGACCTCCCAGTGCGGAGCGCCTTCCGTGAGGGCGAAGACCCCTGCGTTGTAGTACGTCTGACAAAGAGAGGCGCGCGCGCTCCTTGCCGAAGTACGCCGTCAATCGGTTCATGCGCCAGTGGAACGCAGGTTCTGTATGCCGGTACGCGTGGTGGACTTGTGGAACGAGTGCCATGCCGCGCTGTAACGCACCATCGACATACCAGTGCGCGACCAGCGTTTGTTGCACGAGCACGTCGGCATCGATCCAGAGATAGACATCGTGCCCGGGGAAGTAATCGCGGAGGTTCGATCGAGACCGGCGTGTCCGCCATTCGCGGATTGTCCCTGGAGTCGGTCAATGACGTGAACTATCTACGTCTCGGTACGGGTACGACTTACCGGCTTCGGTCGCCGGTGGATACGGGGTGTTTAGTGTCACTTCCGGCGCTGCCGCTCCGAAATCCATTGGTAAGGGTGCCATCGATTACCGCAGAGTCGGATCTTCCCGTCTACTGGTGAGTAAAAGCCGGACCCCCGATACTACTGCAGACACCGCGGACGCCATCGCTGATGGCCATTCCGACGTACTCAACAGGTTGGAAGGGCGGTTGAAAATAAGTGCGAATCGGCGCGCGGCGCTAGGAGGGCAAAGCGTCCCGAACCCTGGGCAGTCGCTGGACGAATATCCCTTCGCTTCGTCTCAGCGAGGCGGGGCTGGCGCATGCGTGCTGGCAGTACCTAGGGAGGAGCAGGCGATACAGGGTGGTAAACTTTCACAGTTCTATCAAACGTACAATCTTAAGCGCGGCGATCCATTCCGTGTCGAAATCGTGGAGTGATGTGATGCTAAATTCGATTCAAGAGTGCGTCGACCGTATCGACTCTCATCTTCGAGATTTTCATCGTCCGGTAATGTCGAAATTGTTACCAGGTATCGCCAAAGAGGTGATCCAGGGTGCGCTTGTTGAGAGGGCCTTAGTCCCCTCATCCGATTTGGCGGCACTGTATGCGTGTCACGGAGGGACCGACGTGCGACCCGGTGACGGCTTGGACAACGTTCACTATTTTCCAGGATTTTACTGGCTATCGCTCGAAGATGCGTTACTCACACATTTGTCATTTGCTGATGATAGGCGGTGGAGCTCCGCATGGCTTCCGATCTTTGGCAATGGCGGAGGCGATTTCTTCGCCGTGGATTGCGATGGCGCGTCATCCACATTCGGTGCAGTTATCGGTTTTAGGCTTGGGGAGGTGGATGCGCCCGTTCAGTTCGCAAGTATGGGATCCATGATGCGATCAGTCGCGAAGTGCTACGATCTGGGCATCTACTTTCTATCGGATGGCTACTTGGAGGCCGACGATTTCAAGGCGGAGTTGGTTGCCAAAGAATTCAACCCGTATTTGAGCTATTACGCCGATTGAAATAGCTGGTCTCGCCATAGGTGAGGTGGGTCCTCTAGGGTGACGTTCCCACTCAAGAGAGCGGCTTGCAATGCGCCATGCTGCGGGAGACGTTGGGCCGAACTCACAGCAGAGCCAGTCGGCGGGGATTTCCGCGGGCAACATCACACAGGACATCGCGGGGAGCATCGTGTCTGGGGGCCTCCAGCGCGAGGCAACCCGTGCCCTGGGCGATAAGCATGTGGCCAGCTGGGAATCCATCGCCGAGGGCGCCGTAGGCACGGCGCTCGGTAACGCGGCTATCCGTGGGGTTCAGGGGTACGAGGCTGATCACCTCACGCCCATTACGATTGATCCGGCACAGCCTGATCGCCTCAGTAGCAGTGACATCGACTTCGGCGACACCCCGGCCTCGGCGCCGCTCATGCGTGGCGACATCCACGCCTACGACGGGCTCGTCGGTTACCGTGGCCAGGCGGACTACGGGTTTGGCGCCGCCGCATCAAGCTCATCGTCGTACCGGCCGAATGGCACGTTCAGTACGCCTGACGGGATGGGAGGTGTCTACGACGCCGACTCCTTCGGCAGTCCACGCCAGTATTTCGTTCAGCCGGAAGGCGCCTATGGCTCGGCCGGGCCGACTACCGTGAAGGAGGGCCCTGCACCGTTCCAGGCGTTCACCTCGGTCGGGAGTGACCATGTCACTAACGTGCAGCTCTTTGACGACCGAAGCACGCCAACGGGTAAGTTGGATGGTGACTTGCGGGAAGACATTCTGGGCGCGTTTGGCGATGGCCGGAACAGCGGTTACACGAGTGCCAGCGTGCAAGACGATGGCGTTCACGTTGGTGACCCGGTCATCGGCGAGCTGAATGGCCGGCAGGTCGTGCAGGCCTACAATTCGAACGTCTACCCGGATGCTTCCTACCTGGGTGATGGCGTATTCACGCCGCCGCCGGAGGCCCTATGGAACTTCGCCAAGATGGGCACGGGCGTGGGCGACGTCGATGTGTTTGGCCAGCCACTGAAGGAGGGGGAGCCATCGCGTTTCAACCTGGGCGACAAGTTCAGCGATATCTGGCGCTCCGACGACTCCGTCCTGAAAAAGCTGGGCAATACCGCGCGGCTGTCCAACTATGAGGTGCCTGACAGGGATGAGCGGATCGCGCAGGACAGGGCGGCCCAGGCCGAATTGGATGCGCGAACCGGGCCCCTTGTTCCAATGGAGAACAGCATTCCCTATACGGCGGGCTATCTCTTAGCCGCAGCCATGCACAAGAGCCCTGAGGAGATGGCTCGGTACGGTGAAGTCGCCCAAGGAATCAGTGGGGTCATCGGGGCTGGTGCGTTGGCCCGCGAAGGAATCAATGCGCGTGCTAGTCAGGTCGGAAACTCGGCGGTCGGGTCAAGGCAACAAAGCGTTGGTGGGGCCGATCGTGCTAATGTTCCAAACACGACAGCAACCTCGATCGGAAAGTCGGGTTATGCCTCGGTGCAAGAGTTCTGGATGCGGCCTATACGAAATATCAGGGGTTCGTTGACGAAGGCTATGCGGCGGCCAAGCAGGATCTTCAGGATGGAATATTGCGCGTCCCATCAGGGGTTTCGGAGCAGACCGTGCTTGGCACTCGAACGGATCAATATGCCCGAACTGCGATGCAGGAATGGCTGACGGGAGAGGGTATTGATGAAGGTACGGGGCAGCTGATTCAGGTGTACCGCTATTTGCGTGATCCGGCTGGTAGCGGGTCGTACCGGATTCCAGATGTGAATATTCCTGGTGCAAACCAGATCTACGATGCAACCTTGGGCTTCAAAACTTGGTCGACGCCACAGGTGAGAGGCTTCTACCAATATTCGGGCGGGAGCACTATTACTATCGTGAGGCCAACCGAGCTTGGTGGCTCTTACAGCGTTCTGGTGCCGCGTTGAAGTCTGAGGGTGAGGATTATTTATGGCACAGAGAATCAATAAGCTTTCAGACTTGAGTGATCGAATTGGATTCACTCTCCTGTCGGCCCCAGACCGATTCCCAACGGTTGGGGCATTCGGCAGCGATCAGAAGAAAAATCTTCTGATCGCGTTCGATATCCTCCAAGAAGGGTTTCCTTTGGTCGAGAAGAAGATCAAAGATCCTGCTCAGTTGGAGAAACTGCAGCAGCTTCTCAAGGATGCTCTGTTGGCCTACCAGCAGGGTGAGAGGAAGAAGGGGGCGCACTTGTTGCAGGATTTTGAGGAAATTGTGTTTCCAAATCGGTTCAAAGAGTACGAGGAACGTAAAGGCGATAACGCCTAGCGAACTACCAGAACGCCCGCCTTGTGCGGGTTTTTCTCTTTATAATTATCTTCGGTTTGTCGATGGAGCGTTGTGTGGCCATTACCCCTGATCTGGCTGTGAAACGTGTCCTGCAAGCCGCCGAGGCGATATCAGGCGATCACGACAAATCGGTTGCCTGGCTGCAGGAACCGATTGCAGCGTTCGGTGGCAAGACTGCTCTAGAGCTTGTCGCCGAAGGCCGCACCGATGATCTGCTGGGCTACATCCAATCCTTCGAGTCCGGTTACGTTGGTTGAGTCGATGGCCAACGACGAGCACGTGACATCGGTAGCGCGATCATCCGCTATTGATGTCACGCATGGAGAGGTTGATGAGCTACGCCACCGATGATGCCGACATGTCGAGCGCCCGCGAGATCCTCTACCTGTGCCGAGGCAAGTTCCTGGGCGAGGTCCGTCAGGAGAAGTCGTGCAGCCAGCCCGATGCGGGGCGCCTAGCGGATCTGGAAGGCATGCTTGACCAGCTGCGTGACGGTATCCGCGCCGTCCAGGCTGGTGACCGTGCGGTGATCACGCGCGCCCGCGTGCTCTACGGCCGTCTTGTGCGCGCGTGGTACGCACCGGCATCGCACTGGCCGTTTGCATCATCGCTGCATCATTTTTGCCGCAACTCTGCATCATCGTTGCAGCAACATCGCATCATCCGTGCATCGCGTCGTGGCCCGATGGGCCACGGGATCGTGTCTGACCTTCCTGGTGTGTGCGGAGCAGCTTTTTTAAGGTGTTTTTGGCCCGTTTTTGTCCCTTAACCCTTAAGCCGATCCGCCATACACCATACGCACCTCTGCGGGTGCGCCAAGTGCCTGATCGCGCGGCATATATGCAGAAATGATGCATGCGTGGGTGTTTACACGGCATATACACGACACCCCGCAAAGCCTTATCTGACGCCATTTAGGTATAAACATTTGTTATACAGCCCCTCGCTCGCGATGAGCGCGGTGTGTGTGATCGTCTTGAGAGAAAAAGAAAGCCCCACCGTCAGGGTGTGATCGTTATCGCTTAGCTGCTACGGCGCGTTGGCGAGCATCGAATCGAGTACCTGCGCGATGGCCATCTGCTTGGCCTTGGGCAATCGACTGACTTGCTCCAACTGCTGTTGCAGCTTGGGTGTCGGTCCACGTTTGCCGCTGCGCTTATCCGACTCGCCGAGCAGCTCCTCCACGGTCGTCTCCAGCGCCCTGGCCAGTGGCGACAGCAGGGGGACCGTGATACGGGAGACGCCGCCCTCGTAGTGGGCCATCGTCTGCTGGGCAATGCCCAAGGCCTGAGCTAGCTCGACCTGGGTGATCGCCTGCGCCTTGCGGCGCTCGGCAATCTGCCGGCCGAGGCGCTCGTAGAAAGCCTTCTCCTTAGCTGCCATGGGCATCGCGTGCTTGAAAGGATGCACCGAGCATAGGCGTAATTCCGCGGGACCTTGGTTGACTATACTCAGAAACAGAGTGCTCTGCCATCGAGCTATTTTTATTCAAAACCCGTTGACAGGTTCTTGGCCGGAGACCCACTGAATGGCCCGCATCCCGGAACACGAGATCGAGCAGATCAAGCAGCAGGTATTGCTGATCGGGTTGATCGAGGCCGATGGGACCGCGCTGAAGAAGCAGGGCAAGGACTATGCGGGCTGCGGCCCCTTCCACGAGGATGCGACACCCTCGCTGATCGTGACGCCGACGAAGAAGATATGGCTCACCTTACACGGGTTCTTCTCACTAATGGTCACTGATACTCTCAAGTCAAGCGAATTGCCAGAATGGTTTTCGTATCCGGAAGAATTTTCACGCGCAGTTCAATCAGGACTGCGTGACGTTGGCCCATGGCAAATCCTTGATGGGAATTGGCTGCGCGTCAGGTGTGAGCGAATGAAGAGGCGTTTCCCAAGTCGAGATCTCGTGCCATTCGCCCGCCGTCCAGATAGTGATGATGTTGCATGTTGGGATAGGAAGACTTTGCCAGCAGTGCAAGTGGCCACATTAATTAGGTGCCGGAAATGAATTCGCTAGAAACCGTGATGAACGCGCTCACTCTGGCCAAGGCCAGGGTGACAGAGGTTCCGTCATTCTCTATATATCAATCGATAGCGACGCAGTTGGAGTATGTGGCTGACGTACTGCGTGGCCTTGAAACAGATCGCAGTCGATTGAGGGACATCATGATTGGTCACTATGGTGCCAGAGAGTTTGAAGAGAGCGATCCAGAGTTTGCTGCAGCGCTGAAAGATGCCCAGTTGATCGCCACGAAGATGTCAAAGGGTTTAAAGGTGTAGCTGATTGGCTCGTCGGTCCATGACGAGCACGTGACATCGGTAGAACGATGATCCGCTACCGATGTTACGCACAGAGAAGTTGATGAGCTATGCCACCGACGATGCCGACATGTCGAGCGCCCGCGAGATTCTCCGGAGAGCCAGCTTCCGCGTGACGCCCCAGATCCGCTTCTGGCGGACACGAACCCGTTCCCGGGTGATGTGGAGGTGGGCAACTTCGCGAATGAAGGTGCGCCGACCTCGCTTGCCGATAACAGTGGCGGTGGATACAGCCGGGCACCGGCGCCCTACGGTGACGCGGGCGGCTACACAGCCCGACCCAACACCTCGAACAACCGCTATTTCGTCGACCCGGTCGATCAGGTCCAGGGAGACGGCCCCGCTCAGAATAACGGCCTGCAGTACGGCAGGCTGAGGGAGACGCAGGATGGTCGCCTGATCACCGATGAGGCAGCGGTGCAGTTGGGTACGATCCGCGTGACGGCCGACCTTAGGCCCAACGTCCCGCTTAGCCAGGTCATCTCGTTGAGTGTGGTGCACGGCCAGATGTCGCTCGCCGGGAAACTTGGTCACGGTCAGAGCGCACCGTCGCCGATTCACTGGCGCACTGCCGATCTCGAGGGGCGGACGGACGGAATCCCCAACAGGTTCCTGCATCTGCCTTCGGATTCGCTTCCGACCAGCACGCTACCGCCCATCGACTTCGGTGGCGTAGGTGCCACGGACGACTTCGGTGCGCCAAGCCTCGAAGCCAGTCAGCCGGTTCAGGACATGGCCCCGGCTGCATTCGCCTCGGTCGGGCCCAAAGCCCGACGGAAGCCCAGTGGCGAGGGTCGATCAACGACTGGGCAGACTATGCCGGCTTCGCCCACCCCGAGTCGCAATCCTCGGATACGGCGTACCACCAGTACTACGAAATCGCATCTGACGCCGCCCGTTCACCGGGCATGACCAATGCCGACTACGCAGTGCACCTGGCGGACGTGAAGCAGCACGCCCAGGACTTCGTGGACCGGATACACGATTACAACGTGAGCCAGGATCCCGTTCGCCTTCAAGCCGCGATGCACCACGATACGAACCAGGCGCTCGTGGCTGCGGGTTCGTTGGCGGCATCCAGCGGTGGCGCAGCCGTTGCGGGAGGCATCTTTGCCGCGACCGGGCTGGCCGAACTCGAGCTGGTCGGGCATGTCATCATCGGGGCGGGTGAAGCCGCCGCCGGTATTGGTTGGTAGGGTCAGCCAAGACTCATAAGTACAGATCTAACTAGCCGAAATTCTCATCGGCTGTGGCGGCCTCCGTACAATTAATTGGCGAATTTTATGAAGATTCAGAGAATACGCTGGCTTTCGGAGGCGGCGTCAGAGGCGGAGGTGGATATCACTGACGGGCATCTTGTTTGCCGCGCATTCTCACAGCCATTCAACGGACGAGTTGGCGACCCTATCTCAGTCCCTCTTCATCTTTTTGGTGTAAGAGACGCAATGCGAAGCGATATATCCGAGGTGGGATTCGCGAGGCTGTCGGAAGAAGGTCTTTCGTACAAAGTTGTTGCGACGATGGTTGATCCAATCGCGCAACTCTTGAGGGTGGGAGGCATCCATCTCGTAGCAGACGAAGGTCTTCCTGGCGGTCTAAAAAGTGGCGATCTAGTTGAGCTGGAGTGCGCGCGAATTGATCCTTGGTAAGGACAAGCGGTCACGGGCCGCTTTTCTTTGTTCCAAACACGACAGCCGATAGCTCCCCGACCAATCCTCAAGACATAGCGAATGCGCCAAGATTGTTGGAGCAGCTAACTTTGGAGTCAGTCGCATCGTCCTTTAATCCTGATGGAGCGCGGACTCATCCGGTGGGTGAGTCGCGCGAACTTGACGTGCATCACGAAGTTGGCATGCCGCGAATGGCTCACGAACGCTGGTGACCGATTGCCGTCTAGGTTTTTATCGCAAGCGGTGCCGGTCTCCAACCGATACGTCGGAAGCAAATAGGGTTCGACGGTGCGGGCTGCGCGACGGTCCGCTGGTCAACGTAGTCGCACGCTAGTCCCAAAGCCTCCCAGGCAACCGATCAGTAATCTCCTGCACCACCCACTCATTCCCGTCGGGATCGTTGAACGACAGAAACGATGAGTAGGTCTTCCGCTCCGGGTTCGGCCCATCCACGCGGTTGTGGTTCCCGCCGTGGTGGAACAAACCGTCAGCGTCGTGGAACACCTCGCTGGTTTCGATGCCGCGACGGCGCAGCTCATCGCGTACTGCCACCACGTCACGCGCGACGAGGTGCAGCCCGCGAACCGATCCCGGCGCGGCTTCCGTCATCTTGTCGCCAAAGTGCACCGAGCACGCCGATTGCGGCGGGGTGAACTGGATAACCCGGAAGCCTTTGTCGTTGGCGAAGTCCGCATCCAGCCGCCAACCGAGGCGACTGTAGAAATCCTTGGACCGGTCGGGGTCGGCCACCGGAATGACGACGATCTCGAAGGTGAGCGGGAAGGGGAAGGGCTCGTACGCGGCCATGACGGGGTCCCGGTGGGTGGAAAGCCCCACGATGTCGTGGCCGCGCTGCCGCGTCTTGGCGCGCTTTCCCCTGACGCCGGTGGCTCTTGTAGGAGCGCGCTCGCGCGCGATCCGGGTCTACCGCGAGCACCCTTCGCGCGCGAGCGCGCTCCTACAGGGGGGGGTCGCGGCGTGAGGGTTCGCGCGTGTGCAGGAACGAGGTCAGGGTGTCGGGGCTTGGGGTGATGCCGAGGGTGCGGAGCACCTGGCCTACGTTGCCGCGGTGGTAGGCGCCGTGTTGGGTAACATGGTGGAGGATTTCGTCGCGGCTCATGCGGCCGTTCTGGCCGTCGGTGAACACGAAGGCCACTTCTTCGGCCAGGGCGTCGGCGGCGATCCCGGCGACATAGGCCTGGTACCACTGGTCCATGGCCGTCACCGCTTCGCGCAACTCGGCAAGGCTTGGTGTTTCCGGTGTGTTGGTCGCGGTCATGCCATGGGGTTCGCCGGTGAGGTGGCCCTTGAACACCCGGTCCACGACCAGCGCGTGGTTCAGGGTGCGCCGGCACATCACGTTCTCTTCCGGGTGCGTGTCGGTAAAACCGTCCAGCTTGTCGAGCAGGGCGGCGTTGGCGAAGGCTTTCTGGGCGAACAGCGCTGAGAGGGTGGTGTTAGGCATGGCGGGCTCGCGGGTCCAGGGGTTACGGCGTTTCGGAACAAGGCCGGGCGGATGCCTGGCGTAGGCTGCCAGGGCCAAACATCGTGAAGCTAAGCATGGCCAGTACGATGGCGCCGAGGCCGCCATAGAGCATAAGCCAGCCGAAGCCGTGCACCAGTGCATCGTGGGCGACTGAGGCAGGCACGCCTGCCATGGTGCCGGTGAGAGCGGATATATCGCCACCCGCGATGCGCTCGGCGGCTGCGCGCAGTTGCGCAGGGTCGGTGGCCTCGCCAAGGGTCGCCTTCAAATACGCATGAATCCCTTCCACCAGCAGCAGCCCGAACACCGCGATGTTGATGGCCAGGGTAATCAGCCGTGCACTGATATCGATGCCCGAGGCCATGCCCGCGCGGTCGGGCGACACCGAGCCGGTGGTGGTGTTCGTGGTTGGCGAGTTGGTCAAGCCAATGCCCACGCCCGCGATAAGCGACCCCGGTAACAGCGTCTTCCAGCTCGCGGCCTCAGCGCCGGCGCCCACGCGCATGGCAAGAAAGCCCACGCCCAGGGTCAGCAGCCCAAGGGGAATGGCCACCCGCGCACCAAAGCGTGCGCGGATGAACTCCGCCACGGGCGGCATCAGCATGAACGGGATGGTGTACGCGAGCAGCAACGTGCCCGTGGTGGTCGCGTCGTAGCCAAGCCCGCTGGAGAAATAGATCGGCAGGTAGATGATGAAGGGCCAGTAGCTGAAGTTCATGCCGATACCGCCCATGATCGCGCCCGAGAACGGACGGATGCGGAACACGGAGAAATCGAACATGGGGTGCGAGCTGACCCGCTCCGCCCACAGGAAGCCGGCAAAGGCGAGCAGCGAGGCAAGCCCGATAGTGACGCGCAGGCCACCGCTCAGTTCACCACCCTGGGTAATCAGGTAGGAGAAGCCAAACACCGCAAGCGAAAGCGTGATGATGCCTGCGAGGTCGAGTTTGCCCGCTTCAGGATCACGCGATTCGGTGACGCCCACGCCGATGAACAGCAGCGCGATCACCGCCAACGGCACATGGACCAGGAACACCCACTGCCAATCCGCCAGTGCCACGATGAGCCCGCCGATCGCCGGACCAAATCCCAGGCCGATACCCGAGATGACGCTCCAGGCCACGAAGGCGCGGCCGCGCGCCTTGCCATCCTGGAACTGATGCGACAGCACCGCGACGCTGCAGGTGAACATCGCGCCGCCGGCCAGGCCCTGCAGGAAACGCGCGGCGATTAATGCACCGGCACTCGTCGACAGTCCACAAAGCAGCGAGGCCACGCCAAAGGTGATCGTCGTGATTGCCATCACCCGCTTGCGGCCGAAGCGATCCGCCAACGTACCCGTTGCCATCAACACTGTCGTACAGGCGATGGTGTAGGCATTCATGATCCACTGCAGATCGCGGAAATCTGCACCGAGCACGTCCTTCAGTTTGGAAAGGACCACGGGCACGCTGGAAATCTCCAGGCCGAATAGCAAGGAGGCAAGGCAGACACCGATGAGTGCCAGCGTATTGCGCGAGACAGGTAGGGACATGGCGGGAGACCTTGGGAATGTGCCGCTGGCATCCTCCAGCGGCACGGAAAAACACAGACACGAAAATCAGGCGGCTACTACGTATGCATCGGTCGTGACGACCTTCGCGTAGCCGAACTGCAGCGCGGCCATGAACGCGGCATGCACCATCTTCGCCGGTACATCCACGCCGTCGAACGAGAGATCGCGCGTGGCGCAGGCGTCGTGCACTACCGTGGTGACGAAGCCGAAATCATCCGAGGCGCGCGTTACCGCATCGATACACATGTGGCTCATGTTACCGACGACCACGACATCCGTCACACCCTTTTCGTCGAGGAAGGATTTCAGTTCTGTCTCGCGGTACGGGTTCATGAAATGTTTGATGATCAGTGTTTCGTCGGGAAGTTTGGCGACCGTGTCGTGAATCTGCACGCCGTGCGTGTCCTGCACGAAGAAGGCGGCATCCGCCTCCAGCGAATCGTGGCGAATGTGCACCACGAGGTCGCCGTGCTTTCGTGCGTGGGTGATAACCCGCGCGGCGTTGTCAGCAGCCTTCTCGACATCCTTCAGGGGGAATTTGCCGGCGGGGAAATAGTCGTTCTGGATATCGACGACGATGATGGCTTTCTTGCTCATGGGTATGACGACCTGATGATGGGGGCGAGGTGCCTGGTGCGCTGAGGAAAGCCCGCACGCATCAGGGCAAGACCATGGTCGTGGCCGTAGCCTGCGATGAAAACCGCCGGGGTGCGGAATTCTTTATTGCGCCGCCCGTAACGCTTCGGCGGGCCGCGTGGATTCTTCCGCCTAACGCAACGGCATCTTCCGCCGTGAGTCGTTCTGCAAAGCAGGCGATCGGCCTAGCTTATGAATCCTCCGTATCCGGAGATATTCGCCCCCTTCGCGCTACCACCCTTTCCGAGGATTTCCCCATGTATCGCAACGCTACGCTCAAACGTCTCGCCATGGCCGCCGCCTTCATTGCTGCCGCTCCCGCGGCCTTCGCCGCGACGAACGCCGAGCTTTATGCCGACACCAGCAAGGTCGTGCCGGTCACGGACCTGAAGTTCTACCAGAACAAGGAAGGCCTCACGATCGCCAACGGCTGGGGCGACCCCGCCAACGGCCCGCACAGCAACTACATCAAGATGGCCGGCGGCACCGCCAGTGGCGTACATACGCACAGCGAGTCGTACTATGGCGTCGTCATCGCCGGCGTCGTCGCCAACGAGCCCCCGGGTTCGAAGCAGGATCGCCCGCTCGCCCCCGGCTCGTACTGGTACCAGAAAGGCAACGAGCCGCACGTGACCAAGTGCATCTCGCAAACCGAATGCATCTTCTTCGTCACGGCCAAGGGCGCGTTTGATTATCTGCCGGTGAAGTAACGGCAACGCCAAGGCCGCGCGTATCGCTACGCGCGGCCTTGAGTGAAACAGCACCCCTGTAGGAGCGGGGGGGGGGGGGGGGGGGGGGGGGGGGGGGGGGCGCCGCCCCGCCCCCCCCCCCCCCCCCCCCCCCCCCCCGCTCCTACAACAGGCGGTTACAGTTTCGGTGCGGCCGGGAAATCTACCGGCACCTGCGTCACGGAGTGCAGGTAGTTGGTGATCGTCTTGTCGCCGATGGTGACGATGGTGTCGACCAGGTTCTCCCTGGTCCAGCCGGCGGCGAAGAAGGCGTCGAGCAGCGTGTCGTCGATCTTGCCGCGCTGCGACGCAATGGCCTTCACCAGGCGCGCCAGGGCATCGAGCTTCGGATCAAACGAGGCCATGCCGCTGCGGATCTCCAGCACCTGTGCGTCGGTAAAGCCATTCATCTTGCCGATCATGGTGTGGGCGGCCAGGCAGTATTCGCACTCATTGACCTGGCTGACCACGAGGTTCACCACCTCGCGTGCCTTGCCGGTGATGCTGCTTTTGGCGTTCTGCAGGGCGAGGTAGCTGCCGAGGGCGTTCTCGGAATGCGCGAGCGTGGCGTAAAGGTTCGGCACCATGCCGAGGCCTTTCTTCAAGGTATCGAACAGGGCCTGGTTGGCCGGGGAAACGTCGTCGCGGGTGGGTACGTTAATGCGGGACATAAGGGTGCTCCGTGGTGGGTTGAATGAATGAAGGCGTTACTGCGCGGTGTAGCCGCCATCGACAGCGATGACCTGGCCGGTGAGATAACGGGCCTTGTTGCCGGCGACGAAGAGGATGGTCTGGGCGATCTCGTTGACCGTCGCGGCGCGGCGGGCGGGAATCGTGGCGAGGAAGCCGTTCTTGGCCTGCTCGTCGTTGCCGACGAAGCGATCGAGCATGTCGGTGGCGACCGGGCCGGGGGCGACAGCGTTCACGCGCACACCCACGGCGGCGCCTTCGAGCGCGACCGACTTGGTCATGCCTTCCACCGCATGCTTGCTGCCGACATACACCGAGGCGCCCGGCATGCCGACATGGCCGGCGATCGACGACACGTTGACGATGGAGCCGGCGCCCTGGGCCTGCATCACGCGCATTTCGTGCTTCAGGGAGAGCAACGTGCCAAGCACGTTGGTTGAGAACGTGCTCTCGTAGTTGTCGGTCGTCTGCTCACTGACCGGGCCTAGCTGGCCTTCGGTGCCGGCGTTGTTGATCGCGATATCGAGGCGGCCGAAGCGGGCGACGGTCTGGTCGATCAGGCCGCGCACGTCGGCTTCGTGGCGCACATCGGCGCGGACGAATTCGGCCTCCGCACCCAGGCCACGAAGCTCGGCGGCAAGGGCGTGGCCCACTTCTTCACGGCGGCCGCTCACGATCAGGCGGGCGCCATCGGCGGCGAAGGCGAGGGCGGTAGCGCGGCCAATGCCGGTGAGGGCGCCGGTAATCAGGACGACGGGGGTATTCATGGGTGGACTCCGTGGCTAGGTGGTGGATCGGTCGATGGGCGAACTTTGATCCATTCCGTGAGGTGTCACTAGCCAAGGAAAAGGCATATCATTCATGCCAATTAGGACTGAATGGAGCCGCGCCGTGGACAAGCTGCAAGCCATGCACACCTTCGTGCGCGTCGTAGAAGCAGGGAGTTTCTCGGCCGTGGCGAAGGAGCAAGGCGCCACCCAGAGCGCGATCAGCAAGCAGGTCGCGGCGCTCGAAAAGGAACTCAGCGCAAAGTTATTGGTTCGCACCACGCGGTCATTGGCGCTGACCGACGACGGAGAGCGCTATTTCGAGCAGGCGCGCAGGCTGGTGGCCGACATTGCGGAGGCCGAAGCGACATTAGGCAGCGGCCAGCAGACCCTCAAGGGCACGCTACGTGTTGCATCCTCGGTGGGCTTCGGCCGCCTGCGGCTCATGCCGCTGGTTCAGAGCTTCCTCGCCCAACACCCGGATCTGCGCATCGACCTGCGCCTGAGCGACGGCTACATCGATCTGGTCGAACGCGGCATCGATGTCGCCGTGCGCATCGGCGAACTGGCCGATAGCAGCCTGGTCGCAAGGCGTGTGGGTCACTCCGTGCGCGAGGTGCTCGCGCACCGCCACTACGTACGTGGGCTGCCCAAAGGCCTGAAGGCGCCGAAGCACCCAACGGACCTCACGCAGCACAACTGCATCGTCTACAACGGCACCGGCATGCGCAGCAGCTGGCGATTCGTCGCCGGTCCAGGCGCCGCCGAGCCGGTCGGCACCGAACATCGCGTGCCAGTATCGGGAAGCCTGCAAACCGACAGCAGCGCGGTCGTCCGCGCCGCGATCCTGTCGCGCATGGGCGTCTGCTACACACCCACCTGGCTGTTCGAAGAAGAAATCGCCGCTGGTGACGTGGTGAAGCTGCTGCCCGACTGGTCCATCCTGTCCCCAATCCACCTGGTCAGTCCGCAGGAACGGCGGCATTCGGCGAAGGTGAGGGCGTTCATGGATCACGTAGCCGCCGCATTCGCGAAAGCCTAACTGTAGGAGCGCGCTTGCGCGACGGGGGTTTACGACGAGCACCCATCGCGCACAAGCGCGCTCCTACAGAAGAGCAGGCAAGTGCTTGCCGCAGACCTTATCGCGCGCAAGCGCGCTCCTACACAAAGCCTCGCTAGTTTGCTCGCGTGAAATAATGCATCCGCATCGCCGGCCGGCCATCGTTGTCGTAGTACGACACGATTTCGGTCATGGTCTTGCCATCGGGTGCGGCGGTGTAGATGCGCGTCGAGGCGGGCACGCCACCTTTGCTCAAGCCCACGACCAGCACGTTGGGCTGCGGGTGTTCCCACGCGGCGGCATCGGCTTCGGGGCTGCCCTCGACGGTGAACGATTTGCCGTCCACCGCCGAGACGCCTTTGGAGTGCACTTCCTGGCCCGGGGCGTAGACGATATCTACGCCCATCGACACACGATCCTTGCCGGCATCCGCGAATGTGATGGTCACGCTCTTCGGCCTCGCCTCGGGTGCCATGGGCAGGCGGGAGGTATCCACCGCCCATTTGCCCATCAGCGGCGCGGCGGCAGGCGCCGTGGCCGAGGCCGAAACGCACAGGGCAAGCCCCGCGGCCAGTATGGATGCCAGGAAAGCGTGCTTCATGCGACCTCCGTCAGTTCACGATCCGATCGGTGACTGGCCCATCATTGGCCAGGGCGTCGGGGCTGATCATACGGCCCGTGAGGCTGTCGAGGCGCAGGCCGTGGGTACGGCACACATCGATGCCGTTGAGGTGTGCCACGCGCTGGTCGGCAAACGTGACCTGCATATCGCGCAAGCACGGGCCGTTGGGAAGCTGGAAGGCCGTCGCGTTCAGGCCGCCCGTCAGCGAGCCGCCAAGGTCGACGGGCTGGAAGCTGTCGCTGCCCGCGGGTGCGATCGCGAGAACGGCAACGCTATTGGCCGTAGCATTGACCAGATTGAACGGTGCGGATGTCTGACGTTCGCCATCCGCGCGCGGCGCCGTAGCGGCGCAGGCGGCGGATGCCAGGGTGACCAGAACGATCGCGAGGCAGGGCAGGGTCCGTGTCATGGGGAGGCTCCAGCGTGGGGGTGATGCCGGCCTGTGTGTGCCCGGCGGCCCCATCTGGCGCCCGCGCCCCGCTTCCGGAAAACGGTTTCGGGACGAATCGTCGTAGCGGCATGACCAATGGCAGGAACACCGCGATTCGCTTCCCACGCGCGAGCCACGGTGCCTAAGATGGCCCCGCTACCCCTCGCGGACCGCCCCGATGAACGTGCGCCTTGGCAACACCCAGATCGGCATGGGCCGCTACCTCGGGCTATGGGGCGTGGTGGCCCTGGTCTTCGCATGGCAGGGCTATATGCGCGATGACCTGCTGGGCCATACCTGGGATTTCATCGATTACATGCGCTGGTCGGCCATCCAGTGGTACACGTGGGCGGCACTCGCGCCGCTGGTGTTCCGGCTGGGCGAGCACTACCCCATACGCGTGCCGTTGCGGCTGGGTGAACTGTGGATTCCGCTGCTCGCCAGCCTGGGCATGACCGGGCTGGCGTTGCTCATCGGCGCGTTGGTATCGACCGTTACGGAACCGTCGGGCCTGGCGGAGCAGTGGCGGCAGTTCGTGGGCCAGCATGCGGCCACGGGGCTGCTCACCTGCTGGGCACTGTTCGTGATCCAGCAGGCCATGCAGTTCCGCGAAGAGAAGGCACGCCGCGAACTGGAAGCCACCCAGCTCGAAAGCGAACTCGCCCAGTCACGCCTGCAGGTGCTGCGCACACAGCTGCAGCCGCATTTCCTGTTCAACACCATGCACGCCATCGCCACGCTGCTGCATGAGGACGTGAACTCGGCGGAAGACATGCTGCTGCGCCTGAGTGATCTGCTGCGTGCCTTCCTCGAAGAGTGCCAGGGCCAGGAAATCACGCTGCAACAGGAACTCGTGCTGCTTGATCTCTACCTCGGCATCCAGCGCACCCGCTTCAAGGATCGACTTGATACGCGCATCTACGTGGCCCCCGACACGCTCACCTGCGCGGTGCCCAGCCTCATCCTCCAGCCCATTGTCGAGAACGCCATCCGCCACGGCATCGGCGAGCGCGTGGGCAACGACTGCATCGAGATCGAAAGCCGCCGTGATGGCGACAGCCTCGTGATCGAAGTACGCAACCGCAACAGCGTCCTGGAGCCTGAAGGGTCCTCCACGGAAGGCCATGGCATTGGCCTGTCGAACACCCGCCTGCGCCTGAGCGAGCTGTATGGAAGCAAAGGCCAGGTCGAACTGCAGATGCTGTGGCCGCAAGGCGTGGCGTGCCGCCTACGCTTGCCGTACCAGGTAATCGACGAGGACGAGCCCGAGGTCGTCGACGCATGAAGCTCTCGGTGCTGGTCGTCGATGACGAACCGATCGCCCGCCAGGCGGTGGTGCGGTTGCTCCGCGAAGATCCCGACGTAGCCCAGCTCAGCGAATGCGGTGATGGCGCCTCGGCCGTAGGTGCGATCCGCGCCGGCTCACCCGACTTGGTGTTCCTGGATATCCAGATGCCGGCCATGTCCGGGTTGGATGTGGTGCGCACGGTCGGTTTCGAGCGCATGCCGGCCACGATTTTCGTCACGGCCTACGAGCACTATGCCGTGCGCGCGTTCGATGCGAACGCCGTGGATTACCTGGTGAAGCCATTCAACCGCGAGCGCTTCACCCATGCCCTGGCGCGGGCCAAGACGCGCCTGGCGACGGCGGGGCCCGCCGCCGAAGCCTCCGCGCGCATCATGCAGGCGCTCGATGCCCTGCGAAGGCGCGATGACTATCTTGAGCGCATCCCGATTCGCGAAAGCGAGCAGATCACGTTCGTGGATGTGAACGAGATCGTTTGGATCAAGGCCAGCCGCAACACCGTGCTGATCCACCTGGCGGATCGCGTGCACGAAATGCGCGAGACCATGGCCGGCCTCGCCGAGCGCCTCGATCCCAGGCAGTTCGCCCGGGTGCACCGCTCGGCCATCGTCAACGTCCGCCGGGTACAAGCGGTGAACCCCTGGTTCAACGGCTACCACGTCCTCACCATGGATACCGGCCAGAAACTGCGCATGAGCCGCTATCAGCACGAAGCCTTCCTGAAGCTCGTGTCGGTCCGCCCTGAGGCCTAGCGCGCGCGTCGCCCCTGCGGGCGCCCCGCATCGCTCCAGGCGCGACACCCCCTGTAGGAGCGCGCTTGCGCGCGATAGACCAACGAAGCCATGAAGCCGCACCCGCCCACATTCACAACCCTCTAGCACCCCGGTTGTCATCCTGACCCTGTATGACGGTGCCACCCCAACCAGGATGCAACCACGTGCCCACCGCAACGGAACCGACTTTGCCCGTCGTCAAGCGCGCCCGCTTCACGGCGCTTGGCTTCTTCGATGTGGCCTATGCGGTGGACGTAGGAAAGGCGAGGGGGCTCTGTGCAGACTTGCCCGTAGAGACGGGCCTCGAAGGCCCGCTGACCTTCGACGTGCCGCCGCTCCGCCTGCAGTACGGCTCCGTCGACGTGATGGTGGGCGGCACGCCTCGCCGGGGTTCCGTCGGTGTACGCCTCTACGATTTCGGCGCCATCGCCCTGGCCATCTCCTTCGACCTGGATGACCTGCCGTGGGCCCGCTTCACGGAGACCGCCCTCCAGATCGAAGAAGCACTCGCCTTCGATAAGCCGTCAGCGCCATGGCCGTCGCTCCTTGCCGAGGTCAAGACCCGCTTCGCATCGGCCCTCGAGCGGCCCAACGAAGCCGGTATCCAGGAGGACTACCAGCTCATCGAGATCGATGCCTTCGAGGCGCCTCTCGGCGATGCCCTTCACCGCGCCGTGGACCTCACGCCATTGCTGGCCGGCGATGCAAGGCCGCTCTCGGAGAGCATGCGCGACACCCTTCTGAAGCACCGCTTCGGCTACCTCGCCGACGATTGCGTCATCGTGACCCGCGACCGCGCGTTGCTGTACCAGCCTGGCGGCGACGCCGGCGTGGCCTCCGTTCTTGAAGTCGCCAATGCCCAGCTGCTCGAACTCCGCTACTACAGCAACCTGCTCGATGACGAGCTGCCGCAGATGTACGACCTTGTGGATCGGACACGAACCGTGCCCGCGTTCTCGGCACCGAGCCAGCTCTCCCGCGTCGCACGCCGCCTCTACACCGTGTGGGCCGAGGTGACCGAGCTGACCGAGAAGGTTGAGAACGCCCTTGAAGCGACGGGGCATCCGTACCTGGCGGAGGTTTACACGACGACGCTTGAGCTCTTTGGCGTGCCGGCGCTCGGCAGTGCTGTGGATCGGAAGCTCGAAATCGTCAGGGATACTTATGCTGCGTTGTACGACGAGGCTTCGGTGAGTCGTGCCGGTCTATTGGAGATGACTATCGTGGTATTGATCGCCGTCGAACTTGTGTTGGCGTTGATCAAGTAGGTCGCTCACACGCATCGCCGCTTCGTTGGCTTTTCGCGCGCAAGCGCGCTCCTACAGGAGTCGCGGGGGCGTGGTTTGCAGCACGAATTGACGAAACGCAGTTTTGAGAAAAGTCGCGAAGCGACGCCTACACACGTTGTCCGTTCTTCTTACAGACAACGTCAACTCACATTTGCTACGTTCGTCTCGTTGCTCGCGCGCACCTAACCAACCCCGCGCGAGCAACCACCGCACACGGCGGTGTAAGTCGCGAGCCAGCAGTGCTACCAACACCGCTGGCCCGCTAACCACAACCAACTGAAAGGAAGTTGATTTTGGCTACCCCTGATCATACGGCACCCGCACGCCCGCCGAATCCCCCCGGCGACACCTCAACGGTCAACGGGCCGCCTGCATAAGACGCAGGCACGATTGATGAACCGCAGTGACGCCTGGCTTTGAGGCAATTCTTGATCGAATGAGACACGCACCCTCCAAGGCGCACCGCCTCACAGCCGAACGTCGCCGCAACCACTTCATCAATCACGCCGCCCGGTGCCCGGGCACGGGCAGCCGGAGAACCCGCGAACCTATGGTCCGTGGCATGGCAGGTCCGCATGACTGTCATGCCACGTCAAGGCGCGGGATGAACGCACCAAGGAGAACACGATGATGACCACCATCGAGAACACACGGCCCGCTAACCACGACACCTCCGCCGACGAGCTGCTCAACGATGCCACCACCTGGCTGCAATACGCCCGCGGCGTCACGCTTACCCTGGCCGACCTGATCCACGAGGCTGAGGAGGTCGATTGCCAGCACCTGGCCCTGTCGCTCGAAGCCATCGCCGCCATGACTCGCATGGGTACGCAGCAGCTCGGCGAAGCCAGGGCGCAAGCCCGCTGGGAAGCCATGGGCAGCATCGAGCCCACGGCATTTGAAGCAAACCACCGTGACACGCCACCCTTGGCAGGATTTGGCGGGATTTGACAGGCCAGTGACCGCGCGCGGTGCTAGCGTTACAGGCTACGCCGCCCTCACGTCACCCCTCGGAGCGCCCCCATGGCACTGAAAGACCTGATCACCGATCCGCTTGGTTTCGGCACCGCGCCGCTCGGCAACATGTTCCGCGACATCCCCGAAGAAGAGGCCCAGGCCACCGTGGATGCCGCGTGGGGCCACGGCATCCGCTACTACGACACCGCGCCGCTGTACGGCGCGGGGCTCGCCGAGATCCGCCTCGGCAAGGCGCTGGCCGGCCATGCCCGCGAGGATTACGTCATCAGCACCAAGGTCGGCCGCATCGTGCTCGATGAGGTCGAGGACGTGAACAGCCGTGACTTCGGCGAGAAAGGCGATGTGTTCCGCTATGGCCTGCCCAACAAGGTCGTGAACGATTACTCCGAAGACGCCACGCTGCGCTCCATCGAAGGCAGCCTCAAGCGCCTGGGCACCGATGTGATCGAGATCGCCTGGGTCCACGACGTGGCGCAGGATTTCTACGGCGACGAATGGCTCGCCCAGTTCGAGAGCGCACGCAAGGGTGCGTTTCGCGCGCTCGACCGCCTGCGCGATGAAGGCGTCATCAAGGCCTGGGGCCTTGGCGTCAACCGCGTGGAGCCCATCGAGATCCTGATGGAGCTGGAAGGGCCGCGCCCCGATGGCTTCCTGCTTGCCGGGCGCTACTCGCTGCTCGATCACAGCAAGGCCCTGCAACGCGTCATGCCCACGGCGCAGCGCGAAGGCCTGGGTATCGTCGTCGGTGGTCCGTACAGTTCCGGCGCGCTCGTGGGCGGCAAGCACTTCGAGTACGCCCCGGCCAGCCCGGAGATCCTGCACAAGGTGGCACGCATTCGCGGCATTGCGGAAGCACACGGCGTGAGCATGAAGGCTGCCGGCCTGCAGTTCAGCCTGGCCCATCCTGCCGTTGCCGCGGTCATCCCCGGGGCCAGCCATCCGGGCCGCATCGCCGAAGACAAGGACGCCATGCGCGAGCATGTGCCGCGTTCGTTCTGGCTCGAGCTGCGCAAGGAAGGCTTGGTGGCGCCTGATGCGCCGTTGCCGGGCGACGACTGACGGAAACGAGCCGTCGCTATAGCTGCAAGAACCCACGCTGGATCGCCAGCATGACGGCGTGGGTTCGGTCGCGGGCGTTGAGCTTGGAAAGGATGCTGCGCATCCGCGACTTCACCGTCTCCTCGGAGACGAACAGCTCACCGGCGATCATCTTGTTGCCATGCCCCTGGGCCACCAGCGCGAGCACGGCGATCTCCTTGGACGTCAGCAGTTCCGTGCCCGCATAAGCGGCCAGATCGTGCGTGACATCGGGATCCATGACGTGGCGCCCCAACATGGAAGCCCGAATGGCACGGATGATCTCGTCCAGGCTGGATGACTTCAGCAGGTACGACGTGGCGCCGAGCATGAGCGCGCGCATGATCCGCGCATCGCCGGGGTAACTGGTCAGGACGATGATATTGGCATCGGGGAACTCGCCACGAATGGCGCTGATCGCTTCAAGCCCATCCACATCAGGCATCTGCACGTCCATCAGGGCGACGCTGGGGCGCAGTTCGCGAAACTTCTCGATCGCCTCACGGCCGTTGGCCGCTTCGCCCGCCAGGGCCATGTCCGCCTGGGTAGAGATGGCAGCGCGCAGGCCATGCCGCATGACCGGGTGGTCATCGGTGATCAGTACGCGAATCAGGCTGCCTGCGTTATCCGCGTCGCTCACGGTGGCGCTCCCCGCGCGTAATAACGCCACCGTGCATCGCGGGCGGTTCCCGGTCAATACCCAAGGGAGTGAAAGTGTGACCCCCGGCCATGGCGGCAAGGTCCAGCCCGCAGGGGGTGGGGCTTTATGACGGGCTGGCCTACCGTTGAGGACGGGAAACTCCGTGGAGCATCGCCATGCCTGCAACGTCTCTGTTCGGTCCGTTCCGCCTTGAACCCTCACGCCGCACCCTCTACCGCGATGGCACCGCGGTGAAACTGGGCAGCCGCGCCTTCGATATCCTGGTGATGCTCGTGGAGCGGCGCGGAGGTGTTGTCACCCCGCGCGAACTCATGGCCGTCGCCTGGCAAGGCCTCGTCGTCGGCGAATCCAACGTACGCGTCCAGATCGCCAACCTGCGCCAGGCCCTTGGCCGCGAAGGCGAGGGCGCCGGTTACATCGCCAGCGTCCCGGGGCGCGGCTATACCTTCCTGGCCAGCGTCACCCGGCCGGTGGAGGTAACGGGTCCCACGCCAGCGATTCCGAAGCCCACCTGGCTGGCCGGTACGTGGTCATGGCGCTGGGTCGGTTCGACGATCTGAGCGGCGATAGCGCGAAGGCTAGGCCGTCGCGCCACCTGCGGCCGCTGCCATACGCGGTGAACGCGGCAGCGTGATCGCAAACACCACCAGCCCAAGCAGGGTCAGGATGAAGCCTGCCCAAGCGGCCGAGAGCAGGCCTAGCCCGGCCGCAATCGTCGCGCCGCCACCCCATGCGCCGATCGCGTTGGCAACGTTGAGTGACGCCAGGTTCATCGCGCCCATGAGTGTGGGTGCCTCGGGTGCGAACTGGGTGAGCCGCACCTGGATCGTCGGGATGGCGATCATCATGGTGGTGCCCACGCCGAACAGCGTAGCCATGAGGATCCATGGGTTGTCGCCAGCCACGGCCAGGGTCGCAAGTACGAACAGCGCGGCACCATAGCCGATCACCAGCCCGCGCTGCGGGTACCGGTCGGCGAGCTGGCCACCCACGAGGTTGCCCAGGGTCATGCCGATACCGAACAGCGCGAGCGCCACGGGAATCCATGAGCGGTCCAGCACCACCACATCGGTAATGAACGGTCCGATGAAGGTGTACACGGCAAAGATGCTGGCGACGCCGAGCGCCGCCACGAGCATCGTGGCCCATACCGAGCCCTTGCGCAGGGCGCTGAGTTCCTGGACCAAAGGGGCGCCCTTCAAGGCATCGGTGCGCGGCACCCAGGCCAGCAGTGCGAAGAACGCCAGCGCCCCCAGCCCGGCCACCGCGAGGTACGTGTTCCGCCAACCGAGGTTCTGGCCGAGGAAGGTGGCCAACGGCGAACCGATGATGGTGGCCACGGTGAGGCCGGTCATAACGAGTGCGAAGGCCTTGCCACCTTTGCCCGGCCCGACGATATACGAGGCCACCACGGCACCCGCGCCGAAGTAAGCGCCTTGCGGCAAGCCACTGATGAAGCGTGCTGCGGCGAGCATGCCCAGGTTGACCGCCTGCGACGACAATACGTTGCCGATCACGAACAGCACCATGAGGGATAGCAGCAGCGCGCGGCGGTTGAGGCTGGCCGCGGCAAGCGTCACGGCCGGCGCGCCGATCACTACACCGAAAGCATAGGCCGTGATCGCGTTGGTCGCGGTAGGTAGGCTGATGCCCAATGACGCCGAGAACAGCTGCAGGATCCCCATGCTGGCGAACTCGGACGTGCCGATGCAGAAGCTGCCCAGGGCAAGGGCGAACAAGGTCAACGTGCGCCGTGCCGCTTGCTTGCGGTCCTGGCAGTGCACCTGCACCGCGGCGCACTGTGCTTCAAATGCCTTCTCATGCATGGAGCGAGCCTCTCAAGGCCCGCGGCGGCGCACGCGCTCAAAGCGCATCCACTGCCTCGAGCGGGATGGGGTTGCGTGTGGCCAGGTCGTTGATGCGGCCAAGATAGTCCTGGTAGTGCGGGCTTGCCCGGTGCGCCTCGGCGCCGGCGGTATCGACATACAACTCGTCGATCACGAAGACGCCGGGCGTTTCGCGGTGCCGCCACAGGTTGTAGTGCACGTTGCCCGGCTCGCCGCGCGAGGGTGCTGTCATGCCGCGAAGCAGTGCTTCGAGTTCGCCGGCCTTGCCTTCTTTGGCGGTCAGGACGGCTATCACCTTTACTTGCTTCGACGACATGGCGGCATTTCCTTGGGGTGGCGAAAGCCTGCAGGTTAATCGACCTTGGCCAGGGCTTCAGCGATCGCCTTGCCGACGATGGTGCCGGAGGCCGGGTTCTGCCCGGTGATCAGGCGCCCGTCCACGATCAGGTGCGGCTGCCAGGGATCCACGCAGGTGTACTCGGCACCGGCTTCGCGCAGCACGCCTTCCAGGTCGAAATCGACATCGCGCGCGGCGTAACCATCCTCTTCCGCCTTGGAGAACGAGGTGAGCTTGCGGCCTTTGACGAACGGCGTGCCGTCCTCGAAGCGCACACCCAGGAAGGCGACCGGACCGTGGCACACCGCCGAGACGATCTTGCCGCCGTTCCAGGCTCGCAACACGGCCTGCTTCACGTAGCGATCCTTCGAGATATCGACCATGGGGCCCAGGCCTCCTGGGAAGAAGATCGCGTCGTAGTCGAGCACATCCACTTCGGAGAGCTTGCGGCTGCATTGCAGGCGGCGGAAGGCCGCACTCTCAAGGAACTTCTTCTGGGCCGGGTCCGAGCCGTCGTACCCATCGTGCGGAACAATGCCGCCAAGCGGCGAGGCAAATTCGACGGCGATGCCGGCTTCCTCCAGCTGCTCGAACGGATGGGCGATCTCCGGGAAGAAGAACCCGGTGGTGCGTTCGAAATTACCGATGACTGCCGTGTTGGTCGCAATGCAGAGAACGTGCTTGACGCGCATGGTGGTGGCTCCGTCGATGGGGTGGAAGGAAAGGGCGACGATCAGAAGGTCATCACCGCACGGCCGACAATGTCGCCGGTGCGCAACAGGTCGATGTACGTGTTGAGCTCGTCAAACGTGATCTTCTTGATCGTGTGCTTGATCTTGTCCTGCGCAGCGAGCGCCATGACCTCCATGAGATCGGCGTTGTTGCCCCAGAACGAACCGTGGAAGCTCTGCTCACGCGACACGCGTGGGAACAGCGGGATATCGATCCGATCGCCGACGAGGCCCACATCCACGTAGTGGCCGCTGATGGAAAGCAGGCTCATGCCCAGCTGGATCATGGCCGGCGCACCGGTGCAGTCGATGATCGCGTCCAGTTCGCCCTGGCCGAACGCCTGGGTGAGGTCCTTCCTGATATCGGCTTCCGATTTACCCTTCACCGCGATGGTGTGGTCTACACCGTAATCGCGCGCCACGCCCAGCTTCTCTTCGCTACGCGCCAGGGCGACCACGCGTGCGCCGCCGCCGAGCAGGCGGGCGTACTGCACGGCATACGCGCCCAGGCCACCGACACCCAGCACGCCGATGACGCGATCGGGTCCCAGTGCACCGGCATCGCGCAGCTTGCGCACCCCGCGGTAGGTAGTCAGGCCGGCATCAGTGAGCGGGGCGAGTTGTTCGAACGGAAGGTTCTTACCCACCTTGATGACGTAGCGCACCGGCACCGGGATGAACTCGGCAAAGCCGCCCACGGGACCGAAGCCCGGCCAGCGCACGTTCGGGCAGATCTGCGTATCGCCCACCTGGCAGTGCCGGCAGATGCCATCGCCCCAACCGGGCGCCACGACGACGTGATCCCCTTCCGAGATGCCCGCCCCCTTGGGTACCAGCGAGCCCATCTTCGCGATCACGCCGGTTATCTCGTGGCCGAGCGTGAGCGGCGGCTTCAGGTCGGCATACGGGCGGAAGTAGCCATCGATCAGCTGCACATCCGAACGGCACATGCCGCAGGCCTTCACCTGTACCAGCACCTCGTCCTCGGCGATATCGGGCACCGGGATGTCTTCCAGGACCAGGGGCTTGCCGTACTCATGCATGCGTGCCGCTTTCATGGTGTCTCACCTCGGGATGGATGGGGAAGGGATGTCACGCGAGTGCCGTGAGCGCGGCCTCGGCCACGGCGATGTCCTGTTCGACGGTGCCTGCGCTGGTGCCCACGGCCCCGATGATCTGGCCCTCGTGGATGACCGGCATGCCGCCGCCGAAGATCACCACCGCGCCTTCGTTGCTGTTCTGGATGCCGTACAGCTGGCTGCCGGGCTGGGCCAGCCCGCTGAGGAATGCGGTGGTCTTGTCGAAGATGCGCGCGGTAAGGGCCTTGTGGATCGACAGGTCGATGCTGCCGATCAACGCGCCGTCTTGGCGGACGAAGGCAAGCAGCCTGCCACCGGCATCCACCACCGCGATGTTGTAGGCGATGCCGAGTGACGTAGCCTTGGCTTCCGCGGCGGCGATCATGGCTTTGGCATCGGCTAGCGTGAGTGTCTGGAACGAGCGTGGCATGGCCACCGACTCCACGGCGCAGGTGCATTCTGGTGTAACACGGCACCTGGCAAAGGTGCCTGTTAAGCGCGGTAAAACCGCGGCGAACGATGCTAAGCGCGTGGCGTCAGCACTTACTTCGCGGGCGCGGAGTCACTGGCCGGCGGCGCATGCAGCGTGCGTGCTTCATGGGTGGGCCGCGTGAATGGCGTGGGTTGCGGGCGCTGGAAATTCGCGAGTCCCGCGGTAGCCCAGTCAATGCCGGCGAGCTCGCGCGCGAAGCGGTCGGCGTCGCGTCGGCGTACCGTTTCAGCGACTTCATCGGCTTCCACGCGGGGAACACCGAGTTCCACCAGTGCCAGGCTGCCAAAGCGCAGCGCCGATTCGAAGGTTTCGCGCTGGTGAATCTTTACCCCAAGTGCGGCCATGCGCAGCGAATGTTCACGGTCGTACGTGCGCACCATCAGTGTCGCGGCGGGGTAGCGCTCCTTGGTGATGTCGATGATGGTGTTCGCCGTGGTGCGTGAATCGACGCAGATGGCGATGACCTGTGCTTTCTCAGCGCCTGCGGCGTCCAGCACATCCAGCCGCGTGCCATCGCCGTAATAGATCTTGAAGCCGAACCCGGTCGCCGCCTCGATCATCTCGACATCGGTATCGATCACCGTGACATCCACATCGCGCGCCAGTAGCGATTGGCTCACTACCTGGCCGAAACGGCCGAAGCCGATCATGAGGATGCTGCCCGTGAGGCCGGGCGGTACATCGGTGGCATGCGGCACCACCGAGCGCGCGGGCAGGAAGCGGCGGGCCGTGGCATGCACCACCGGGGCGAGGGCCATGGAAAGCACGACGATCGCGGTAAAACGTGCGTTGTCTTCCTGGCTCATGAGCCCGGTGGCCGCCGCGCCGGCATAAAGCACGAAGGCAAACTCACCGCCCAAGGGCATCAACAGCGCGCGGTCCAGCGCCTCTGCATGGCCATCTCCGAGCGCACGGCCCACGCCATAGATGGCGGCCATCTTGGCGGCCATCATGATCACGACGCCCAGCAGCACGGACACCAGGTGTTCGCGCACGACATCCAGGTCCAGTGCCATGCCTACGCCCAGGAAGAACAGGCCCAGCAGCAGGCCGCGGAAAGGCTCGATGTCCGCCTCAAGCTGGTGGCGAAAGCTGGATTGGGAAAGCAGCACGCCGGCGAGGAACGCGCCCAGGGCCATGGACAGGCCGCCCAGTTGCATGAGCAGCGCGGCGCCCAGCACGACGAGCAGTGCGCCTGCACAGAGCACCTCGCGCACCTTTGAGCGGGCCAGTACGCGAAACAGCGGATCGAGCAGCCAGCGGCCGGCGATGAGCAACGCCAGCAGGCAGCCGATGCCGATCAGCGCCGATATCCACGGCACCCCGCTGGCGGCACTTTCGTGCGCGGGCGACATCCAGGCGACCACGGCCAGCAGCGGCACGATGATCAGGTCCTCCAGCAGGAGAATCGCGACCACCTTCTGGCCGGAGGGCTGGTTCAGTTCCCCCGATTCGGCCAGCAACTGCATCACGATGGCGGTAGAAGTGAGTACGAAGCCCATGGCACCCACGAAGGCGACGCGCGGCGGTGCGCCGAGCAGCCAGGCCACCAACGTGAGGGCGGCACCGCAGGCCACCAGCTGGATGAGGCCCAGGCCGTAGATCGTGCTGCGCAGCGCCCACAGGTGCGCGGGGCGCATTTCCAGCCCGATCACGAACAGGAACATGACCACGCCAAGCTCGGCCAGGCCGAGGATCGCCTCCGGGTCGGTGAACCAACCCAGCACGAAGGGGCCCACCAGGACGCCGGCCACGAGGTAGCCGAGTACCGCGCCCAGCTTCAGTGCACGAAACAGGGGCACGACCAGCACGGCCGCGCCCAGCAAGGCCACGGCTTGCAACAGCTGGCTATTGGCGATGCCGGTCATGCCGCGATGCTATGCCGGCCGCGGATGCCGGGATTGCAAAAGTGCGCCAAGCCCCGTTAAGCCGCGCATGGCCCTTGCACCGGGCGCCCGTGGCCGTCACGCTGCGTGGGTGGGGCTTTGCCACGGGCAACGAGTACCGCGCATGCGAACCGCGATCACCATGGGGCTGTGGCTGCTGATGGCGGCGGGTGCGCGCGCGAGCGATGAGTACGTCAACCCGATGTTCTGTTATCGCATCGTGCAACCGGCGGGCGTCGCGAAGGTGATTCCGCGCGCCGATGGATCAGGCATCACCATGGAGTGGGGTGCGCCGTGCCCCGGCCCCTCGTGCATCTCCATAGGCATCGCCGCGGGGTACCCGCGCGGCCCGGGCGATCTTCCCCACGCCCACGCCTATTACCGCTCGCTGGGTTGGGTCGCCGGCGCGCCCGTGCGGCGCACGATCGCTGGCACGCCGTGGGTTCAATACGCGATGTCGCGTCGCGGGGCGGCCCTTACCCTTAGTGAGTTTTCGCGCGGGCGGGGCAAGGCCACGTATGTCGTGCTTGCGCAATACCCGCCGGTTGCCGCGCCGCGCGCACGCCGCCAGGTGGCCGGCCTGCTGGCATCGTGGCGCTGGTTGAGCGCGTGTCTCTAGCTGCGCGCCGGGCGGTTGGCGCGCCGGCGCAGGCAGCGCAGCGGCAAGGCCAGGGCGATACGGGTGCCCCGGGTGTTCGACTGGATCGATAGCGGCGCGCCGAGCGTGGTCGCGCGTTCGCGCATGCCAGCGATGCCCCAGTGGCCGGATTCCCGTGGATCGCTGTCTGCGTTATGGCCCATGCCGATGCCGTCATCCGAGATGGTGAGTTCGAGTGCTCTGCGCGTCGTCACGAGGCGTAACTCGATCCGCGCCGCGCTGGCGTGGCGGAATGCATTCACCAGGCTTTCCCGGCAGATCGCCAGGATATCTTCACCCACTTCGGGGTCGATATCCTGGTCCTCCACGTGCACCTCAATCGCCATCGACACCGCGGAAGCCTTCTCAAGGAGGTGCGCCAGCTCTTCCACCGCCGCCCCCAGTTTGCGCAACGAGGTGATGTTCGTGCGCAATTCACGCACCCGGTCGCGGCCTTCCACGATGAAATCGTTCGCTACCTTCAGCGTGCCCTGGATGCCTTCCTGCATGGGGTCGTCCTTCGGAATCGCCGAGGCGACGGCCTGGAAGCGCAGCATGATGCCGTAAATGGCCTGCAGCAACGTATCGTGCAGTTCACGCGCTATCCGTTCGCGCTCCTCATGGCGCGCTTCCGATTGCAGGCGTACGGCGCGCGATACGCTGCGGATGCGCCACACGTACGCGATGCCGATCAGTGCGAGCACCAGCAGTGCCTCAAGCGCGATGAACCACGCAGCCTGGTAGAAGCGTGGCGGGATATCGATGGCGATGCGCGCGCCGCGTTCGTTCCACACGCCATCGTCGTTCGAGGCGATCACGTTGAAGTGGTACGTGCCGGGTGAGAGGTTGGTGTAATACGCCTGCCGCCGCGTGCCGGCATCCACCCAGTCCTTGTCCTCGCCATCGAGCCGGTAACGAAAGCGCACGCGCGAGGGGGAGGTGAGGCTCACCGCGGTGTAGTCGATCTGTAGCGAACCATCGCCGGCAGGCAGGCGCACGGGTCCCGCGGGATCGAGCACGCGGCCATCCGCCTGCACCCCGGTGATATAGACCGGCGGCGGGTTCGTGTTCCGCCGCAGCACCGAGGCGGCCAGCCAGTACAGCCCCTCGTTGGTCACCAGCCAGATCCGTCCGCTGTCATCCTGCTGCATGCTCGGCACGGGCTGGCCCTGGCGGGCAATGCCCTGGATGCCGTCGCGGAAATCGAATGGCCCGGCCTGTGGGCGGTAGCGCTGATTGGCGAATGCGCTCGCCAGTTCCGCTGCGGTGAAGTGCAGCGCACCGTGGCCGCCATTGATCCATACATCGCCGTTGGCGGCCTGGACAATCCCGGTGATCCCCATGAGGGCAGGGAAGTCACGATCGGTGAGCGATTGCATCTGGCCGCCGTGGTAGCGGGCAAGGCCGGTGCTTCCGCCGAAGTACACGTCGGTGTGGCTTGCCGTGATCGTCGCCAGGCTGCCGATATCCATGCCGTTGCGCTGGTCGTACAACGCTTCCCGGCCAGCCGGGCCCACGCCGAGCACTTCGCCGCCCGCATAGCCGAGCCAGAACGTTCCATCGGCCGCCATGGCGCCGGTGGTCGGATACCCCTTGGTTCCCTTTGTTTTCGGCGCCCATGGCTCCCAGCGATCCTTGCGGAACCGATGCACACCCAGGCCTTCGATCGACGCCCACAACTCGCCCGCCGCGCCCGCCGCGAGGAACTTGAGCCGCGATCCGTAGAGCCCATTAGGCAGCGGCACGGTCTCCAGGTGCCCATCGCGGTAGCGGTACAGGTCGTGGTAGCCCACCACCCAGAGCACACCATCGGCATCGAACAGGATGCTGAGGATGTCGGGAACCCCGGCAAGCACGGTGACCAGGTTATCGCCGTCCAGCCGGTACACCGTCTCCTGGTTGGATAGCCACAGTTGCGCGTGGGCATCGCGCGTGACGCTGGTATGCAGGCGCGCCTCGGGTCCGAAGTCGCGCAGCGCGCCCACGGGGCCACGGTGGTAACTATCGATGCCCGCGGCCGTACCGATCCATGCGTTGCCCTCGCGATCCACGATGACCGGCGTGGCCGTATTGGAGGTAAGGCCCTGTGGCGCGGTGAAGTTGCTGGTGACATCGTCGTCGGCGACGATGCCGGGGGTGCCGAGTTGATCGGGTGCCGCGACATGGAAGACCTTGCCGGTGCCCAGCCCGGTGGCCCACAGCCCGCCGTCATGGTCGAACGCCATGCGCAGCGCCGCGTGTACATCGGTGACCGGCAGGGAGGCGGCATCGGCCATCGTGGGGTGAGCGGCGGAAAGGCCGGACAGGGGGCGCGTTCCGTGCAACCGATCGGAAACCCACAGCGTGCCCTTGCCATCAAGCGCGAGCGTAGCGCCCGGGGCAAGCGCCACGTTGGTGGCTTTAAACGTCGCGGCGCCCCGTGGCAGGTAGACCAACTGGTTAACCGCCGCCACCCACAGCGTGCCCTCGGCATCGAACTGCGCCCAGTCGGCACGATCGGCGGCGTAACCCCAATCATCACCGACCTTATGCCAGCGCGCGCCATCGAAGCGGCCCAGTCCCTGGCTGGTGGCGGCCCACAGGTCGCCATCAGGCCCTTCAGCGAACACCAGTACCCAGCCAGGCGGAAAGCCATCGGCCACGTCATAGGCACGCAATGCGCCATCCGCGATGTATGCGGCACCGCCATCGTAGAAGCCAACCCACAGGCCGCCGCGGGCGGTGAACTTCAATGCGGTGATATTGGCCGAGGGTAAGTGCTCCCCGGCGGGTGGCTGGTAGCGCGAGAAGGCCACGCCGTCGAAGCGGTAAAGACCCGTCCCCGAGCCAAGCCACAGGTAGCCATCAGGCGCCTGCGCCAGCGCGATGTTGGCTGGCGGTGCGCCATCCCGCGTGGTCCAGGCCTGGTGGACGAAGTTTCCCGGCTGTAGCGCTCCGTTATCGGCGGCATGGGCCACGGCGGCGCACGCCAGGGCCACGGCCACCAGCAACCTGGGCAGTATTCGTGCAAGCGCAATAAAGGCCATCGCAAGGGATTTAGCGGCGGCCCCTGGGAAAAGATTGGTAAATCCGTTCGGCCCTTACCCCGCGCGGAAGACGATCATCTTCTCCGCGGTCATCTCCTGCATCGTGTAAGGAATGCCGCCCACCCCATGGCCGGAGACATGCCGGCCGGCGAAGGGCATCCAGTCCACGCGGAACGCGGTGTGGTCATTCACCATGACCGCCGAGGCATCCAGCTGTTCGGCCGCCCGGAAGGCCGAACCCAGGTCGCGGGTGAAGATGCTGGACTGGAAGGCCTCGGGCAGCGAGTTCGCCTCGCGGATGGCGTCGTCCAGGTCGGTGAAGCTGTAGACGCACGTGAGCGGGCCGAATACTTCCAGCGTCGAGACCTTCGCGGTCTTCGGCGGATCCAGCAGGATGGTGGGGTACAGCGTGGTTTCACTCAGCCGGCCACCGCCGATCGGACGCGCGCCGGCTGCCACGGCCTCATCGATCCAGGCCTGTACGCGGTCGGCTTCCTTCGGCGTGATGAGCGGGCCGACCTCGGTTTCCGCCAGCAACGGGTCACCGGTACGCAAGGCCTGCACGCGGCGTGCGAAGCGGTCGGAGAAGTCCTGGCGCAGGCTTTCATGCACGTAGATGCGCTGGACCGACACGCATACCTGGCCGGCATGGTAGTAACCGCCCTTGGCCATCGGTTCGATCAAGCGCTCCACGTCGGCACTCTGGTCGATGATCACGGGCGCGACGCCACCGTGCTCCAGCGCGCAGCGTGCCCCCGGGGCGAGCTTCGAACGCAGGTGCCAGCCGACGCTGGCTGAGCCGATGAAGCTGAGGAAGGCCACCCGTGGGTCGGCAACGAACGCCTCGGCGAGTTCGCGTGATTCGGGAAGGAACGCCTGCACCCAGCCGGGCGGCATGCCGGCCTCCTGGACCAACTGCACCATCTCCAGGCAGTTCAATGGCGTGGCTGCGGCAGGTTTGATGATCACCGGACACCCGGTGGCAATCGCCGGCGCCAGCTGGTGCACGATGAGGTTCAAAGGATGGTTGAAGGCGGAAATGGCCGCGACAACGCCAATCGGCTCGTTGATCGTCCACGCGCGGCGGTTCTCGCTGGAGGGCGTGACGCCCATGGGGATTTCCCGGCCACCACGCGTACGCAGGGTTTCGGCGGCACCGCGCACACCATCGATCGCGCGGTTCGTTTCCACCATGGCATCGGTGTAGGGTTTGCCGCCTTCGCGCGCGATCTGCCGTGCGAAATGCTCGCGCTTGCCTTCCATCAGCGCGGCGAGCTTATGCAGTACGTCGATGCGTTGGTGTGCTTTCAGCCATGCCGAGCGGTTGCGGAAAAACGTGTGGGCCGTGTCGAGTTTCTTTTCGAGCGCGGTGGCATCGTCCGTCGGTACCTCGGTGATCGGTTGGCGATCGAATGCTTGCACGATGGTGAGCATGGCGAGCCCTCATGGGGGCGAAAACCCCGCGGCAGGCGAACAGGTTAGCCCCGCGTGGGCGCGCCCACGTGTTAAAGCCCGTGAGTTCTGGCTAAGCGGGCCGCCGGTCGGGGCGGGCGGGAATCACCAAGACGCGGCCCATTTCGCGCGCGCTGAATCCTCGGCTATCCGCCGCTTCCAGCGGCTCTTCGGGGAGTGAGTGCCGTGACACGTATCTCGTTGAAAGAAACGCTTCTGAGTTCGGCCGTCGCGCTGGCGATGATGGCAGGCGCCGCCAGCGGGCCCGCGTGGGCGCAGGCGGCACCGAACCCGAACAGCCCGGTGGTGAAGATCAACGCCGCAGCGGCCACCGCGAAGATCGAAACGACGCCCCTGCGTGGCCCGCTCAGCATGCTGTCGGGCTCGGGCGGAAACATCACGGTGCTGACCGGTAAGCAGGGCAAGCTCATGGTCGATGCGGGCATCGCCGTTTCGCGGCCACGGATCGAGGAGGCACTCACTGCGCTAGGCAAAGGGCCGGTCAAATACCTGATCAACACGCACTACCACTGGGACCACACTGACGGTAACCCCTGGGTGCATGAAGACGGCGCCACCATTATCGCCACTGCTGGCACCGTCAAGCGCGTGACCGCGACGACGCGCGTGGACGATTGGGACTACACCTTTACACCGCTGGCGAAGGGCGGCGTACCGACCGAAATCCTGAAGTCCAACAAGACCTACCATTTCGATGGCCAGACCGTGGAGGTACGGCTTCTGGAGCCCTCGCACACCGACACGGACCTGTACGTGTACTTCAAGGAAGCCAACGTTGCCTCATTGGGTGACCTGTTCTGGAACGGCGTGTATCCGTTCATCGATAACGAGAACGGCGGTGGGATCGACGGCATGATCAAGGCCGACGATGCCATCCTGGCGGCGCTGAACGATGATGTGGTGCTTGTTCCTGGGCACGGCCCGGCAGGGACGAAGAAGCAGTTGCAGGCGTTCCGCGACATGCTGGCCGGTATTCGCGACAACGTGGCGGCACTTAAAAAGCAGGGCAAATCACGCGATGAAGTGGTCGCGGCCAAGCCCACCGCGAAATACGACGATGTCTATGGCCACTTCGTCATCGGTCCGGATTTCTTCACCCGGATCGTTTACGACGGTTTGAAGTGACTGGCCACGCCCGCCCGCTCCGGCAGCACCTCGGTGATCCAGTCGAGGAACGCCCGGAGCCGGGCGTTGTTGCGACGATCGGCGGGGTACACCAGGTAGGCCGGTAACGGCGCTGGCTGCCAATCGGCAAGCACCGACACCAGTTCGCCGCGCGCCAGGTGAGGGGCCGCGGCGAACGTAAAGGTCTGCACGATGCCCAGCCCTGCGACAGCGGCCGCGGTATGCGCGTTGCTCTCGTTCACCTCGACGGTGAGTGAGAGCCCCGCGTCGGCGTCGCGTTCGCCGTCCGCAAAGCGCAGCGGGTGGGCACGGCCGGTGCGCGCGGAGAAGTAGCCGACCACGTCGTGGCTGTCGCGTACCAGGTCATCGGGATGCTGTGGCGTGCCGCGGCGGGCGAGGTAATCCGGCGAGGCGCAGGTCGTCCATGGCAGGTTCACGATGTGCCGGGCCACGAGGTTGGGATCGTCGGCCGTGCTGCGTATGGCGCAGTCGATGCCCTCGCCGATGAGGTCCAGGGTGCGATCGGAGACGCCCACCTGCAGGCGGATGCCCGGGTAGCGCTCACGGAACGCGGGCAGGGCGGGGATGATGAGGCCTGCGGCGACGGAGCCGCCGGTGTCGATGCGCAAGGTGCCTGTCGGGCTGGCACTGCCCCTGGCCAGCGTGGTCTCAAAATCGTCGAGCTCGGCCAGCCAGTGGCGCGTGCGTTCGTAATATGCCGCGCCCTCGGCAGTCACGGAGACCCGGCGGGTCGTTCTCTCGAACAGCCGGACGCCAAGCTGGGCTTCCAGCATCTGCACGAGCTTGGTCACGGTGGATTTCGGCAGCCGCAGCCCGTCCGCGGCTTTGGCGAACCCGCCGGTTTCCACAACCCGGCCAAAAACGCGCATGGCGAGCAGATGGTCCAAGATTGTTTCTCCCCAGGGATAGTGAAATCGCTTTCGGATTATTTATCCGCGAATCGCGAATAGCCAGACTATCACCCATCGACCGCGCCGCGGTCACCGGAGCCAGACCATGCATACCCTCGCCAACAGCAACATCCACACCACCCGCCACGCCGGCAAGATCGCCCTGGTCACCGGCGGCAGCTCGGGCCTGGGCCTCGCCACCGCGGAGCGCCTTATCCGCGAAGGCGCCACCGTCTACATCACCGGCCGCCGCCAGGCCGAGCTCGATGCCGCTGCCGCGAAGACCGGCGCCATCGCCATCCAGGGTGATATCGCCGTGCCGGCCGACCTCGACCGCATCTTCGCCACGATCAAGGCGCGCAGCGGCAAGCTGGATATCCTGTTCGCCAACGCCGGCGGCGGTGAGTTCGCACCGCTGGGCCAGATCACCGAAGCCCAGTTCGACAAGTACTTCGGCATCAACGTGAAGGGCACGCTCTTCACCGTGCAGAAGGCACTGGAACTGATGGGCCCGGGCAGCGCCATCGTGCTCAACGGTTCCATGGTCTCGATCAAGGGCGCCCCGGCGTTCGGCGTCTACGCCGCCACCAAGGCCGCGCTCCGCTCGTTTGCCCGCACCTGGGCCAGCGACCTGAAGGGCCGCGATATCCGGGTGAACGTGGTGGCCCCGGGCACGATCGTCACCCCGGGTTACTCGACCGAGCTGGGCATGAGCGAGCAGCAGATCTCCGATTACGCCGCTTACGTGGCCGGCATCACCCCGCTGGGCCGCACGGGCGAGCCGGACGAGATCGCCAAGGCCGTATCGTTCCTGGCCTCGGATGATGCGAGCTACATCACCGGCATCGAGCTGTTCGTCGATGGTGGCCAGGCGCAGATCTGATCACGTTGATCGGGTCAGCCCAGGCTGACTAGAAGGGCTACCTACGGCGCCTGCGTAATTGTACGCAGGCGCCGTTTTACGTGGCGCCGGAACATGCCCGCGGGGGAACCGAGGTGTCTACCGGAGGAGCTGCGACATGGCAAAGCGCTTGTGGGCCGAGTTCTTCGGCACGTTCTGGCTGGTGTTCGGCGGTTGTGGCAGTGCCGTGTTCGCGGCGGCATTTCATGAGCTTGGCATCGGCTTCGCCGGCGTGGCCCTGGCGTTTGGGCTCACCGTGCTCACTATGGCGTATGCGGTGGGGCATCTCTCCGGCGGGCACTTCAACCCAGCGGTCACACTGGGCTGCTTAACCGGCGGACGCATCGCGGCGCGTGATGTGCTCCCTTACATCATCACGCAGGTTATCGGCGGTATCGCTGCCGGCGGCGTGTTGTACCTCATTGCCAGCGGCAAGCCGGGGTTTGATGTGACGCTGGGTTTCGCGACCAACGGGTATGGCGAGCATTCGCCGGGTGGTTATTCGATCGTTGCTGCGGCCGTCGCCGAGTTCGTGCTCACGGCATTCTTCCTCATCGTGATCCTGGGCAGCACCTGCAAGCTCGCGGCGACCGGCTTCGCGCCGCTCACGATCGGCCTGGCGCTCACGCTGATTCATCTGATCTCTATTCCCATCACCAACACCTCGGTGAACCCGGCGCGCAGTACGGCGGTGGCGGTGTACCAGGGTGGCTGGGCGCTGGGGCAGCTGTGGTTCTTCTGGGTGGTTCCGTTGCTGGGCGGTGCGGTGGGTGGCTGGATTCACCGGGCTTTGCTTGAGAACAAACGCGAAGAAGTGGTCTGAGCACCGGATTCAAGAGCCCGACGCTCTGGTTGTTCGGGAGCGCCCTTGGTCGGTTCATTCGCTAACGCGAATGCATGTTTTCGGCGGCCTACGCCGCCTTAGGCGGGTGGGCTGTCGAGGTCGGGGGCGGGCAGGCCCTCTGTAGGAGCGCGCTTGCGCGCGATCAACCGACAAGGCGTTGACGACGTGTCGCTCGAAAACATCGCTACCTATACGACCGCGGCACCGTAGCCCGATGTGTCGAGGGATGCCGCGACCGCCATCGCCGCTTCGTTGGCTTATCGCGCGCAAGCGCGCTCCTACAGGGCGCGACGCACACGACGGCGTGAGGCCGCTGGCTCTCTGGCACGCAACGAACCATTTAATGCACTGACGGCAGACCACGGGTTCTTAAAGTATCGGTGCCAGGCGATGTGCCAGGAAAGGAGGTGTACCATTTCCTTATTCGCATTGAGGCACACCCCATGTCCCAGAAAATGAAGATCGATTTCGTCTCCGATATCGCATGCCCCTGGTGCGCGATCGGCCTGAGCGGTCTCGAGCGTGCGTTGGAAAACCTGCACGATGTCGTGGAGCCGGAGATCACCTTCCACCCGTTCGAGCTCAACCCGCAGATGCAGGCCGGCGGCGAGAACATGGTGGAGCACATCGTCGCCAAGTACCGCATTCCCGCCGACGAGGCACGCACGAATCGCGAGCGGATCAAGCAGCGCGCGGCCAGCGTCGGTTTCACCATGAACACATCGGATGCAAGTCGCATCTACAACACGTTCGATGCGCATCGCTTGCTCGCGTGGTCGGCGGAGCATGGCAAGCAGCACGCACTCAAGCGCCAGCTGCTCGCGTTGAACTTCACTGAGCAGACCGATCCGGGCAACCACGATGCGTTGGTTGATGCCGCGGGCAAGGTCGGCCTGGATCAGGCGGAAGCGCGTGCCGTGCTCGCCTCCGATCGTTACGCCGATGATGTGCGCCGCGACGAGGCCCTGTGGCAGAGCCGCGGTATCACCGGCGTGCCGGCGGTCATCATCAATGACAAGTGGCTCATCTCGGGCGGCCAGCCGCCGGAGGAATTCGAGCGCCAGCTGCGCAAGATCGCCCAGGAAGGCTAACCCCTCCCGGGGCTCGCATCGCCTAGGTATTTCTGCGGAGTCACCCTGGGCGTGCCTACTGAGTTCCCGTGAATGGCATCGGGCTACCTTCGTCGTACAAGACAAGGAGCCCGTGCCATGCGCCTGCAGCCCATTGCGTTTGTTGTCCTCCTGGCAGCCGTCTCGGTAGCGGCCGTGGCGGCGCCGCCACCGCATAGCGGCTTTCTTGAGTCGTACCCGGCGCTGAAAGCCGATCCCAAGCATCCGGGCGGCTATATCTACGTCGCGCCTGGCTTCTCGCTGAAGGGTTACAGCAAGCTCGAACTCGCTCCCATCACGATCTGGTACGCGAAGGATTCGCCCTACCAGGGCATCGATCCTGAGGAGCTTTCGGGTGTCACCAAGAACCTGAGGGCGGCGATGGTGCGCAACCTGGAGCCGGAATACCCGGTGCTCGAGGTGCCGGGCAAGGATGTGCTGCAGCTACGCATCGCGATCACCCAGGTCGTTGCCGAGAAGAAGAAGCGCGGCATCCTCGGCTACACGCCGATCGGCTTCGTGGTGGGCGCCGCCAAAGACATGGCCACGGCAGGCCCCAACGTGAACCTGAAATCCGCGACGCTCGAAGCGGAGCTGCTGGATCCCTCCGGAAAACAACTGGCGGTTTCCGTCGACCCGCTCGTGCCCAGCGACTTCAACAAGGACACGATGACCTGGGCTGACCTCGGCCAGATCATGGATGCCGCGGGCAAGCGCATGCGCGCACGCCTGGATGGCGACAACGCGCACTGATCAGAAGCTGAGTCCCAACGGCCGGTTGCAGCCGTACTTCTCGTTGGCGCGCTGCACATCCGCCGGTGAGAGGTGGCGCGCGACCAGCTCATCGGGGCTCAGGCTTTGCCACACCTCCACATCGATGCAGTGCTTGTTGGTCACGCCGAACAGGCGCTGCGTGTTGCGCAGCACGGCGCCGATGCCCTGGTTCATGGGGTCGGTCATTTGCATGCCCGGTGCCCTGCGCAGATCTGAGCCGGGTACGCCGTGAATCGCCTGTCCTTGCTGCGCGTTGCGCAGGCGTTCGGCGAAGCCGCCATCGGTGAGATTGCCTGGCGTGCTTGCGGCAGCGCTGGGAAGTGGTGCCACTGGTAAACCTCCGGATGCCACCGTGCCTGCGGCCGTGGTTGCGGCGTGTGGCGGGGTCACGTCTGGCCGCGTCACGGATTTCATGGCGTCGGCAGGTGCCGTGGCCGATACGCTGTTGACGGCGGCGGCGGCGGCGGCGGCAGCGGCAGCGGCGGCATTCGTTTGGCGCTTCGCGGCAGGACGCGCGATCACACGGGGTCTGGGCGCGGGCGGCGCGGGTGACGCTACCGCAATCGACGGAGGAACCAGGCGCAACTGAAGCGTCGAGTCCGGTTCGCGATCGATCCGTGCCGGTACCCACCGAAAGCTTGCCGGCGGCAACAAGGCGAGAAGAAGGCCGGCGTGGCTGGCGATCGCCACGACCATGGCCGCGATCCTTCCCCTGGATAACCTGCGATTCCCCGCCGCCATGCCGTTGCCGTGCTCCAGCTCCCTTGATGGGGTATGGACGGCCATGCGTCCGGTTAGTTCCCCGACGGGCGCCTGGTGCCAAAACTGTGACCCGCATGGCGGTTTCGACACGCGCGCGCCGTCGCGGCCACCGGCGTGCAGAAACTGTCATAACCGGCCGTGACAATCGCCGCCGCAGGGGACAACTCAGCCTACGGGGCAATCATGACCTCCCAGGATCGGCGGCACTTCCTGAAGCTTTCCCTTGGCGCCGCGGGCGCCGCTTTCACGGCATCGGTGGTGCCGCCTTCGATCCAGAAAGCGCTGGCGGTGCCGGCAGCCCGGCGCACGGGCACGCTCAAGGATATCGAGCACGTGGTGATCCTGATGCAGGAGAACCGCTCGTTCGATCATTACTTCGGCAGCATGCGCGGCGTGCGCGGCTTTGGCGATACACGGACGCTGACACTCGGCAGCGGCCGCTCGGTATGGCACCAGCCGTTGACGGCAGGCGGCGACGACTACCTGCTGCCGTTCCGCCCGCAGGCGGATAACCTGGGCCTGCAGTTCCTCGAAGACCTGCCGCACGGCTGGAACGATACGCAGGCCGCCTTCAACGGTGGCAAGTACGACCAGTGGGTGCCGTCGAAGGGCACCACGACCATGGCCTACCTCACGCGCGAGGACATCCCGTTCCACTACGCGCTGGCCGATGCGTTCACGGTGTGCGACGCGTACCACTGCTCGATCCTCTCCTCGACCGATCCCAACCGCTATTACATGTGGACCGGCTACGTCGGCAACGACGGGCAGGGCGGTGGCCCCGTGCTTTCCAATGCCGAACTCGGTTACGGCTGGACCACGTACCCCGAGCGCCTGGAAGCCGCGGGCGTGTCATGGAAGATCTACCAGGACATCGGCACGGGGCTGGATGCCGCGGGTGGCTGGGGCTGGGGTTCGGATCCGTATATTGGCAACTACGGCGACAACTCGCTGCTGTACTTCAATCAGTACCGCAATGCCGAGCCGGGCAGCCCGCTGTACGACAAGGCACGCACCGGCACGAACACGTTGAACGGCCAGTCGCTGTTCGACATCCTGCAGAAGGATGTCGCCGCCGGGACGTTGCCTGCGGTCTCGTGGATCGCCGCCCCGGAAGCGTACACCGAGCATCCCAGCTGGCCGGCGAACTACGGCGCCTGGTACGTCGACAAGGTGCTCGATGCGCTTACGTCGAACCCGGAGGTGTGGAGCAAGACCGCGCTGTTTATCACGTACGATGAAAACGATGGCTTCTTCGATCACACTTTGCCCGCGTTCCCGCCGGCAAATCGTGACCGTGGTCTGTCGACCGTTAGCATCGATGGCGAGGTATATCCGGGCGGCAACGGGTTCAACGCCGGCGTGTACGGCCTGGGTGTGCGCGTACCGATGCTTGTGGTCTCGCCGTGGAGCAAGGGTGGCTGGGTGTGCTCGGAGACCTACGACCACACCTCGATCATTCGTTTCCTTGAGCAGCGCTTTGGCGTGCGCGAGCCGAACATCTCGGCATGGCGCCGCGCGATCTGCGGTGACCTGACCCGTGCGTTTGATTTCGATGAGCACGATGGCCGCGTGCCGCGGCTACCGGCGACGGCCAGCTATGAGCCCGACCGCGGCAACCACGACACGCTCAGCCCGCCGGTGCCCACGCATCAGCACATGCCGCGGCAGGAGCGCGGCCAGCGCCCGGCGCGTGCGCTGCCGTACGAGCTGGATGTCACGGGCAAGATCGACCAGGGGCAGGGGCGTTACCTGCTCGACTTCAACAACACGGGCGACGCCGGTGCGTGTTTCCACGTGACCTCGTCGCTGCGTTCGGATGGCCCGTGGGTATACACGGTGGAAGCCGGCAAGGCGCTCTCGGACTACTGGACCAGCGCCAACAGCGGTGACGCCTACGACCTCACCGTGCTCGGCCCCAATGGTTTCCTGCGCCAGTTCAGCGGCAAACAGCCCGCGAAGGGCGATGACCCTCGCCGCCTGGCGCTTCCTGAGGTCACGCTTAGGCCAGGTCGCCGCAACGGCGACCTGCACCTGGTGCTCGTGAACCATGGTGGCCGCCCCTGTGCCATTACCGTTACGGCTAACGACTATCTGCACGAGCCGCCGCGCCGCTACTGGCTCATGCCCGGCCAGCAGATCGAAAGCCGCTGGGACATCACCGGCTGCGACCACTGGTACGATCTGACCGCCACCAGCGACACCGACGAGCTGTTCCTGCGCCGCTTCGCCGGCCACCGCGAAACCGGCCTGCCTTCCGTCTCCGACCCGGCCCTGGGCGGCTGATCCCCGCAGATACGGCGAACCTGTAGGAGCGGGGGGGGGGGGGGGGGGGGGGGGTGGGGGCGCCCCCCCCCCCCCCCCCCGCCCCCCACCACATGGGGGGGGGGGGGGGCCGGCCCCCCCGGGGGATAGGCCGCGGGGCGGGCCCACCCCCCCCCCGGCTCGTGGCCCCCCCCCCGCGGGGGGGGGGGGGGGGGGGGCGCCCCCCCCCGCGCGCCCCCCCCCCCCCCCCCCCCCCCCCCCCCCCCCCGCTCCTGCAGTACCCGTGGCGGTTGATTATCCCTGCGGGCGCCCCATATACGCGGCCAGCCATACCAATGTCTGTATCAAAATGACATTGCCATGACTACAATATTCCGCGCGCTCCAGAGGGGTAACCACGAGGATCTCGAGCGCAGGATGCGTCTGCCATGGCTTAGCCCTTGGCGGGCGCCGATTCTGTGGTTTTTCCGTCGGAGGTTCCACCTTGAGCGCGTCGGCCTCGCTGCGTGTCGTCCCGGTTGCCAGCAAGGCAGATCTCGGTCAATTCATCAGGGTGCCTGCCACCCTGCTAGGCGATGATCCGAACTGGATCTCGCCCCTGCTTCTTGAACGCACCCTGCACCTCGGTGCAAAAACCAACCCCTGGTTCGAGCACGCGCACCAGCAGGGCTGGCTTGCGTATCGTGGCGACAAGATCGTCGGCCGCATCAGTGCGCAGGTCGATGACCTGTACCTGGAGCGCTACGGCGATGCCACCGGTTTCTTCGGCATGCTCGATGCCGAGGACAACCAGGAAACCTACGATGCGCTCATCGCAGCGGCCGAGCAGTGGCTGCGCGAAAAAGGCATCAAGCGCGTGCGCGGCCCGCTCAGCCTGTCGATCAACGACGAAGTCGGCCTGCTGGTCGATGGCTTCGATACGCCGCCCGTGTTCATGATGGGTCACGCCAAGCCGTATTACGGCGCACGCATTGAGCAGGCCGGTTACACCAAGGCCAAGGATATGCTGGCGTACATGATCGCCCCGGATTTCCCGGTGCCGAAGGTGATGAACCGCCTGCTGGCCAAGTTCATGCCGCGGATCAAGGTGCGCCCGCTCGATACCAAGCGCTATAACGAAGAGCTCACCGTGCTGCGCGATATCTTCAACGACGCCTGGTCGGATAACTGGGGCTTCGTGCCGTTCACCGAGGCTGAGTTCAAGGACCTGGGCACCAGCCTGAAGCTGCTCGTCGCCTCCGACCTTATCCAGATCGCCGAAGTCGATGGCGTGCCGGCGGCGTTCATCGTCGCGCTGCCCAACGTCAACGAGGTGATCAAGCGCTTCAACGGCAAGCTTGCCCCGTTCAACTGGGTGAAGCTGCTGTGGGGCCTGAAGAAGCGCTTTCCGAAGTCGTCGCGCGTGCCGCTCATGGGCGTGCGCCGCAGCTTCCACAACACGCCGCTGGGCCCAGGCCTCGCGTTCCTGGTGATCGATGCGGTTCGCCACCACCTGGTCGCGCGTGGCGTGAAGCAGGTGGAGCTGTCGTGGATCCTTGAGGACAACGATGGCATGCGCAACATCATCGAGCAGATCGGCGGCCACGATTACAAGCGTTACCGCGTGTACGAGAGGACCATCGCATGAGTCGGCAAGCATCGCGTACCTGGGTGGCGGTGCTTGCAGGCATCGTCGTGATCGGCGGCATCTGGTGGGTGGCCAAGGGCCCCGGCGGCGGCAAGTCGCAGGCCGACCAGGCCGTGCCGGTCGTGGCTGCCACCGTGCGCCAGGGTGGTTTCGTGGTGTACCGCTCGCAGCCGGGCACGGTCACGCCCTCCAACAGCGTGCTCGTGCGCAGCCAGGTCGATGGCGTGCTCAAGCGCGTGGACTTCACTGGCGGCCAGCTGGTGAAGCAGGGCGACCTGCTGGCGGAAGTGGATCCGCGCCCGTTGCAGGCCCAGGCCCAGCAGGCCGGCGGCGACCTGGCGCGCAGCCAGGCCCAGCTGGCCAACGCGCAGGAAGTGCTGAAGCACTACAACGCGCTGCTCGCCCAGGATTCGATCTCGCGCCAGCGCGTGGCCGACCAGGAGGCGCTGGTGCGCCAGTACCAGGCCGAAGTGAAGGCCGGGCAGGGCCGTGCCGATACCGCCCAGCTGCAGCTTTCCAGCGGCCGCATCACCTCGCCCATTGCGGGCATGGTGAGCCTGCGCCGCGTGGATCCGGGCAACCTGGTGGGCCCGGGCGATGCCCGCGGCATCGCCGTGGTCACCCAGTCGCAGCCGAGCAAGGTGGTGTTCTCCGTGCCGGTGAACGTGGTGCCGAAGGTGCTCGAGCGTATGCACGCCGGTACCTGCATCCCGGTGCAGGCGGTGGGCGATGGTCCGGATGACGTCCTGGCGACCGGCCACCTGCTGGCAGCGAACAACCAGGTCGACCCGGCCACCGGCACGGTGAAGTTCGAAGCAGAGTTCGCTAATGCCGATAACTCGTTGCTTCCCAATCAGTTTGTAACCGCGAAATTGCCGGTGCAGGTGCTCGCCCAGGCGGTCCTCGTGCCTTCCGCGGCCATCCAGCAGGGTGCGCAGGGGCCGTTCGTCTATGTGGTGAAGGACGACAAGACCGCGGCCGTGGTGCCGGTGAAGGTCGGTGCCTCCGATGCCACGACCACGGTGGTGACCTCGGGCGTGAGCCCGGGGGCCCATGTGGTGGTCGAAGGGGCGGACCGCCTGCGTTCGGGTACCGCGGTGAGCGCCACGATGGCGCCGGAGCCGCCCGCCGCGGCCGTGGATTCCGCCGCGTGCCGTGATGGCGATGCGGGCGCCACGCCACAGGCACCGAACGCGCGCCCGTGAACCCGTCACGTCCCTTCATCCTGCGGCCCGTAGCCACCTCGCTGCTGGCGATCGCGATCCTGCTCGTCGGCCTGTTCGGCTACCGGTTCCTTTCACTGTCGGCGCTGCCCGAGGTCGATTTCCCGACCATCGAAGTGGTGACGGCGTACCCGGGCGCCGGCCCACAGGTGGTGGCATCGACCATCACCTCGCCGCTGGAGCGTCAGCTTGGCCAGATGCCTGGCCTGGCGCAGATGTCGTCGACCAGCGCGATCGGTACCTCCACGATCACGCTGCGTTTTGAACTGGCGCTGCCGCTGGATGTGGCCGAGCAGGAAGTGCAGGCCGCGATCAACGCGGCTTCACCCGGCCTGCCTGCCGACATCGCGCATCCGCCCATCTATCGCAAGGTGAACCCGGCAGATACGCCGGTGATGACGCTCGCGCTCACTTCGCCGACGCTGTCGCTGCGCACGCTGCGCGAGCTGGCTGATACGCGCCTGGTGCCGAAGCTGTCGCAGGTCACGGGCGTTGGCCTGGTGAGCCTGGATGGCGGCCAGCAGCCGGCGGTGGTGGTGCAGGCCGATCCGGTGCGGCTGCGCTCGCATGGCCTTACCCTGGATGACGTGCGCAACGCGATCCGCGATGCGAATTCGAACCAGGCCAAGGGTTCGCTGGACGGCGCGACGCGCTCCTCGGAGATCGCGATCAGCGAGCCGATTGATAGCCCGGAAGCCTTTGAGCGCCTGACTGTCGCCCACCGCGATGGTGCCGTCGTGCGCCTGGGCGATGTGGCCCATGTCGCCGAGGGTGCGGAAAATGCGCGCCTGGGCGCGTGGTCGAACGATAAGCCGGCAATCATTTTGCGCATCCGCCGCCAGCCCGGCGCGAACGTGGTCGAAGTGGTCGATCGCGTGCGCCAGCTGCTGCCGGCTCTGCAATCGACCCTGCCGGCCGCCGCCGATATCGACACGCTCTCCGACCGCACCGAATCGGTGCGCGCCGCCGTGCACGATGTGCAGGTGGAGCTGGTGTTCGCGGTGATCCTGGTCGTGCTGGTGATCTTCCTGTTCCTGGGTAGTGGCACCGCCACGATCATCCCGGGCGTGGTCGTGCCGCTCTCGCTGATCGGCACGTTCGCGGTGATGTACCTGGCCGGCTTCTCCATCAACAACCTCACGCTCATGGCGTTGATCGTCGCGACCGGCTTCATGGTCGACGATGCGATCGTGATGATCGAGAACATCGCCCGCTATATTGAAGCGGGCGAGCGCCCGCTGGCGGCGGCGCTGAAGGGCTCGCGCCAGATCGCCTTCACCGTGGTGTCGCTGACGGTCTCGCTGGTGGCCGTGCTGATCCCGCTGCTGTTCATGGGTGGCCTGGTGGGCCGGTTGTTCCGCGAGTTCGCGGTGACGCTGGCGGTGGCGATCCTGATCTCCGGCGTGGTCTCGCTCACGCTTACCCCGATGATGTGCGCGCGCATGCTGCGCAAGGTCCCTGAGCAGCGTCAGAGCGCGTTTTCGCGCCGCGGCAAGGCGTGGCTCGACCGCGTGCTCGCCTCGTATGCGCGTGGGCTGGAGTGGGTGCTTGCGCGGCAGACCCTTACCCTGGCCGGCGTCGGCCTGATGATGGTGCTGGCCGTTGTGCTTTACGTCGTCATCCCGCGCGGGCTGTTCCCGGCGCAGGATTCCGGCGATATCCAGGGCATCTCCGAAGCCCCGGCGTCGATCTCGTTCGCGGCGATGGGTGAGCGCCAGCAGGCCCTGGTCCGTGCCATCTCGGCCGATCCGGCCGTCGCCAGCGTGGCCTCGTCGATCGGCGTGGGCGAAGGCGGCACGACGCTCAACAGTGGCCAGTTGCTCATCCATCTGAAGCCGCTCGCGCACCGCGACCGCGTGCCGAAGGTGATGGCGCGCCTTGCCGATGCGGCCGCCAAGGTCGAGGGCATCCGCCTGTACATGCAACCGGTACCGGACCTCACCATCGATGACCGCGTGAGCCGTGGCCAGTACCAGTTCTCCGTTTCCAGTACCGACCCTGCGCAGCTGGGCCCGTGGGTGTCGCGCGCGGTGGAACCGTTGCGTGACTCGCGCAAGCTCGTGGATGTGGCGAGTGACCAGCAGGATCACGGCCTGGAGGCGTACATCAACGTCGACCACGATATGGCCAACCGCTACGGCGTGACCTCGGCGGCCGTCGGTGATGCGCTGTACAACGCCTTTGGCCAGCGCCAGGTCGGCACGCTGCTGACCTCGTCGAGTCCGCGCCGCGTGATCCTGGAGGCGAAGGCCACCGGTGGCGATGCTGCCGACGCGATGAATGGCATTTACCTGGCCGGGCAGGGCGCGGCGGCGAATGCCGATGCCGATCCGAACGATCCGGCGTCGTCGCTGATCCCGCTGGCGTCGTTCGCCACGGTGAGTGAGCGTGCCGCGCCGCTGCTGGTCACCCGCATCGATCAGCTGCCGGCGGCGAGCGTTTCGTTCAACCTGGCCCCGGGCGTCGCCCTGGGCACGGCCATGCACGAGATCGACAAGGTGCACGCCGGGCTGAACATGCCGGCCAGTGCACAGGTGAAGTGGGAAGGCTCCGCCGAGGCATTCCGCGTCTCGCGTGAAGGCCAGGCGTGGCTGATCCTGGCGACGCTAATCACGGTGTACATCGTGCTGGGCGTACTCTACGAGAGCTACATCCACCCGCTGACGATCCTTTCCACGCTGCCTTCGGCCGGTATCGGCGCGCTGCTGGCCTTGCTGATCGGCGGCTTCGAGCTGGATGTGATCTCGTTGATCGGCGTCATCCTGCTGATCGGCATCGTACAGAAGAACGCGATCATGCTGATCGACTTCGCGGTGGAAGCGCAGCGCAACGACAAGCTCAGCGCCCGCGACGCGATCGTCCAGGCCTGCATGTTGCGCTTCCGTCCGATCCTGATGACCACGCTCGCGGCCATGCTCGGCGCGTTGCCGCTGATGTTGGGCGGCGGCATGGGCGCGGAGCTGCGCCACCCGCTGGGCGTGGGCATCTTCTGGGGCCTGGCGGTGAGCCAGGTGCTGACCCTGTTCACGACGCCGGTGATCTACCTGGCGTTCGAGCGCGTGTTCCTGGCGCGCGGCCAGCGCGCCTGAGCCCGCCGGCATGAACATCTCACGGCCCTTCATCGACCGCCCGGTAGCGACCTCGCTGCTGTGCCTGGGCCTGGTGATCGCCGGTGCGCTGGCGTGGCGACTGCTGCCGATCGCCTCCATGCCGGAGGTGAACGTGCCGACCATCAAGGTCTCGGCCGAGCTGCCCGGCGCGAGCCCGGCGACCATGGTGAACGCCGTGGCCACGCCGCTCGAGCGCACGCTGGGTCGTGTCTCCGGTCTCACCGAAATGACCTCGGTCAGCGCGAACGGCACGACCGATATCCGCCTGGCGTTCGATCTGTCGCGCGATGTGGTCGGTGCCTCGCGCGATGTGCAGGCCGCCATCAATGCGGCGCGCGGCGAGCTGCCCCCCGAGATGCCGGCCAGCCCGAGTTACCGCGAGGTGAGCTCGGCGGATGCGCCGGTGCTGGTGCTGGGCCTGACCTCGAAGCACGCCACGCCCGGCCAGATGTACGCCGTGGCGTCCACGACGTTCAGCCAGGCGCTCTCGCAGGTGGATGGCGTGGGCGATGTGGAGCTGGTGGGCAGCTCCATCCCCGCACTGCGGATCGAACTGGACCCCCAGGCGATGAATGCGCATGGCGTCAGCTTCGATCAGGTGCGCCGCGCCGTGTCGGCCGCGCTGCCGAATGCGCCGCTGGGCGCTATCGAGTCGGGTGCGCGCTACCTGCAGGTGGCCGCGAACGCGCAGGTGGATTCGGCCGCAACGCTCAGTGCACTCACCGTGGCGCATGACGGCGGCGGCAGTGTGCGCCTGGGCGATATCGCCCGGGTCGTCGATTCCGTGCGTGAGCCGGCGAACGCTGCGTTGGCCAACGGCGAGCCCGCCGTGCTCGCGCTCGTCCGGCACAAGCCCGGCGCGAACATCATCGAAGTGATTGACGGCATCACCGACCGCCTGCCGGCCCTGCGCGCATCGCTGCCGGGCGACATGCAGGTCAGTGTGATCGTCGACCGCGCCACCACCGTGCGGGCCTCGCTGCATGCGGCCGAGCACACCCTCGCCCTGGCCGTGGTGCTGGTGGTGGTCGTGATGCTGCTGTTCCTGCGTGACCTGCGTACGGCCCTGATCGCCAGCGCCGTGGCGCCGATCTCGCTGGTCGGCGCCATGATAGTCATGTATTTCCTGGGCTATAGCCTCGATATCCTCTCGCTGATGGCGCTGACCATCGCGGTGGGCTTCACGGTGGATGATGCCGTGGTGGTGGTGGAGAACATCGCCCGCCATATCGAAGAAGGTATGCCCCCGCGCGAAGCGGCGTATGTCGGCGCCGGCGAGGTGGGTCTCACCGTGCTCTCGATGAGCGCGGTGCTGATCGCGGTGTTCATCCCGCTGCTGTTGATGGGCGGCTACGTCGGCCTGTTCGTCCGCGAGTTCTCGGTCACCATCGCGACCGTCATCGCCATCTCGCTGGTCGTGTCGCTCACCGTGGTGCCCATGCTGTGCGCCTGGTGGCTTAAGCCGGCCCGCGCGGATCGCGAGCATGGTGCCGTGTTCCGCTGGACGGAGCGTCAGTTCGTGGCGCTGCAGGGCGCCTACGACCGTAGCCTGACCTGGGCGCTGCGCCGGGCGCCGCTCACCATGCTCTCGCTGCTGGGCGTGCTGTGCCTTAGCGTCGTGCTGTTCATCGTGGTGCCCAAGGGCTTCTTCCCACGCCAGGATACCGGTGAGCTCACCGGCGATTTCGATACCGACGGCAGCGCGTCGTTCGCGGTGTCGAAGGACAAGCTGGGCGCGTTCCTCGCCACGGTGCGTGCCGATCCCGCCGTGGAAAGCGCCGCGGGTTATGCCGAAGGTGATTCGGGCTCGCTGTTCGTTACGCTGAAGCCCTTGTCGAAGCGCGATGCCAGCGCCGATGAAGTGGCGGCCCGGCTCAACGCACAGCTCACCAAGCTCCCGGGCGGCGTATTCACCGTCACGTCGGTGCAGAACATCCGCGTCGGCGGCCGGCGCAGCCGCGCCTCGGACGAATACACCCTCCAGGCGGATTCGCCGGAACTGCTGCGCCGCTGGGTGCCGCCGATCGTGGAAGGCATGATGCGCCTGCCCGAGCTGCGCAACGTGCATGGCGACAATGGCCGCAAGGGCGTGGCCACCGCACTCAGCGTGGATCGCGATGCCGCGGCGCAGGCCGGTACGTCGTATGCCCGCATCGATGGCGTGCTGCGTGATGCCTTCGCCGACCGGCGCGTGGCCACGATGTTCTCGCCCTCGGGCGAATACCCCGTGCTCATGCGCGTGGCCCCCGCGCAGTCGCAATCGCCCGATGCTTTCGCGCCGATCCAGGTGCCGGTCACGGGCGGCCCCGGCGTGCCTCTGCTTGGCCTGGCCCAGGTGCACCAATACCAGGTGCCGCTCTCGATCTCGCATTACGGCCAGTCGGTGTCCACCACGATTTCGTTCGACCGCGTACCCGGTGTCTCGCTCTCCAAGGCGACCCAGGCGATCCAGAAGGTGATGGATCGCCTCGCCGTGCCGACCTCCGTGCGCAGCAGCTTCCAGGGCTCGGCCGGCGCCGCGCGCCAGGTCTCCGATAGCGAGCCCGCCCTGATCCTGGGCGCGGTGCTTACGCTGTTCATCGTGCTGGGCATCCTTTACGAGAGCGTCGTGCACCCGCTGACGATCCTCTCCACGCTGCCTTCAGCGGCGGTGGGCGCGGTGTTCGCGCTGATGGCGCTGCATACCGACCTGGACGTGATCGCGCTGGTCGGCATCTTCTCGCTGGTCGGCATTGTGATGAAGAACGCCATCATGATGGTCGATGTGGCGATCGTTTCCGGGCGTACGATGGGCATGACCCCGTCGGAGGCTATCCAGCATGCGTGCCGCCTGCGTTTCCGCCCGATTCTCATGACCTCGCTCGCGGTCATGGTGGCGGCCGTGCCGCTGGCGATCTCGCGCGGCAATGGCGCCGAGATGCATCGCCCGCTGGGCATTGCGATCGGTGGCGGCCTGGTGGTGAGCCAGTTGCTGACCCTCTATACGACCCCCGTGGTTTACCTTTATCTCGACCGTTTCAGCAGGTGGGCTGGCAGATGGATGCAAAGATTCGGCGGCCAGGACCGCGACGCGGCATGGCCGGCGCAGCACGAGGAGCCGCTCCCGTGAGCGCCCGTGGCTTGCGCGTACTGATGGCGGTCGCGACCGTCACCCTGGTGGCCGGCTGCACCGTCGGCCCCGATTACGTGCGCCCAGCGGCGCCGACCTCGGCGGCGTTCAAGGAAGCCAAACCGCAGGCGGCGCAGAGCGCTCCGGCGGCACCGATTGCCGGCAAGTGGTGGGAGATCTACGGCGACCCGGTGCTCAACGACCTCGTCTCGCGCGTGGCCGTGGATAACCAGTCACTGGCCGCCTCCGCCGCACGCATGCGCGAAGCGCAGCTGCTGGTGCAGGAAGCGCACGGCGCGGCGTACCCGCAGGTGAGCGTGGGTACGATCAAATCCGGCCGTCGCAACGAAAATGATTTCGGCCTGGGCGTGAGCTGGGAGCTGGACCTGTGGGGCCGCATCCGCCGCGATGTCGAGGCGCATCGCGCTTCCGCCGAAGCGAGCGCGGATGATCTCGCCGCGGCGACGCTGTCGATGCAGGCGCAGCTGGTGCAAGCGTATTTCGCGCTGCGCCAGAGTGATGCCGCGATCGACCTGTTGCAGCGCTCGACGGACGTAGCCACCCAGTGGCACCGGATGGTTGGCAACCAGTACACGCAGGGCCAGGCCTCCAGCGCCGATGTCTCCGATGCGCTGGTGAAGCTCAGTGGTACGCAGCTACAACTGGCCGATACGCGCAGTGCCCGCGCGCAATACGAACACGCGATTGCCGTCATGCTGGGTAAGCCGCCGGCGGAGTTTTCGCTCGCAGCGGCACCTTTTGATACGCAGGTGCCGGTGATCCCGCCGGGTGTGCCGGCGATCCTGCTCGAGCGTCGTCCCGACGTGGCCGCCAGCGAACGCCGCATGGCGGCCGCGAATGCGCGCATCGGCGTGGCGAAGGCGGAAGAGCTTCCTTCGATCAGTCTTGCAGCCGGCATCGGCGTGCGCCGCGGCCCGACCGGCACGGCGGACGTGAAGGGACCGCTGTTTACCGGTGGCCGCCTGGATGCGCAGGTGAAGTCGGCGGGCGAGGGCTATACCGAGGCGGTGGCGAACTATCGCCAGACGGTGTTGGATGCCTATCGCGAGGTGGAAGATAACCTGGTTGCGACGAATGAGCTGGCGAACGTTGCCGAGCTGCATGCGAAGGCGGCGGCTGCGGCAACCGAGTCGGATCGGGTGACGCAGAACCAGTACAAGGAAGGCGTGGCGGATTACCCGGCGGTGGTGCAGGCGACGAATGGTGCGCTTGAGGCGGGCCGCGGCGAGTTGCAGTTGCGTCTGCGCCGGCTGGATACGAGTGTGAACCTGATCGTGGCGTTGGGTGGTGGGTGGCAGGCTGAGCCCGCCCAGGCCGATGCGCAGGCTCAGGCACCGTCGCCGGCTCAATAAAAGGTTCATTCGCCGTCGCGAATGCATGTAACCAGCGGCTTGCGCCGCCTTAGGCTGCTAGGCCGTCGCAGTCGGCGGCGGGCAGGCCCTTGGGTCCGCCAGTCGCGGACCTTCGGACCGGGCCGTAGGTGCCCCTCTCGCGAAAAGCGAGGGGCCAGGCGGCCCTCCGCTCATGTCGGCCCCAAGGGCCTGCCCGCCACCGAGTCCACACGTTTCATTGCGTGCGGTATAAGCGTGCTCTCGAAGCCTCGGTCCCCCTGTTGGCAAGCCTGACAACCATAACTAGGACTCTAATAAAGGTCGCGTGCATAGGCGTGGGCTAGCGACGGGATTCGGTGTTCGCCAATAAAGCTAGTGCACCCTCAGCCGCCTTGGCCTCGTCTTTGTGCGAAGGCCCCTCAATCCGCTCCGTTATATTTTCGAGCGTGAACTGGTGAGAACCGTTTCGTCGCTGTACTGTCCACCGCCACCCATTCTGCTCAAGATGCCGGAGCACCTTGTTGATGGCAATCATGTCCAGGCAGTGCCGCGGAATCAGCTTTCTGAGTTCCAGTGCGGGATCGGAAATATTGACGACGTCTCGGTAAAGATGAGCCTTAGTGTCGCAATGAGTGCATGCCGCATACTCAAAACGATGCCCTCCTTGCATGTCTGCCTCGATAATGAAATCCGGATGATTACATCCGCCCATTATCCGCTCATTGATTAGTAGCTCGGTCATCGTGGCCACTGTATCGCCCCGAACGTTCGCCATAGCGATTCATCTCCCCGAAAAATTGTCGGAAGGCATCAAGAATGGGCCACGGAATGATAAGGTTTGAGGTCGCTTGTGCGTCTGGCAAGCCAAAAGATGGCCGAGGAATTGCCGATTTTTCATCTACTTGATGTCACTGCTGTCTTCGCGAGTTCTTCAAGATTTCTCGTTGCTCGCCGATCGTCTTGTTGTCGGTTGACGTAGGCGGCATGGAGAAGTCCGCGGCATAAACAAGGATGCCGGCACCATAGCTTGCGAGGATGACGAGGAGAGGAGCTCCTTATGACGGGTAGAAAGAGGTATCCGCCTAATAAGAGGTGATGCGTCTACGGAACGCTGCGTATAGTGCGCGCCCATTGCATATCGTCGCGTTGCCTCTCGCCCGTGTGGCAGAGGTCAGCACGTCGAGACGAATCAACGGAGTGCGTACACCACGGTCGAGACGCGGAGGATGATCTGCGACGATTTGTCTAATATGTCTGCGACTTGGTGATGGTGAGTTCGTCGAGAGGAACGCGTCGCCCCAACCGGGGTGGTCGCTGTAATCTTTGAGCAGACGTTGGTAGTTGCTCCGGCGTTAAGATATCTGGGCGCTGCCTACACCGGTCGAAATTGGAAGGGAGAGGTCGTGAGCGAGCAACCGACGTTCGAACACTTTTTAGAGAGTGACTTTCGGTGGCCGCGCCGAGGCGACCAGGCCTTTGCAACATCCCCCACTCGCGGGAGTAACGCTGAGATAGCGTTACCTGTCTCGAGCCGGGCGGTGATGATGATCACGGGCTATAAGCGGGCCGCCGATCTCATGGTGGCCCAAGCGACGAGGGATCGATACGATCGCGACGCATTGGTCTATCCGATAATTTTCAACTATCGACAGTTTATTGAGCTATCTCTGAAGTACTTGATCGCCACCTATGGTCCTCAAGTGAACATAGCGGCGAATTGGACTTCTCATCGTCTCGATGAACTATGGAAGATCTTTTCGGGGCTACTGAATGCTTACCCAAGTGGCGACCCTGAAGGCACCGATCCTGCCGTGAAAGCGATTATCGCGGAATTCGCAAAGGTCGACCCCAATTCGTTTTCCTACCGCTACCCGGTGGATATCAAAGGGAATCCGATCCCAATAGCCTTCGGCGAACTCGACGTCACGGCCCTCTCCGATGCCATGAGCGCGTTGAGCAGCTACTTTAGCGGTTGCGACGGTTATTTTGATTCACTAAGCGCTAATGAGGTTTAGGAAGTGTTGGGTCGAGCCCTGGTTTCCGTCAGGGCTCTCGATAGCAATTCTCGGCAAGTTGAGCAGCGGGCGGGTCGAGGCCGAGGTAGACGTTGCACAACCAAATAGCCGCGTATCTCGAGCGCATACGGATCATATGACTTTCGATATGCCTGAGTGATCTGAGGAGCCTGTTGACGTGAAAATCGAGGCGATTCGCATTAAGAATTTTCGGGCCCTTCAGGATGTGACGATCTCCTTTGATTCGGTCACTACGTTCATTGGGCCTAACGGCGCTGGAAAATCGACGGTGCTTCGTGCGCTGGACTGGTTCTTCAATGGACGCGCAGGCTTGTTGAGTGAGCGCGATTGCTACCTCGGTGCGTTCCAGGACGACATCGAAGTCCAGGTTAGTTTTGGCGCTCTTACCGAGAAGGATCGGGAAGCTCTTGGGAAATACGCCCCACCGGGAGTCGCAACGTTTACCGCGTGGAAGCGCCGAGACGTCAACGGGGCCGAAACGCTATCTGCGAACGCCAAAAGCTATCCACCGTTCAACTTGGTTCGAAGTATCAATGCCGCAGGGGACAGGAAGGCTGCCTACGCCGCCTTGTGTGTTGCCGAACCCGGCTTGGGCTTGCCGAAATGGAGTAACGTCGACGCAATTAATCAGGCGATGACGAGCTGGGAGGCCCAGCATCCGGATCAGCTTATTGACGCGCCAGAGTCTCTACAAACCAACTTTTTCGGCTTTAACAGTAGCGGAAAAATGAGTGGACTGTTTGACTTCGTGTTGGTTACGGCCGACCTTCGTGCGAGCGAAGAATCAGTGGACGGGCGCGCCAGCATCATAGGTCGAATACTCGAGCGTTCGATAGATCGCACAGCCGCCGACGCGGAGATTGCGCAAATCGTGGAAGAGTCCCGCGTTCGACAGCAGCAAGTGTATCAGGCCAAATTCAAAGAGCAGCTCGATCTGATGACGGCGCAGCTGAATGAGGTTGTAGCTTCGTATTCGCCAGGTCGTTCGGTGGCAGTTTCGCCTGCGGAAATCGAAATCAAGGCGCCGCGAACTACCTTCAATGTGGCCATCTTGGACAGCGGCACCGAAACCCCTGTCGACCGACAGGGGCACGGATTTCAACGAACACTTCTCATCTCCGCACTGCAGTTGCTGGCTCAATCCGGAGCTGCCTCTGCTGACGGGGTCATCTGCTTGGCCATTGAAGAGCCGGAGCTTTTTCAGCATCCAATCCAAGCTCAGACTTTCGCCAAAGTTCTTCGCTCGTTAGCGGAGAATCCCGCGAAGCGTATTCAGGTCACGTATGCGACGCACAGTCCGTTCTTCTTGGAAGCGCGTCATTTCGACCAGGTGCGGCGACTGACCCGCACGGTGGGCGCGAATCCTGTGGTAACGGTACACGCCGCAACCGCTGCTGACGTCAAGGCGAAACTTCTGAATGTATTGAGTGCCGAGACTGTTGATCGGCAACTGGACAGCAGCGTGACGAATCAGCTTGCAATAGCAATGTTTTCGCACAGGGCTTTCATCGTGGAAGGTACCACAGAGGCCGCCATCTTCCATGGTATAGGTGACAAAGCTTCGCTGGGTGCATTGGAGGCTGCCGGCTTGTGTATCGTTGCGGCAGGAGGCAAGACATCCATTCCGTTAGCGCACGCAATCCTCTCATCGTTTGGCATTCCCGTTTATGCGCTTTTTGATGCCGATGTAGGATTTGATGCAAGGGCTAGGGCAAATGGCAAATCGGTTGAGAAGATAGCGGATGAGCGAAGAACGCATACTGCGGCCAATCGAAGTGTCTTGAAATACTTCGGCCGGCCGGAAGAGGATTTTCCGGCTGAAGTTGTTGCCGATACGATCGCAATTTTCGATGATCATCTCGAAGCCTTCTTGAGTGCGAGGTGGCCTGAGTGGATGAACGCGTGCGACGAACTGGAAGCAGCTACGGGAGTGCGGCTGTCGAAGAATGAGCATGCCTATCGGGCGGCCACGCTGCAGGCCGCGGGCTTAGTACCGGAGTTGTTGCGTAGCGTGCTGAACAAGGCCAGTGGAGCGTAGGTTGCACCAGAGCGTTCGACGGCGGCCGAGCTATTCATGTAGCGCGGCCGTGTCGGCCTATCTGGTGAGTAATCACGTAAAGACCCGCCCCCCCCGGAGTCGAACAAGAAGCTTCTCGCCTGCCGCGTTAAGGCTATCCGCGGTGTGGGGTGCGCGGGTGGGCAGGCCCTTGGGGCCGACATGAGCGGAGGGCCGCCCGACGCCACGCTTGTCGAGATATGGGCGCCTACGGCCCGGTCCGAAGGTCCGCGACTGGCGGCCCCAAGGGCCTGCCCACCCGCAGCTTCCTCAACCGATCACGAGCGAGGCGGCGCAAGCCGCTGGCCTCACGCATTCGCGAAGCGAATGAACCGCTTCAAAGCGGATAACGCGCCACCAGCGTCTCAAGACGCGACCGCGTTTCCTTCGCCAACGGTGCAGGCGTGTTGTAGCTGCGGCGCCCCGACAGCGACTCCGCCACCATCTCATCGTGCCGCGACCCCATCAGCCCGTTAATGGCCGCCAGGAACCGCGACATGCAATACGCATGCTCATTCGGCGCCAGCGAACGCAGCGTGTCGTAATACGACACCTGCATGCTCACGATCTTCCGCACCGCATGGAACTGATCGCCCGCGAAGATCGTGCGGTTCACCGCCTTCTTCAGCCGGCTCATCTCCGCCTTCTGGAACGCGATCACACCCGCCTCGGTATCCAGGCGCGTCTCCACCATCCCGCGGCGCACGAAATTCCACACCGGCTTCGACAGCAGCACGCGCAGCTTCCAGCCCTGGCGCACGATCGTGCCGCGCTTGCCGCCGCGGAAACCATCCTGCATGTGGCCGAGCACGCGCGTGGTCAGGTCGAACAGGTAGCTCGAGCGATGGTTGCGGCTGTACAGGCGCTGGGCAAAGCGCAAGTGCTTGTAGCGTGCACGGCTGTGCTTGTACTGCAGGCGCTCGTCGGCACTCAGGCCTTCATTGCGCATCAGCTTCTCGACCAGATGCACCAGCTCTTCGCGCGATACGCCATCGTCCCAGAACTGCAGGCACAGCGCATAGCAACGGCGGATCGCATCCTCGGGCACGGCCAGCACGATTGGATCGGGCAGGCAGGTGTGTGCATCGATGATGTCATCGACATCCACGGCATCGAAGAGACGGCCCAGCGTCTCCGGGGAAAATTTAGGCCACTCGGTCATCATGGTGTTCATTAACGTGCTTCCTCCGGTGCATGGAAGGAGAGCGTGTGTCGCTGACGATACGCCGCCACGGTGGGGATTAGCGAGAACAATGCCTCCAGGCACGTCCCGATGAAATACGCGATCGCCGCGCCCATGAGCCCCATGAGGTGGCTCAGGCCGACCAGCAGGCCCGCGTAGGTAAGGGCCGCCAGGGCCTGCGCGACCAGGGCGGCGCGCTGGCGGCTGGCGATATAGAGCAGGGATTCGAGCGGGAAGCCGGCCATGGAGACCACCAGGGCCGCCGACATCACCTGCAGCAGGCTGTACGCCTCAAGGTACTTGGCGCCGAATACCGAGCCGATCAGCGGCTTGCCAACCAGGATGACCAGCAGGGCCACGAGCACGCCCAGGCCGCCGGCCAGCGCCGCGGAGCGGATGCCCAGCTTCCACGGGCGCGTGCTGGCAGGATCCAGGCGCATGATTTCCGGGTAGAAGCTCTTCTGCATCAGCGAGGCGGGCGTACCGGCGGCATCGAAGAAGGTGAGCGCGACCTTGAACACACCGGCCGCGGCCGGGCCGAGCACGATACCGACCAGCACGTTGCTGCCGGCGTTGCGCGCCGACCAGATCGAGTGGGCGAAGTTGGTGGTCCAGACGAAATCCCACGCACCCTTGATACGGCGGGCAGGGGCGAGCAGGCCCGGGCGCAGCGCATGCTCGATGTTCTGCCGGCGCAGTTCGCGCACCGCGAACACCCACAGGCACATGTCGCCGACCAGGCTGGAGATGTACCAGGTGGCGATGAAACCGGGGAAGCCGAGGTGGAGTAGGTAAGCGAGGACGCTGCCCACGGCGCGCAGGAACGGGGTCACCGCCTGCTGCACGGCGATCAGGTCGAAGCGATCGATGGAGCGCAGGATGCCGGTAGGCGTTGCCGCGGTCATGGTCGGGATGAGCGTGCAATACGCCAGGGCCCACCAGAAATCCTCCGGCTTCAGGCCCACCGCGTGGCCCAGCAGCGGCAGCAAGGCCATGCCGCCGACCACCGCCACCGCGCCGCTGGCGAGATCCAGGCCAAACGACAGGCCGGTGACATCGCGGAAACGCGCCAGGTCCTTGCGCTCGAGCGCCGGCGTGCCGAACTGCACCACGAACTGCCAGGTCTGGAACTTGGCGAAATCGCTGACGCTCTTGGCGTACGCCTGGACCACGACCAGTGTGCCGAACAGCGCCGGCGACATGGCGCGGCCGGCGCAGGCGAGCGCGAGCAGGCCCAGCAGGGCGCTCACGACATTGCTTGAGCCGAGGTAAGACGCGTTCCGCAGGATGGTGCGGAACGAGCCATCGGAGAACCAGTGTTTCATGCCGCCGCTACCTGATCACCCGCCATGCGCAGGCTGCCTCGCGCCGGGCCAGCTCGCAAACGCGGCGCAGATCGCATCGATCTGTTCGGGCGTGTGCGCGGCGCTGACGCTGCAGCGGAGCAGGGAGCTTTCGCCAGGGGTGGCCGGGGGCACCATGACGTTCACGTACACACCGTGCTTGAGCAGGTGGTCCCAGAAGCGCAGCGCTTCGACCTTCTCGCCGACCAGCACCGCCACGACCGCGTTGGCCGGTGCACCGAGCTGGAAGCCCAGGGCGCTCAGGCCCGAGTGCAGGCGCTCGGCGTTCTCACGCAGGCGCTCGCGCAGGTCGGTGGCAGCCTCGAGCACCTTGAGTGCCTGGCGCGTCGCGGCGATGGTGGCCGGGGCGAGCGAGGCGGTGAACACGTACGGGCGGCTGGCGTAGCGCAGCACGTCCATGTCTTCGGAATCGCCCACGCAGAAGCCGCCGGTGTTGCCCAGGCTCTTGCTGAAGGTGCCGACCACGTAATCGACATCGGCGAGCACGCCGGCTTCTTCGACCAGGCCCTGGCCGCGTTCGCCGAGCACGCCCATGGAATGGGCTTCGTCGACCAGCAGTGCGGCGCCGAATTCTTTCTTGACGTTGACGAACTCCTGCAGCGGCGCACGATCGCCGAGCATGCTGTACACGCCTTCGATCACGATCAGCGCCTTCGACGCATCGGCGCCCAGGCGGCGCAGGCGCTTGGCCAGGTCGGCCGGATCGTTGTGGCGGAAACGGATGACGTTTGCGCCGCTCAGCTTGCAGCCGTCGTAGATGCTGGCGTGGCTATCCGCATCGATCAGCACGTTATCGCCCGGGCCGGCCAGCGCCGAGATCATGCCCAGGTTGGCCTGGTAACCGGTAGAGAACACGATGCCGTCGCGCTTGCCGTAGAAGCGCGCCAGTTCCACTTCGAGCTCGCGGTGCGAGGCGTAGCTGCCGTTGGCCATGCGCGAGCCGGTGGTGCCGGTGCCGGCCGTTTCCAGCGCGGTGCGCGCCGCGGCGATGCACGCCTCGTTGAAGGTCATGCCGAGGTAGTTGTTGGTGCCGGCCAGGATCGTCGGCCGGCCCTGGATCACGCCCTCGGTGGGCGTGATGATCTGGTCGATCTCCACGCCAAACGGATCGATGCCGAGCGTGGCCAGTTCTTCGCGAACCGCACGAACGGCCTGCAGCCGCGCGTTGAGGCTCATGCGCTGTCGCCCACGGTCTTCTGGATGAGCACGGCCAGGTCGCCCACGGTGCGCACATCGGCCAGCGAGTTGATCGGCACGGAGATGTCGAACTCGTCTTCCACGGCCAGCATGAGGTCCATGACGCGCAGCGAATCCAGCTCCAGGTCACCGGTGAGTTCCGTGGCGGCGCTGATCACGGGCACGCGGCCCTGGCCGAACGGGGTGACGATCTGGATGAGGCGGGTGGTGATGTCAGGAAGGTTCACGACGGTATTCCGGAAATAGCGGGGGCAGCCACGCCGAGTGTTTCGGCAAGGCCACGTTCAAACCCTAGCGCAGGCTGCCAGCCCGTGGCTTGTGTAAAGGCATGGCCATTGCCGACCCAATCGGGGTGGGTGATTTCACGCACCTTGCCCGGGGAAAGCATGGGCGCGTAGCCAAAGGCGCGCGCGGCCATGAGATTGATGCCGGCGACGGTGCGCAGCACCGGTACGGGGATATGCAGGCGCCGGATCGGCGCATTGCCGCGCAGTACGCGCGAGGCCGTGCCGAGCACGGTATCCCAGTCGTAGCCACGCTCGTGGCCGTCATCGAGTTCGTACGTACAGCCGGAGGCGGACTCGGTGTTCAGCCAGGCCACCACGGCGGACGCGAGGTCGGCCACGTGGATCAGCGAGAAGCGCCCGCTACCGTCACCGGGGATCGCTGCCAGCCCACGGGCCATGCCCTGGAACAGCGGCAGCATTTCCTTATCGCCCGGGCCGTACACGGCGGGCGGGCGGATGATGGCCCAGTTCAGGCGGCCCGCATTCGCCTCCAGTGCGATCTCGCCCAGGCGCTTGCTGTTCGCGTAATCGGAGAGTTCCGGTTCGCGCGCGGCAAGCGAGGACACCAGCAGGAAACGGTGGCAGGTCGGCGAGGCGGTGGCCGCCTGCACGATATCCAGCACACCGGTCTCGTTGACCTGGTTGAATGCTTCGGGGCTGGCTCCGCGCACGCTGCCGGCGCAATGCACCACGGCATCGGCGCCTTCGACCAGCGCGGCAAGCGCATCACGGTCGCCCAGGTCACCCGCCACCCATTTCAGGCCATCGGCGCACTGTACGTTACGGCCGCGGCGGGGGCGGTACAGCGCCCGCACGCGATAGCCCGCGGCCATGAGTTGCGCACGCAGCGCGGTGCCGATGAACCCCGTGGCGCCCGTCAGTGCAACGACCGGGCCGCCTTCCCCCGTGGCCTCGTTATTCACGAGGCGACAGCTTCGGGAACGAGCTCCTGTGCGCGGCGTTCCAGGTACCCACGGCGCGTCGCCGAACGCGACAGCTTCCCGGAGGAGGTGCGCGGGAGCGTGTGCCGCGGCACCAGTTCGATCAGGCAGGTGATGCCGAGTTCTTCGATGAGCTCGCGGCGGATGCGGTGCACCAGCGCTTCGCGGGCTTCCGGATCCACGGTGTTGCACTGGACGACCACGACAGCCACATCGGCGCCGCTCGGGCCCGGCACGCTGAATGCGGAGGCATCCTGCGAGCGCAGTTCCGGCTGGCGTTCCACGATGTGCTCGATGTCCTGCGGCCAGATGTTGCGGCCGTTGACGATGATCATGTCCTTATGGCGGCCGGTCACGACGACCTCGCCGTCCACGACGTAGCCGATATCGCCGGTATCGAGCCAGCCATCCTCGGCCAGCACGCTGGCGGTCTTTTCCGGCTGGCGGAAATAACCCGACATGACGCTCGGGCCACGCACCATGATGCGGCCAACGTGCAGATCGGCGAGGTGCTCGCCTGCATCGTTCCAGATTTCGAGTTCGTGGCCGGGCAGCGGGCCGCCGCAGCGCACGAAACCGGTACCCGTACCTTCAACGGCGGGCACGGCAAGCAGGTTTTCCGACAGCTCGTCGGCATCGATCCACTCGACGACGATGCCCTTGCCGACCGGCGAGAAGCTCACCGCCAGCGAGGCTTCGGCCATGCCGTACGACGGCACCAGCGCGTTCGCGTTGAAACCGGCCGGTGCAAGCATCTCGGCGAAACGCGCCGGCACTTCCGGATGGATCGGCTCGGCGCCGATACCGGCGACGCGCCAATGCGAGAGGTCGTACGAGGCGATATCGCCCGGGCGCACGCGGCGCGCGCACATGTCGTAACCGAACGGCGGGCTGTACGCGATCGTTGCCTTCGACTGGGTCATCAGCTCCAGCCAGCGGCGCGGACGCATCGCGAATTCGCGCGTATCCAGGTAATCGATCGAGCGCTGCGCGGCCATCACGGTGAGCAGGCAACCGACCAGGCCCATGTCGTGATAGAACGGCAGCCACGAGACGAAGCGATCGTCATCGCGCAGGCCCAGGCCTGGGCCAGCCGAACCCTGCAGGTTTGCCATCAGCGCGTGGCCGGGGATCATGGCCGCCTTCGGCGTGCCGGTGCTGCCCGAGGTGAACTGCAGGTAGGCGATTTCGTTCGCGGTGAGCGGTTTCAGTGCGGCGTCGTCGCGGGCCAGCGCATCGAACGCGGCGGGCGCGCCCCACATGGCCAGCTCCAGGCCCTGTACGGCTTCGCCGAGCAGGCCCAGGAAACCGTCGGAAGCCACGGCGATCGAGGCGTCAGCCGCCTGGAGCATGCCGTTGAGCTTGTGCACGAACGCGTCGTGGCCGCCCAGGTTCACCGAGGAAGGCAACGCCACCGGCACCAGGCCGGCGTACTGGCAGGCGAAGAAGAAGCGCAGGAAGTCGGCGTTGGTTTCCGCGACGATCGCAAGACGCGATCCACGCGGAAGGGCCAGCGTCGCCAAACGGTGCGCAAGTTCCGTCGCCTGCTTGCGCAAGGTTCGGTAGGGGAGCGCGGTGACCAGTTTGCCGCCCGCGTAGAAATTTGCCCCGGTAACGCCCGCAGCCGCATAGTCCAGCGCCTCTGCCAGGGTGGCAAAGTCGCCGTGACGCAGCGGTACCGTATTCACGGTAGGGGTTGCGACCCCGGGTTCAATTGAAAGATTTCCGTCTGCACTCATGGTTTTATTGAACTCACCAGCGAGTTGCGCACTCCGGGGAACAGCCCACGGCCCGTGCCAACAGGTAACTGTACCGGATGGTACCATATTTCAGGCTTGTTAAGAAAATCCTCAGAGCGGGTGACAGAATGCTCCGGTTTTCGTTTACATGCCACGTGCCTTTTAGCAGGGACTTCACATTTCCCTGCCGGAATCGCTTACGGCCGTCGCCTGAAGGCGGCTTTGGCCGTTCGGAGCCTTAACTTCGTCGGACCCGTTCCCGGTTCCAGTTAGCCAGGTTCTTGATCGGCGCCCGAACATACGGGCTGGCCTGGATCAGGCGAAAGATAATGCCGTTGAAGAAGGTGCCCAGGCGGTCCATGGGTCGGTCGATATCGATGAACAGCACGGCACGGAGCTCATCGGTGTCGTTGTGCACCTCGTGCTCGTACGTGTCGTCGAACAGCACGACCTTGCCTTCTTCCCAGTGCAGGATCTGGTCATCGACCCGGATCCAGACGTTTTTCGAGTCTGCCGGTACCTTGAGACCCAGGTGCGCACGGATGACGGCGCGGGTGGGGCCATGGTGCGCGGCGATGCGGTAGCGCGGCTGCAGGATGGAAAACATGGCGCTGCGCATGCCGGGCAGGGTATCCAGCACGGCGGCGGTACGCGGGCACAGGGCGCAGTTCTCGTCCGAGCGGTTGCCGTAAACGTAAAAGCCGAACGTCTTCCAGTTATCGCCCTTGGAGATGCGCTTCTGGTCCGGGGAGAGCTGGTGGAACGCCGGGATATCTTCCGGGTGCTCGAGCAGGTGATCGAGCTCGGCGCGAATCTCTGGCCAGGCGGCTTCCAATTGTGGCACCCACGCGAACTCACTGTTCGCGATAACAGGCGTCGACGGAACCAGCGAATGCTTCGCCTGGAAGCGGCCGCTCCAGCGCAGGAAACGCTTGCCGCCCTTGATCAGTACGCGTCGCCACAAGGGCGCCTGCGCGGCTTTGGATGCAATGGTATTCACGTTTGCGATTCACCTGCGGTGGCGCTGCCTCGGATAGCGCTCATGGCGCGAGCCAACACATCGGTGTACGGCGCACGAGAATCAAGGTCTACGATGGTCGAATCGTTGTACTGAAGCTTCGACATGATCGCGATCTTGTCATTGAGCTCGGCGACGCTGTGGTCCGGCTTGCGCGCATAGGCCGTGGCCAGGTCGATATCAAGCCGGATAATCAGCGTGGGCTTGTACTGGGCCATGCGCTCGTAGAGGCGCTGCTCGCGGACGGCCAGCTTGCGCACCAGCCAGTTCTTGCTGCGGTTCACGCCCAGGCCCGGGCCGTCATAGCGGAAGCCGGTTACTTCGGCCTGCGGATAACGATCGCTGATCACCAGCACGCCACTGTTGGCCAGGCGCCACACGCGCTTCAGGTGCCGCGCACGCCACAGCGAGAAGCCGTACATGATGAGCGAGCCAAGCACGCCTGGCAGCTTGTTCTTCGTGTCCTGCGCCTTATCGGCCTTGGCAGCGAGGCGGCGTTCAAGGCGCGGGCCGATGATCGGCAGCTCCTTGATCCTGGCGCCTTGCTCACCGGAAATGAGACCGAGGTAACGGCGCTCGACCGGGCCAAAAGCACGCAAGTGCTTCACCAGGTCGTGGGTGATGGTGGATTTGCCGGTGCCATCGCAACCCACGACGGCCACGAGGCCGCTGAGCAAGGGCGTCTTCACCTTGGCGGTGGGCATCGTCGGTGTCGTGGGCTCGATATCAGCAGCCATGCGGGCGGCCTGCGCGCTCATGCGCCGGTTACCTGCAGCGCCGCGGTGACGGCACGCATGGAGGATTCAAGCACATGGTCGGCGGCGTCGCGGCCATCCAGGTCGAGAATGGCGGCACCGTTGAAATGCAGGTGCGGAATGGCGGCGATCTTCTCGCGCAACGACGAGATCTTGTGGTCCGGCTTGCGCGCGTGTGCCGTCTCGACATCCACGTTAAGGCGGATCACGAGCAGGGGCACATGCGTGGCCATCCACTCATACAGGCGGTGTTCGCGCTGGCGGAGCATGCGCACCCACCAGTTGCCGCCCTCGGTCTTGGCCAGCTGCGGTCCATCAATGCTGAAGCCCGGCTTCTCGGCCTGCGGGAAACGGTCGGTGACGACCAGCGTGCCGCGGCGGGCCATGGCCAGCAGGCGGCGGAACTTGTACGCACGCCAGCGCGAAAGCAGGTAGATGGCCAGCGCCGTCACGTTACCCGGCGGCTTGCCCGGCTGGTCGTGCACCTTGTCCGATTTGCGTACCAGGTAGGCCTTGAAGCGCTTGCCGATTACGGGCAGCGTGCCGATCCAGTCGCCGATCTTTCCCGAGGATTGGCCCAGATAAAGCTGTTCCACAGGCGCGAGCGTACGCAGCCGCGCCACAAGGGAGGCGGCCAGTGTCGATTTGCCGGAACCGTCGGAGCCGGTCAAGGCAATAACCGGTAACGGCTTCATTGACATAGTGTTATCAGAAAGGGGGAGCACACCAGGGGCCCGGTAGCGCAATATAATTACGATGTTATGACGCTATATATTGTCGCGTCCACTAGAATATAACCCCCCCTTCACATGAAATTGTCGATAAACACCGTGTCACAAAATGGCAATAATCTCGCACCCCTCATTGCGATCATTGGCACGGACGGGTCTGGCAAGTCGACGGTGGCCGAACACATGGTCGGCTGGATCGGCCGTTTTGGGCCCGCGGGGCAGGCCCACCTGGGCAAGCAGGCCGGCAATATCGGTCGCGCACTCGCCGAATTGCCGCTCATTGGCGGCTACCTGGGGCGTTTGATCCGGAAGAAATCCGATGGCGTGAACAAGCGGATCGACGAGCACAAGCAGCCGACGCTGTTCCCCTCGCTGGTCATCGCCGCCTTCACCTTGCGCCGCATCCGCCGCTTCAAGCGCATGCTGGCCATGCGCCGGAAAGGCCTGATCGTGGTGACCGATCGTTTCCCGCAGGTGGAGATTCCGGGTGCGTACGATGGCCCGGGGTTCCCTGAAACCGCAAAGGGATCGTGGCTTGTACTGCGCCTGGCGAAGTTCGAGCACGACAGCTTCCAGTGGATGGCCAGCTACAAGCCGGACCTGGTGCTCCGCCTCAACGTAGCGCTCGAAACGGCGTGCGCACGCAAGCCCGATCACCGGCCCGAGGCACTGGCCCGCAAGATCGCGGTGACGCCGCTGCTGAAGTACAGCGGCGCGCCCATCGTGGATATCGATGCCAACCAGCCGCTCGCCACGGTCATCGGCAACGCCGAAGCGGCCGTGAGCCAGGTCATGCACGCCCGCGGTTACACCGAAGCCGCCTGACCTCCGGGAGCGCGCTTGCGCGCGATCCCGGGCCGCCTCACGATGTGGGCTCCGAAGACCACCGGCAGCGACCCCATGAGGCACCGCCAGGCGCTTGTTCTTCTCGTCTGCAGCGTCGCGTTGCTACCAGGCGCGTTCGCTGCGACGAATCCGCCCACGTCGTTACCCGCGACGCAGTCCATCGCGACACTGCCCGACATGACGTTATCAACGGCGCATCGCTTCGAGCGCGTCGGCTTTGATCTGCGCGTGCCGTGGGAGCTCGCCTTCCTGCCCGATGGCGCCTTGATCTTCACCGAACGCGACGGCCACGTGCGCCTGCTCGGGCAAGGGCGCGGCGCGGAGCCCGCGCTGCGTAATGCGGTGGCCCTGGGAAACAAGATGGGCATGCTCGGCCTCGTGCTGGACCCGGATTTTTCCCGCAATCATTTCGTGTACGTGGCCTACGACTACGTCATTGGCGATGCAGATGCGAACGAGGGGGTGCGCCGGTTCAAGCTGCGCGTGGCGCGCTACCGACTCGATAGGGATGCATTGGTTGAGCCGCATACGCTGATCGAGGGCATTCCCGCGGCGACCAACCACACCGGTTGCCGGCTGGTGTTCGGGCCCGATGGCAGGCTGTACATCACCACCGGCGATGCGGATGAGCCAGCGAAAGCCCAGCAACTGGGCGAGCTCAATGGCAAGATCCTCCGGCTTGAGCGGGATGGCTCGGTGCCGGCGGACAACCCGTTCGTGCATACGCCGGGCGCCAGGCCCGAGGTGTGGAGTTACGGCCACCGTAACCCGCAGGGGCTTGCGTTCGATCCGCGCACGGGCACCTTGTTCGAAAGCGAGCATGGCCCGAATGGCGGTGACGAGATCAATATCATCGAGCGCGGCGCCAACTACGGATGGCCGGTGATTGATCATGCGGCGACCCAGCAGGGCATGCGTTCGCCGTTGCTGGAGTTTTCGCCGTCGATCGCACCGGGCAAGGTGATGCTCTACCAGGGCAGCGCCTTTCCCGAATTGAAGGGCAAGCTGATCGTCGCGCTGCTGCGTGGCGAAGGGTTGCTCGTGCTCGATCGCGACGGCAACCGCCTGTCGAATCCGCGGCGCCTGTTCTTCCGTGGGTTCGGGCGTATTCGCGCGGTGACGGCGAGCCCGGAGGGCTACCTGTACTTCAGCACGTCGCAGTACGACCCGGCGGAAGGACAGCCGCGCCCGGACGATGACCTGATCGTGCGCCTGGTGCCGGCGAGCGCACCGAAGGCTTACCCCGCCATCGAACCTCGCCACGTCGAGGCCGCGACACAACCGCTATCGCCCACGCAACGCGCGATCGCCACGCACTGCGCCGCCTGCCATGGTCCGGACCTGCGCGGTGGCTCGGCGCCCAACCTGGTTGAGCGGAAGTTCGCCTACGTGACCGATCGAGCGTCGCTGAAGGCGCTGATGGTCAACGGGCTGCGCGACAAGGGCATGCCGCCCAACCCGGCGATCACGCCGGAAGAGCAAGCGTTGATCGCCACCTACCTGCAAGACGAGCGCGCAAACCAATAAATCAATAAATGTAGGAGCGGGGGGGGGGGGGGGGGGGGGGGGGGGGGGGCGCCCCGACCCCCCCCCCCCGCCCCCCCCCGCGGGGGGGGGTTTTGGAGGGGGGGGGGCGGGAGTGGGGGCCGGGGGGCTTGGGTTGAGAGACGGAGGGGGCCCCGG
>NZ_JBNDKI010000019.1:0-112113 GCF_050435445.1 Luteibacter sp. 621 | reverse complement strand
CCGTGTCAACCCCCGTGACCCCGCCCGCAACCAGGGGGGTCTGAACCCCCCCCACCTGGGGGGCCGCCCCCGCCGGGGGGGCGGGGGCGCGGGGGGGGGGGGGGGGGGGGGCGCGCGCGCGCCCACCCCCGCTCCTACAAGGACATGCGCCACAACGCTACGCGACGGGCGGCGCCACACCGGCATACCCGCCCCGGCCAAATGGCTGAAATGAAGGCTCCTCAATCACGGAGCCATCACGATGCTTCGCACTACCCTCGCTGTACTGTTCCTCAGCGCGTCCGTCTCGGCCTTCGCCGCCGATGTCCCCGCCAACCGCTACGTCGATGCGACTGACTGGCCCGCTTCCGAGGCCGGCATGGATCGCTTCTTCGAAGCCGAGGCGCGCCTTAACGCCGGTTTCGCCAAGGTCTGCGGCGATACCTTCTGCGAAGGCGACTACGCCAACCTCCGCCCGCTACAACTGCGCTGCTCGGTCGACTCGACCAAGGGCACGCTGAAGCAGTGCCTGTGGTCTTTCGCCGGCAGCCACGCCAGCGTGAACCCGAAATCCGGCGCGGTGCAGGTCACCGCCAAGACCTTCAAGTGCAAGCTGCTGCTCGCGAAGGACACCCCGGTGGAATCGTTCTACGAACTGACCAAGGGCGAGGACCCGCTCCACGCCAAGCTGCCGATGACCCACGTTTCGGTCTACGACGGCCTGCCGGGCTGCCTCAACTAAACGGCGTTCTGCCCCGGTGCTCCCGGGGATGCTCCGATGGGTCCGGCCCGTTGTGAAACGCCCCGGCGCTCAGATCCAACGGCTCGCCGCCAGACCTCTGGCGGCGATGTCTTGCGGGTGGTCTTCTCGCTCCACCCCACAGGAGCCCCACCGCATGAAGACCCTGCCACTCATTGTCGCCCTCACCCTGGCTGCCAGCCCGGCCTTTGCCGCGGATACCCCGAAGGCTGATATCGAAAAGGTGGTGAGCCAGTTCCAGGGCGCGCTCAAGGCGCACGACGGCAAGACGCTCGGCTCGCTATTCATCCCCGAATCATCCTGGGTCGAGGCGCTCGGTCCCGAGGGCTTGAAGACCGTGCACGCCAAAAAGCCGGATGCCCCGCGCTACCACACGAGTACACCCGGCAAGTTCGCCGACTTCGTGAGCAACAGCAAGAACGCCCTGGAGGAGCGCTTCCACGATGTCCGGATCGAAACCGATGGCGCCGTGGGCATCGTGTACTTCGATTTCGAGTTCCTGCTCGATGGAAAGGTGCAGAACCGCGGCGCCGAGACCTGGCAGATGGTCCGCACCGATGATGGCTGGAAGATCGCGGCCATGCTTTACTCGTCGAACTTCTGAAGGGCGAGCGAGGTAGCCATGCGCGTAGATCGCAGCGTCACGCTGTCGCCGGCCATGGCGTGGGTCGCGGGCTTGCCTATCCTGGGCTGCATGATGGTGATGAGCCTCCCTGCGCTGGCCGACGAACGCGTGCTCGCGTTTCGAATGTTCTACGCGGTGGCTTACTTGTTCTGGATCGTGCCGCTGGGCTGGTTGCAACGCTGGCTGTGGCGGCGCGGTGCCGGCTGGTGGGCGATGGCGGGCGTACTCCTGCCGGTGACGTACGCCATGTCCGTCGGTAACGCGCTGCTGGCCCTGACCTTCATTGCCAGCGAGAAAATGCGGGCGCAGGCCGGTGCCGCCTGGATCTTCGGTGGCCTTGATGGGTGCTGGCTGGCGCTTATTGCCTTTTGCGGCTTCCAGGCGATCGTGCTGCACCGGGCCGCGCTGGCCCTTGAAGGCGAACGGCTTCAACGGGCCGCCCAGGCAGCGCGCGATGCGGAATTACGCGCCCTGCGTTATCAACTTCAGCCGCACTTCCTGTTCAACACACTCAATGCCATCTCGGCCCTGGTGCGCGACGACCGGCCACGCGACGCGACGCGGATGATCGCCCGGCTGGGTGACTTCCTGCGTACGACGCTGGAGGAGACGCCAGGCCACGAGCACACCGTGGCGGACGAGATTGCCCTGACAGCCGCGTATCTGGATATCGAGAAGGCGCGCCTTGGTGAACGCCTGCACATCGAGACCTATACGGCGCCAGGTACGCTCGAGGCGCGCGTGCCCTATCTGTTGCTGCAGCCGCTGGTCGAAAATGCGGTGCGCCATGGCATTGCGCCGCGCACGGTACCCGGTACGATCGCCATCCGCTTCGAAGGCGATGGCCATGAACTGCGAGTGAGCGTGGCCAACGATGCGGTCGACGTCACGGAGGGCGCGATGGGAGTTGGACTGGCGAACGTGCGTGCCCGGCTCGAAGCGCTTTATCCGGACAACCACCACATCGTCGTTGGCCCTGAGAGTGGCCGCTGGCGGGTGCGGATCACCCTCCCATGGGTGGTCGCCACAACGCTAACGGAGGCGGCGGCGTGATCCGCGTCGCCGTGGTCGATGACGAGCCGCTGGCTCGCAGCGGCGTGCTTGCGCGCCTGCGTGTCGAGCCCGATGTCACCGTGGTCGATGAATGCTCGGACGGGCACGGGCTGGCCGCATTGCGCCGCGACCGGGTCGATGTCGCCATCGTTGATGTGCAGATGCCCGGGCTCAATGGCCTCGACGGGCTTGCCGCCATTCCTCGTGACGAACGCCCGTTGGCGGTCTTGTTGACGGCGCACGACACGTTCGCCATCCGGGCGTTCGAACTCGAGGCAGTCGATTACCTGTTGAAACCCATCGATGACGAGCGCTTTGCCGAAGCGCTGGAACGCGTTCGCCGAAAGCTGGGTAGCGAAGCGCGGCCTGCGCCGGCCGAGCGCTTCGCCATCCGCATTGGCGCGCGCCTTTCCTTCGTGGAGGTGAGCGCGGTGACCTGGATCGAGGCCGATGGCGACTACGCGGCGCTGCACGCGGATGGCCAGCGCCACCTGCTGCGCGAATCGCTGCAAGAGCTGTCACGCAAGCTGGACCCCGCGCGCTTCCTGCGCGTGCATCGCTCGGCGATCGTCCGCGTGGACCAGATCGCCGAGATGTTACCTCGCCCCAACCGCGATGCCGTGCTTCGCCTGCGCGACGGCACGACGCTCAGGGCGAGCCGTACCTACATCGATGCGCTCATGGCTGCGCTGCATCGCGTGGCTTAGCGTCGGCCAGCGGCAGGTCCGAATCAGTCCAGCCGCCACCCAGTGCACGGATCAGGCTGGCGCTGGCCAGCAGGCGGTCGCGACGGACCTGCAGCGACGCCTGTGCGTTCGATAGCGCGGTGGCCTGCGCCGTCACCACCGTCGTGTAATCCACCGTACCGGCCTGGTATTCGTTGCGGGCGACGGTCTCGGCCTGCCGGGCCAGGCGTAACGCGTCATCCTGGGCAACGGCCTGGTTGCCCAGGACGCGGATCGACGAAAGCTCATCCTCTACGTCCTGGAACGCGGCGAGCACCGTCTGCCGGTAGTTGGCCACACTCTGGTCATACGAGGCGCGTGCCTCGGCCACCTGTGCCGAACGCGCGCCACCATCGATCAGCGTCTCGCTTGCCGATGCCGCCAGCGACCAGATCGCATTGCCTGCGCTGAACAGCTTGCCAAGGCCCGAGTAGCCGGCCTCGCCGGTCAGGCTTAGCGTCGGATACCACGCCGCCTGGGCGACGCCGATCAACGCGTTCTGTTGCTGCATGGTGCGTTCGGCTTCGGCGATATCGGGACGGCGCTGGAGCAGGGTGGATGGCACGATGCCGGGCACCTCCGGCAGGGTGATCTCCAGTGGCCGCACGGCGATGGAGACATCCGACGGCGGCTTGCCGACCAGCAACGCGATGGCGTGCTCGTACTGCGCGCGCAACTGCCCGGTGGCGATGGCCGAAGCACGCGCCGTGGCCAGTTGCGTCTGTGCCGTGATCACGTCAGCACGCGATACAGTGCCCGCCGTGTACTGGTTCTGGGTAATCTTGAGGCTGCGCTCGTAGGCCTTCGTGGTTTCATCGAGCAACTGCGCCAGGGAGTCCTGGTAGCGCAGTTCCATGTAATCGGTGACCAGCTCGGCCTGGGCGGAAAGCGTGAGATCAGCGAGCTCCGCGGCGCTCGCCTGCGCCGCCGCCTTATCGCTCTCCACCTGCCGGCGCACCTTGCCCCACAGGTCGGGTTCCCATGAGCCGCTCAGCTCGACCGAGCGCGATGAGCGCGTGCTCGTGGAACCGGTCGTGCTGCTGGATCGCTGCCGGGTCGCCGTCGGGGCCAGCGCCACGGTCGGTGAATAGCCGGATCGCGCTTCGGCGACCACCGCCGTCGCCTGGCGATACGCGGCCTCATAGGCCTTGAGGTTCTGGTTGTTCACGGCCACCTGGGCCACAAGGTCGTCCAGGTCCTTGTCGCCGTATGCGGACCACCAGGCGCCGCGGGATACCCCGTCGCCTGGTTGCGCTGCCTGCCAGCCCTGCGGGGCCTCCTTGAAGGCAACCGGCGTGGGCGCCGAAGGGCGCACGTAGTCGGGCCCCACGGCGCAGGCCGCCAGGGCCGCAGTGGCTGCGGCAAGGGAGAAGGTGCGGATAAAAGTGTTCATGCGGTAGTTTCCGGCAGGGCCGTGCCCGGGAAAACCCGGTGCCAGAAGCCCTTGGAGCGGTGGCGGGCGCGGTCGATATACAGGTAGATGACGGGCGTGGTGTACAGGGTGAGCAATTGGCTCACCACCAGGCCGCCGATGATCGAGATGCCCAGCGGCCGGCGCAGTTCCGCGCCCATGCCATGGTCGAGCACCAGCGGCAGGGCGCCGAGCAACGCGGCGCAGGTGGTCATCAGGATGGGGCGAAAGCGCAGCAGGCAGGCCTTCTCGATCGCTTCCAGGGGAGCGAGGCCTTCGTTGCGTTCGGCATCCAGGGCGAAGTCCACCATCATGATGGCGTTCTTCTTCACGATACCGATCAGCAGGAACACACCAATGAGTGCGATCACGCTGAACTCCGTGTTGGTCAGCAGCAGCGCAAGCACGGCGCCGACGCCGGCCGATGGCAGTGTGGAGAGGATCGTGAGCGGGTGGACGTAGCTTTCGTACAGCACGCCGAGCACCGCATAGACCGCAAGCAACGCCGCGCCGATGAGCAACGGCATGGTGGCGATAATCGATTGCGAACGTCCCGCGGTGCCACTGAACGAGCCGTGGATGGAGACGGGCATGCGGATATCCTGCGTCGCCTTCTCGATCGCCGCGGTCGCATCTTCCAGGTTCGCGCCGGGCGCCAGGTTGAACGATAGCGTCGCGGCGACCGCCTGTCCCTGGTGGTTCACCTGCACTGGGGTCTTCGCGTCGGTGAGCCGGGCAAACGCAGTCAGCGGCACCATGGTGCTGGCACCGGTGCTCACGGCCGCCCCGCTGGATGTGCCGCCGCTGGTTGAGATGCTATTCGTGGCAGCGTTGGTCACCGATGCGCTCGTGGTGGTCGTGCGCGTCGCGGAGCTCACCGTATTGGACGTGGCGTTGGTGGACGACGTACCGCTGGCAGCCTCGCCCGAACTGCTGATGTACACGCCGCGCACCGATGACGGATCCTGCAGGTACTTTGGGGCCAGCTCCATCACCACGTGGTACTGGTTCTGCGCCTTGTAGATGGTGGATACCGTGCGCTCACCGAACGCGTCGTAGAGGGTGGCATCGATGATGTCGGGGGTAAGGCCAAGGCGTGCGATGGTCGGGCGGTCCAGCTCCAGCCTGGTTTCCAGGCCGCCGGTCTGCTGGTCGGAGCTGACATCCACCAGGAGTTTGTTCTTCTTGAGCTCATCAAGCAGCTTCTGCGACCAGGTGCGCAGTAGCGTGCTGTCATCGGACTGCAGGGTGTACTGGAACTGCGCGAAGCTCTGCCGGCCACCGATGGAAAGGTCCTGCATCGGGAACATCATCAGCGTGGCGCCCGGAATCTTCGCCAGCTTGGGCCGCAGGCGCGCCATCACCTCGAACGCCGAGGCATTGCGCTCGTCCAGCGGCTTGAGCGTCACGTTGACGTTGGCCGTGCTGGTGCCACGGCCGCCGGTGAAGCCCAGCACGTTCTGCACCGCAGGATCGGCCTGGACAATCGCCTGGGCCTGCATGAGCTTCTTGCGCATGGCCTGGAACGACGTGCTCTCGTCCGCGCGGATGCCACCCATCATCACGCCGGTATCCTGCTGCGGGAACAGGGTCTTCGGCACCACGATGAACATGGCCACCGAGGCGGCGATGGTGAGGAAGAAGGTCATCAGCACCGGGAACGGGTGCGCGAGTGCGCGGTGCAGGGTACGCCGGTAGAGCTCGAATACCTTGTCGATGGCACCGCCTACCCAGCGCGAAACGCGGCCGGGCTCGCGATGCGGGCGATCGCGCAGCATCAGCGAGCAGAGCATGGGCGTTGTGGTCAGCGCCAGCACCAGCGAAAGGCCGATCGCCACCGTCAGCACCATGGCAAACTCGCGGAAAAGACGGCCCACGATATCGCCCAGAAGCACGATCGGCAGGAACACCGCGACCAGCGACAGGCTCATCGACAACACCGTGAAGCCGACCTCGCTGGCACCCTTCAGCGCCGCCTGGACGCGGGGCATGCCGGCCTCGCGGTGCCGGGTGATGTTCTCCAGCACGACGATCGCATCATCCACCACGAAGCCCGTGGCGATGGTGAGTGCCATGAGCGAGAGGTTATCCAGTGTGTAACCGCACAGGCGCATGATGCCGAACGTGCCGAGGATGGAGACCGGCACGGCCACGGCGGGAATGATGGTGGAGCGCCAGTCGCGCAGGAACGCGAGCACCACCAGCACGACGAGCACCACGGCGACGATCAGGGTCAGCTCGGTGTGCGACAGCGAAGCACGAATGGTGCTGCTGCGGTCGCTGGATATGGCGAGCTTGGTCCCCTGCGGAAGCGCCGCTTCAAGCTGCGGAAGCACTGCGCGGATATGGTCCACGGTATCGACGATGTTGCCGCCGGGCTGCTTGAAGATAAACAGCAGGATGCCGTGCTCGCCGTTGACGAGGCCTTCGTTGCGCAGGCTCTCCACGGAGTCATCCACATCGGCGACATCGGACAGGTGCACCGGCCGGCCATCGCGCCACGCAATCACCAGGTCGCGGTAATCCTTCGCTTCCGTTGCCTGGTCGTTGGCGTAGAGCTGGTAGCGCAGCGTGCCATCATTCACCACGCCTTTGGCGCTGTTGGCGTTGGCTGCGGAGAGGGCCGCACGCACGTCCTCGAGCCCAAGCCCGTACTTGAACACCTTGCCGGGGTTGAGTTCCACGCGCACGGCTGGCAGCGAGCCGCCGTTGAGGTCCACGTTGCCAACGCCCTGCACCTGCAGCAGCCGTTGCTGCAGGATGTTCGAGGCCTGGTCGTACAACTGCCCCGCCGTCAGGTTCTTCGACGTCATGGACAGGATCATGATCGGCGCATCGGCCGGATTGAATTTGCGGTAGGTTGGGTTGGAGCGCAGCGAGGCCGGCAGGTCGGCGCGCGCACCGTTGATCGCGGCTTCCACATCCCGTGCGGCGCCTTCAATATCGCGATCCAGCCCGAACTGCATGATGATGCTCGACGTACCCGTGCTGCTGGTTGAGGTCATCTCGGTCACGTCAGCGATCTGGCCCAGCCGGCGCTCCAGCGGCGCGGCCACGGTCGCTGCCATGGTTTCCGCGCTTGCACCGGCCATCTGGGCCTGCACGCGGATGGTCGGGTAATCGACGTTCGGCAGCGGCGCGACCGGCAGGAAACGGAACGCGATGGCGCCGGCGACCGCGATGGCCGCAGTCAGTAGCAGCGTGCCAACCGGGCGGCGGATGAAGGGGACGCTGAGGTTCATGCGCCACCCTCGGCTGGATCGAGCACGTAGCCGCGCTCACGCAGCTTGCGCGCACCCAGGTCCAGGGCCAGGTACACCGCCGGCGTGGTGAACAGCGTAAGCAGCTGGCTCACCAGCAGGCCGCCGATCATGGCCACGCCCAGCGGGTGGCGCAGCTCGGAGCCGCTGCCGGTGCCCAGGGCGAGCGGCACGGCGGAAATCAGCGCCGCCATGGTGGTCATCAGGATGGGGCGCAGGCGCAGCAGGCAGGCTTTATGGATCGCCTCGCGCGGCGGCAAGCCTTCTTCACGCTCGGCGCTGAGCGCGAAGTCGATCATCATGATCGCGTTCTTCTTCACGATGCCGATCAACAGCACCAGGCCGATGATGCCGATGATATCCAGGCCCGAGCCGGTCACTTCCATGGCCAGCAGGGCGCCGATGCCCGCGGAGGGCAGGGTGGAGAGGATGGTGAGCGGGTGAATGAAGCTCTCGTAGAGCACGCCCAGTACCACGTACATCACCAGCACGGCCGCCAGCACCAGCCATAGCTCGTTGGCCAGCGACGACTGGAACGCGTCGAGCGCACCCTGGAAGTTCAGGCCGAAGCTATCTGGCAACGCGATCGCCTTCTGCGCATCGCGCACGGCATCCGCCGCGCTGCCCAGCGAGGCACCGGGGGCCAGGTTGAACGAGATGGTGGTGGCCGGGAACTGGGCGAGGTGGCCGACCTGGATCGGCTTGTGATCGACCACGACCTTGGCGATGGCCGAGAGCGGCACCTGGCCGGTGTCCGACGTCGACGAGGGCAGGTAGATTGAATCCAGCGTCTTCAGCCCGCGGTTGCCGGCCGGGTCCATCTGCAGGATCACACGCATCTGGCTCGACTGGGTGAACACGGTGCTGACGATGCGCTGGCCGAAGTTGTCGTAAAGCGCGTTATCGATGGTCGCCAGCGTGATACCGAAACGTGCGGCGCTGGCACGGTCCACCTGCACGGTGGCCGCGAGGCCGTTGTCCTTCAGGTCGGCGGTCACATCGGTGAGCACGTCGGATTTGCGCAGTTCGGCCAGCAGTTTTGGGGTCCAGGTGGAGAGTTCGGACTGGGTCGGGTTGGACAGGATGAACTGGTACTGCGTGGCGCTCACCTGGGTATCCACGGTGAGGTCCTGCACCGGCTGCATGTACAGGGTGATGCCGGTGACATCACGGGTCTCGTCCTGCAGGCGGCGGATCACGTCGTCGATCGGTGCACTGCGCTCGTCCTTCGGCTTCAGGTTGATCTGGAAGCGGCCGGAGTTCAGCGTGGCGTTGGTGCCATCCACGCCAATGAACGACGAGAGGCTGACGACGTCGGGATCCTTCAGCACGGCCTCGGCCAGCGCGACCTGACGCTTGCGCATGTCGGCATACGAAATGGACTGGTCAGCCTGGGTGATGCCCTGGATGACACCCGTATCCTGGCTGGGGAAGAAGCCCTTGGGTACCACCAGGTAGAGCATGGCCGTGATCAGCACCGAGCCAATCGCCACGCCAAGGGTGACCCACATGTGGTCCAGCGCGATGGTAAGCAGGCGGTCGTAGCCATGGACGATGCGATCGAACCAGCTTGTCTTCTCTGGCGCCGCTTCGACAGCCTGCGGCGCCGGGTGGTGGCGGAGCAGGCGCGCGCAAAGCATCGGCACCAGGGTGAGCGAGACCACGGCGGAGATCACGATGGTGACCGCCAGGGTCACGGCGAACTCGAAGAACAACCGGCCGATCACATCGCTCATGAAGAACAGCGGGATCAGCACGGCCAGCAACGAGATGGTCAGCGAGATGATCGTGAAGCCGATCTCGCCGGCGCCCTTCAGCGCCGCTTCCATGGGGCGCATGCCCTGTTCGATATAGCGGCTGATGTTCTCGATCACCACGATGGCATCGTCGACGACGAAGCCCGTGGCAATGGTGAGTGCCATCAGGGAGAGGTTATCCAGGCTGAAACCCCACAGGTACATCGCGGCGAACGTACCCACGAGCGAGAGCGGGACGGAAAGGCTGGGAATGATCGTGGCGCGTACGTTGCGCAGGAACAGGAAGATCACCATGACGACCAGGCCTACGGCCAGCGCCAGCTCGAACTCCACATCCTCGACCGAGGCGCGAATGGTGTTGGTGCGGTCGGTGAGCACGGCCACGTGCACGGACGATGGCAAGCTGGCTTCCCACTGCGGCAGGGAGGCCTTGATCGCATCGACCACCTTGATCACATTGGCGCCGGACTGGCGCTGCACATTGAGGATGATGGCCGGCGTGGTGTTCATCCACGCGCCCAACTCCTCGTTCTCGGCACCCTGCACCACGGTGGCGACATCGCGCAGGTGCACCGGGCGGCCATTCTTGTATGCGATCACGGTGTCCAGGTAGTCGTTCGGGTCCTGGATCTGGTCGTTCGCATCGATGGTGTAGGCGCGCGAGGGACCGTCCACCGATCCCTTCGGCGTATTGACGTTGATGTTGTCCAGCGTGGTGCGCAGGTCATCGATATTCAGCCCATAGGCGGACATGGCACGAATGTTGGCCTGCACGCGGATCGCGGGCTTGTTGCCGCCGCTCAGCGTGACCAGGCCCACGCCGGCCATCTGCGAGATCTTCTGGGCGATACGCTGGTCTGTGAGCGTCTGTACCTGCGTGAGCGGCATGGTGGGCGACGTGATCGCCAGGGTCATGATCGGCGCATCGGCCGGGTTTACCTTGGCGTACACCGGCGGGGCGGGCAGGTCGGAGGGCAGCAGGTTGCTCGCGGCATTGATCGCCGCCTGTACCTCCTGTTCGGCCAGGTCCAGCGATACATCCATGTCGAACTGCAGCGTGACCACCGAGGCGCCCGACGATGAGTTCGATGACATCTGCTTCAGGCCAGCCATCGTGCCGAGCTGGGTTTCCAGCGGCGCGGTGACGGCCGAGGTCATCACATCCGGGCTGGCGCCGGGGTAGAAGGTCTGTACCTGGATGGTGGCGTATTCCACCGAGGGCAGCGCCGACAGGGGCAGGAAGCGGTACGCGACGATGCCGACGACCAGCAGTGCCGCCATCAGCAGCGTGGTCGCTACCGGGCGGAGGATAAAGAGGCGGGACGGATTCATGGGGCGGCCGTGGCGTTGGCCTTTTCGTGGGCCTTGCCTGCACCCTTGCCACTGCCTGCCGCTTGTCCGCTGCCCGGCACGGTCACCTTGGCGCCGTCGCTCAGGTGGTCCGCGCCGTCGACGACCACGGTATCGCCCGCGGCCAGGCCAGCGGTCACCGCGACCTGCCCGTTGGCCGATGGGCCCAGCGTAACCTTGCGCAGCGCCACCGTGTGGTCATCCTTCAACTGGTAGACGAACGTGCCGGGGGAACCGGTCTGTACCGCCGTGCTGGGGATCGTCACCACGTTATGCAGCGTGCGGACGAGCAGGGTGGCGTTGACGAACTGGTTGGGGAACAGCGCGCCCTTGGGGTTGGCGAACATGGCGCGCAGCTTCACGGTGCCCGTGGAGGTATCGACCTGGTTATCGATGGTGTCGAGCGTGCCGCTGGAAAGCTGGCTCGTGAACGTACGATCCCACGCGGTCACCGTGCGCGCGTTGCCGTCATCGCTCGGTGTCAGGACCTGGGAGAGATCATCTTCGGGCAGCGTGAACACAACCGAGATGGGATCGGTCTGGGTCACCACGGCTACGCCATCCGTATCGGACGAGGTGACGTAGTTGCCCACGTCCACCTGGCGCAGGCCCACCCGGCCGTCGATCGGCGAGACAATGCGCGCATAGGTGAGGTTGAGCTTCTCACTATCCACCTGGGCCTGGTCGGTGCGGACCGTGCCTTCGTACTGGTGCACCGTGGCCAGCGCGGTATCCACGGTCTGTTTCGAGGTCGAATCCTGCGCGGCGAGCTGCTGGTAGCGCTTGTAGTCGAGCCGGGCGTTCTCCAGCAGGGCCTGGTCGCGTTGCAGCTGGCCCTGGTACTGCGCCAGTGCCACCTCGTAGGGCCGCGGATCGACCTGGGCAAGCACGTCACCCTTCTTCACCACCTGGCCCTCCTTGAACGGGATATCCGTGAGGTAGCCGTTGATCTGCGACTTCACCGTCGCGGTAGCGAGCGAGGTGACCGTGCCCAGCGAATTCAGGGTGACCGGGATATCGCCTACGCGTGCCTTCGCCACGCCCACGGACGTGCTGGCCTGGCGCATGCCCTTGGGCCCAGCGGCGGCGCCCAGCACGCGCCACACAATGATCACGGCGACGATGGCGACGACCAGCAGCAGCCAGGGCCATAGGCGGCGAGGGCGGCGGGCGGGGGCGGCGGGCGGTACGGCAGGCGTGGGCATGGCGGGGCATCAGGACGGGGACGATGCCGGCAAGGTGCGCCCCATGCGCTCGTGCGTCAATGTAACTTGTTGATATTGATGCTAAAAGACACACTGTGTCAGTTTCGACATGTGGCCGGGTAACGGTAGTCTCGCGAGTGCTCTTATCGCAGAATGGCCCGAACCTTCGCTGGACATGACGTGCAAGCAGCTCACCTACTCCTCGTGGAAGACGACGCCGAGATCCGTGGCACGCTGGCGGAATTCCTGCGCGGCAAGGGCTACGTGGTCGATGAGGCCGAAAGCGGCGAGCAGGCCATGGCCCACCTGGAGAGCCCGGGTATCGATCTGGTGCTGCTCGATGTGATGCTGCCAGGCATCGATGGCCTGGAGGTCTGCCGGCGCATCCGTGCGAAGGGTGGCCCGCGCATCATCATGTTGACCGCGTTGGGCGAAGCCACCGACAAGGTAGTCGGCCTTGAGATCGGCGCGGATGATTACGTCACCAAACCCTTCGACCTGCGCGAGCTGCTCGCTCGTGTGCGCGCGATGCTGCGGCGTTCCCCTGGCGATGTTCCCGGTGGCAGCGCACCCACGGCCGACCATGGCGATGTCGTCCTTCGCTTCGCCGGCTTTTCCTTCTTCCCGTACCGCCGGTTTGTCCGCTCGGCCGCCGGTGTGCGTATCCTGCTCACCGGGACGGAAACCGACTTGCTGCTGGCGCTGTGCAAGCATCCGCGCCAGGTGTTGTCACGCGATGAACTGATCGCACTGACCCGCGGCGAGGCGTTTCCGATTTCGGCCCGCTCGGTGGACCTATTGGTGAGCCGGCTGCGCCGTAAGCTCGCCACCAACGACCCGCTGGATAACCCCATTCGCACGGTGCGCGCCGACGGCTACGTGCTGCACGCCGATGTGGCGCAGGCATGATGCGCCGCTTCTTCTCCACCACGATCGGCCAGATCCTTGCGATCGTGGCGAGCGCATCGGCGGCGACGTTCTGCCTGTTCCTTTTGCTGCTCATGCTGCTGTACCCGCATGTGCCACCAGCACCGCCATGGCCGTGGCAAGCCGCGTACCGCGTGGAAGCACTGGTGGATACGTTGCGCGATGTACCCGCGCGCGATTACCCCGCGATCCTTGCCGCGCCGCATGCACCGCTCACCGAGGCGCGCCTGCTGGTGGCGCCGCCGGTGTGCGATGAACTGAGCAACGAAACGCGGGAACTGGAGGCGGTGCTCAACGAAGGCCTTTCGCCGGGCATGGGGCCTGCGACCGTGCGCGTATGCAGCGGTGCACCAGAGCAGACCGCCACGCAGGTACTCGTGCGCATGGGCGAACAGACCCTGGCCATGCGTACGCATAGCGCATCGCCACGGCAGCCGCACCTGACGTTCCCGTTCGTCGGGGCCATGTTGTTCCTGTGCGTGGGTGTCGCGGCGCTGTCCACATGGGCGGTATGGCGGGTCATCCGCCCCTTGCGCCGGCTTTCCGATAGCGCGGATGCGTTCGGTCGCGACATGGCCGTGGAGCCGCTGGCCGAAGAAGGCCCGCTCGAAATCCAGCGTGCGGCAACGGCCTTCAACCGCATGCAGGAGCGCGTGACCCGGGCATTGAACGACCGGACGCGCATGCTCGCCGCCGTGAGCCATGACTTGCGGACGCCGCTGACCCGCATGCAGCTGGTATTGCAGACCGCTGAGCCGGGCCCGCTGCACGGGCGGCTGCTCCGCGATGTCGGGCACATGCGCGTGATGGTCGACTCGGCGTTGGCGTACCTTCGCGATGCCTCCGAGGCGGAGCCGCGGGAGCCGGTCGATGTCGCCGCGCTGCTACAGGCGCTTTGCGATGACTACGCGGATGGCGGCGCGGACGTAGCGTATGAAGGCATGGACGAGGCGGTTGCCTCGTGCCGCCCGAACGCGGTACAGCGCGCCATGGCCAACCTGCTCGACAATGCCGTGCAGTACGGCACGGCGGTGCGCGCGACTGCCGAAGCGGAGGGCGGGTTTATCCGTATCGCCATCAGCAACGATGGCGCCGTGATTCCGGTCGATCGGCTCGACGACATCACCGAACCCTTTGTGCGGCTCGATACCGCACGCAACGATCGCCCGGGCAGCGTGGGCCTGGGTCTTTCCATCGTGCGCGATATCGTCGCCGATCACGGCGGCACGCTGGACATCGCCAACCGGCCGGGAGGCGACGGTGTTGTCGTTACCGTAAGGCTACCCCGGCTCGTGTAGGAACGCGCCCCCGCACGGGTGGGTGATTAGCTCGCTACCACCACACAGTCGCGCCCCGCGGCCTTCGCCGCATACATCGCTTCATCCGCTTTCATCAGCAGGCGGTCCAGGTCGTAGCCGAAGCTTGCCGTACTGGCGACGCCAAAGCTTGCCGTGGCACGCACGATGGTGCGGTGTTCGCCGGAGGGCTCGCCGATCGCCACGCGCATGCGTTCCGCACGTTCGCGTGCCTGTTCCACGGTGGCGTTGCGCAGCAGCACGGCGAATTCCTCGCCGCCAAGGCGACCGAATACGTCGCTCTCGTCCAGGCAATCCCGGCACTCGGCCGCCACGCGAAGCAGCACCCAGTCGCCCTCCGCATGGCCGTAGGTATCGTTGATCTGCTTGAAATGATCCAGGTCGAACAGTACGAGTGCGATCGGTTCTGCGCTGCGCGATCCGTCGACGAGCGCCGTGGTGCACTGGTCGACGAAATGCTGGCGATTGCTGATGCCCGTAAGGCTGTCGTGACGGGCCATGCGCATGAACCGGCGCTGCGACCGGCGGGTGCGGATTAGCCAGAGGATGATCCCGCCGGTGACCGTGAGTGACAACAGGAAATAAAGACGGCTGGTCTCCGCATCGCGCTTGTCCGCCTCGCGTTGCAGATGCAGGATCTGGTTCTGCTTATCGAGTGTGTCCGCCTCGGTGCGGCTGGCGGCGACCTCCTGCTTGACCATCTGGTAGGCCAGCGCACGGGCGCCGACATCGTCGAGGTGCGCTTTGTCCGCTTCCGCGTGCCGTTCAAGCCACAGGGTGGCTGACCGCCAGTCGCCGCGCTTCTTCGCGACAAGGTAGGCCGTCTCCGTCGCCGATACGTACGGATCCGAGAACTCGCCCGCAATGGAGGAGCGAATGGCGGCCAGGGCGTAGCGATCGGCCAGGGCGACATTGCCGGCCTGCCACTGCGCACGCGCCAGTAGCGATTCGTACTGCGACACCTGCATCGGCTGTGCATCGTGGCGCACCGAGTCGTAGTAATGATCGAGCAGGGCGACGGCGGTGAGGGGGTGGCCGCGCTGGATGGCGCTATCGGCGATATCGGCGCGCAGCTCATTCGCCGCGATCATCTCGCCGGCGTGCTGGCATTCGGCTACCCATTGAGTGAACCGCGCATCGTCGCCATCGATACGGCCGCCGCGGTAGAGCGCATGGACGTAGATGGCGTTGCTCTTGCAGATGCTCGATGGCGTGTCGGCAATATCAATGGCGCGTGATGCGTAATCGCGCGCCAGGTCGTACTGGCCGGCCATGATGAGCAGTTGCGCCGCCTCGGCCAGCGCCTGGTAACGGGCGTGCGTGTCCTCTACACCTGGTAGTGCGGCCACCATGGCATCCAGGCGGACGAAGGCATCCTGGTAGTGGCGGCCGACGCCGAGGATATTGACCAGTGTCGCCGTGGCGCGCAGGCGCAGGACCCCGTCGGGCGCCCCATCCGCAATGCGCTCGAGCGCGGGCGTGGCGTGCGCGTGGTCACCTGCGTACGCGAGTTGCCATGCCTCCAGGTAGGCCAGGTGCATTTGGGCAGCCGCTGGCATCTGCTGCCGCGAGGGCGCAAGGCGTAGCAGCGTGGCCACGAATGCCGGGTGGTCGGAGGTCTTGGTGGCGTCGGCCACCGTGAGTGTCGCTTCGGGGTTTTCGCCAGCGCGCAGCTGAGCGCGTCCGTCACCGGCGTACAACGCCAGCGTGGCAAGGGCGACCGCCGGTAGCCACCGGCGGAAATAACGCAACGACACGTCCGTGCGAGGGCGCGCGCTTAACAGCGCGCGCCGCAAGGCACGGAAGACATGATCCCGATTGGCATGGCATCCCCACATTAGCGCCGGCAAGCCCCCCGGTCTGCCTGGCGCAAACGATCATAGCGTGCTGCCCACGGCCCGGCGTGATGACCCACCGGCCTGGCGCACCGCCCCCAAAACGCCACGGATCGGCCCGAAGGCCGCCGCATGCGCTCCCCACTCTCGCAGCACGCCCCACGGACTGACCCCATGACACGCCTGCCCGGACTGGACACCCTGCGCGCCATCGCCATCGTGTGGGTGATGCTGTTCCACAGCTACCTTATCGGCGGCCTGGGCGAAAACTTTGGCGTCCTCGAGCGTTCCGGCTGGATGGGGGTAGACCTGTTCTTCGTGCTCAGCGGTTACCTGATCGGTTCGCAGGCGTTTATCGCCCTGCGTGATACGGGACGGCTGGACATGCAGGCGTTCTATGCACGGCGCGCTTTTCGCATCCTGCCTGCGTATGCCGTGGTGCTGGGCCTGTACCTCGCGTGGCCGCTGTGGCGTGAAACCCCGCTGATGCAACCTGCATGGCAGTTCGCCACCTTCACGTTCAACCTTTTCTTCGACGCGCCGCAGCGATATGCCTTCTCCCATGTGTGGTCGCTGTGCGTGGAGGAGCACTTCTACCTGGTGTTTCCGCTGCTGGCGATCGTCCTGGCCGGCCGGCTGACGGCGACGCGCTTCATCCTCCTCTGCGCAGCGGTGGTGGTGGGTGGCATCGCGCTGCGTGCGTGGCTCTGGCAGGTGCACCTGGGGCCGCTCGACCTCGCCGGCGACCCCATCGGGCCGATGTACCTGCGTTACCTGTACTACCCCACGTATTCACGCCTCGATGGCCTGCTTGCGGGCGTGGCCGTGGCGGCATGCGCGGTGTTTCGCCCGACATGGCTTGCCTGGGGGCAGCGCCGGGGTGCGGCGCTGCTGGGCGCATCGGCCCTGCTGCTCACCGGCTGCATCGCGTTCTTCGACGGCAGCCGGCTCGGCTTCTGGCAGAACGCAGTCGGCTACCCGCTCGTGGCCCTTGCGATGGCCGGCTTCGTCGGGATGGCAACGGGCAGTACGTGGCTGGCCCGGTGGCGCATCCCTGGCGCGGGTTGGCTGGCGCGTGCCTCGTACAGCCTGTACCTCAGCCATAAGGGCGCCTTCATGCTCACCGTGGCCCTGCTGGACGGGCGGCTGGACGGCCATCCGGCGTGGCGCTTCATCGCCTTCGCCCTGGTGGTGCTCGCCGTGGGCGCAACCCTGCACTACGGCGTGGAACGGCCATGTTTGCGTTGGCGCGAGCGCCGTTCCGCTACACTACGCGGACCCAGGGTGATCCAAGGCGCCAGCGCCGCGGATTGAAACGGGAATCCGGTGACCCGCAGGCCGCGTGCCTGCGCCATTCCGGAGCTGCCCCCGCAACGGTAGGCGAGTTGAAGGGGCTGGCAGAAGCCACTGTGCCGTTCGCGGCATGGGAAGGCGCCAGCCCTTGCAGGTAACCCCTGCGCTCGCGAGCCCGGAGACCGGCCCACGTGGTATCACCGGACAGGCGGAGGGCCCTGGTCGCGGGTGGCCCGACTCCGTTCGCCGTCGCTTGCACCTTGCCCACGTCCGTCCCTCGCATCCAATACCGCGCGGGTAGGCGCGGTCTGCAGGGAACTACAACGTGTCGCTCCATTCGTCCCGCCTCGCCCTGGCCATCGCTCTTGCGATGACCGCTCCCGTCGTCGCCCACGCCGACGACGCACCCTCCACCGACCTGGACAAGGTCGTCGTCACCGCCAGCCGCACCGAGCAGACCCTGAACCAGGTGCTCTCGGCATCCACGGTGATCGATCGCGCCGATATCGAACGCCTGCAGCCGCGCTCGCTTGCCGATCTGCTGCGCACCACGCCGGGCGTATCCATCGCCAACAACGGCGGCCCGGGCAAGGCCACGTCGGTATTCATGCGTGGCACCGAATCCGACCACGTGCTGGTGCTCGTCGATGGCGTGAAGATCGGTTCGGCGACCTCCGGTACCGCCGCATTCCAGGACATCCCGGTCGACCAGATCGAGCGGATCGAGATCGTGCGCGGCCCGTACTCGAGCCTGTATGGCTCCGATGCGCTGGGCGGCGTGATCCAGATCTTTACCCGCCACCCGCAGGGCGCGTTCGTGCCGAACCTTTCCGTGGGCGTGGGCAGTTGGTCGACATTGCGCGGATCGGCCGGCTTCGCGGGCCGCGGCGCGAATGGCTGGTATTCGGTGGAAGCCAGCCACGACCAGACCCATGGCATCAACGCGTGCCGCGGCAAGCCCAGCCCGGGCGGTGGCGGTTGCTACACCTACGAGCCGGATGATGATGGTTACCGCAACAATGCGCTCTCGTTGAAGGGCGGCTGGCGCTTTGACGAGCAGTGGGATGCCGATGCCAGCGCCACCCGCAGCGAAGGCCACAACTATTACGACGGCACCAGCAGCAACTACGCCGAATCGGCGACGCAGACCGTGGGCGGCCGTCTTCGCTACCGTCCGGCGCAGGACGCACTGGTGACGCTGAACGTCGGTCGCAGCCTCGATCTGTCGACGGACTACGAGAACGGCGTCTACGCCGATACGTTCAATACGCACCGTGACCTGGCCTCGCTGCAGGCGGACCTGGGCAAGGTCGGTGGCGCCTGGGGCCTCACGACACTGGGTTTCGACTGGCAGCGCGATCGCGTGGTCGGCAGCACGGATTACTTCGTGGATGCACGCCGTAACCACGCGCTGTTCGCCCAGTGGCAGCAGGAATTCGGCGACAACTCCATCCAGGGTAGCGTGCGCCGCGACGAGAACAGCCAGTTCGGTGGCAAGACCACGGGCAGCCTGCAGTACGGCTACGCGTTGACGAAGGATCTTCGCGTGACCGCGAGCTACGGCACCGCATTCAAGGCGCCGACCTTCAACGACCTGTACTACCCCGACTACGGCAACCCGGACCTGAAGCCGGAAACCTCGCGTAACTGGGAACTGGGCCTGCGCGGCACGCCGGGTTGGGGCAACTGGTCGGTGAATGCGTTCCAGAACCGCATCGATCACCTGATCGTGTTCGATTCGAGCCTGACCGGCCCACTGTTCCCGTACGGCGGCGCCAACAACATCGATCGTTCGCGCATTCGTGGCGTGGAACTGGCGGCCGATACCAGGCTCGGAGACTGGCGCCTGGGCGGCAATGCTACGTGGCTCTCGCCGGAAGACGACAGCGACGATGCCACCCATGGGAACCTGTTGCCACGCCGCGCGCGCCGCACCGCCAATGTCGACCTGGATCGCAGCTTCGGCGCCTTCAGCGTCGGTGCCAGCGTTTTCGCTTCGGGCTACCGCTATGACGATACGGCCAACCTGCATCGCCTGGGTGGCTACGCACTGACCGACCTGCGCATGGCCTATGCGATCGATACCGCATGGAACGTGGAGCTGTCGGCGAAGAACATTTTCGACCGCCATTACGAGACCGCGCGTTATTTCAACCAGCCCGGCCGCAACTGGATGCTGACGTTCCGTTACCAGCCGCGTTCCTGATCCGTCCCGGAGGAAACCACGATGAAGCCGCTTTCCCGTCCTGCGTTCGCCGCCCTCGCCGCGCTCTTCGCGCTGGTGATGATCGGCACCCGTTTCCATCATTTTGGTGACATGCTGCATCTGCCTGATGCATCCATGGCGTTGTTTTTCCTGGGTGGCATCTACCTGCGCAAGCACCTGGCCTTCATCGGCTTCGTGGTGCTGGCCGTACTGGTGGACTGGTATTCGGTGAGCTACGCGGGCGTGAGCGACTTCTGCATTACCGTGGCGTACTCCTTCCTGCCGCTCGCGTACGCCGTGCTCTGGTACGGCGGCCGCCTGATCGCGCCGCGCTTTGATGGTTCACTGCGTTCGCATGGCCTGGTGTTCCTCGGGATCGTGGTATGCGCCACGCTGAGCTACGCCGTGTCCAATGGTGCGTTTTACTGGCTGGGCGGTCGTTACACGAAACCGCACATGACGGAATACGTCGCGCGCTTCATGCAGTGGGGCCCCTTGTTCGTTCGCGCCGCCGCGCTGTACGTGCTGGCCGCCCAGGTCCTCCACGCCGTGATCGCACATTTCCTGCCGAAGGAGGGCGGCCGCGGCGCGGCCCACGCATGACGGATAAACCCGAATGGCGCGACATGGATGAAGCGTCGCGCTACCGGGACCGGGCCCAGCGGAAAAAGGAACTGGTGGACCGGCGCATCGCACGGGCCACCATCGATCGTGGTGTGCTCGTCGTGAACACGGGCAATGGCAAAGGCAAGAGCTCGTCAGGCTTCGGCATGCTGGCGCGCTCGCTAGGCCACGGCTTCCGCTGCGGTGTCGTACAGTTCATCAAGGGCAGCTTCTCCACTGGCGAGGAGGCCTTCTTCCGCAGGTTCGAAGGCGATGAACTGGATTACCACGTGATGGGCGAAGGCTATACCTGGGAGACCCAGGATCGGGAGCGCGATATCACCGCCGCCATGGCGGCGTGGGGTATCGCCGAGCGCATGCTTGGCGATGACACGTACGACTACGTGTTGCTCGATGAGCTGAATATCGCCCTGGTGAAGGGTTACATTCCGCTGGACCGCGTTGTGGCAACGCTTCTGGCCAGGCCGGAGCGGCAGCATGTGGCAATCACCGGGCGTGGCGCGCCGGATGATCTCGTGGCTATTGCCGACACCGTGACCGAGATGCGCGTCGTGAAACACGCGTTCCAGGCCGGGATCAAGGCACAGAAGGGTATCGAACTGTGACCCGTTACTGCCCTGCCTTGCTGGTTTCCGCGCCCGCATCCGGGCAGGGCAAGACGAGCGTCACCGCGGCCCTTGCCCGTGCCCATGCTCGCGTTGGCCGGCGCGTCCGTGTGTTCAAGACCGGGCCCGATTTCCTCGATCCGATGATCCTGGCGCGTGCGAGTGGCGCACCGGTTTACCAGCTGGATACGTGGATGGGCGGCGAGGACGACGTGCGCGCGCGCCTGTACGACGCGGCTGGCGAGGCCGATCTCATCCTCGTCGAGGGGGTGATGGGCCTGTTCGATGGTTCGCCATCCAGCGCCGACCTTGCTGCGCGCTTCGGTCTGCCCGTGCTGGCAGTGATCGATGGCTCCGCCATGGCGCAGACCTTCGGCGCGCTCGCACACGGCCTGGCGACGTACCGCGATGACGTGACTGTGCAGGGCGTCCTCGCCAACCGCGTAGGCAGCGACTACCATGCCAGACTCCTGCGCGAGAGCTTGCCGGCTTCCATCGCATGGTACGGCACCCTCCCACGCGACACCGTCCCCTGTAGGAGCGCGCTTGCGCGCGATCCGGCCCGCGAGAGACCCATATCGCTACCCGAACGCCACCTCGGCCTTGTCGCCGCCGATGAACTGAGTGATCTCGATGAGCGCCTCGACGCCCTGGCCGATGCCATCGCCGAGCGTTCCGCGCTTGAACTGCCGCCGCCCGTGCCGTTCGAGCCTGCCGCGTTCGCATCCCCAGGCATCTCGCTTGCGGGCGTGCGCATCGCCGTGGCGCACGACGCCGCGTTTGCCTTTGTGTATCCGGCGAATCTCGATGTGCTGCGCCGCGCCGGTGCAGAGGTCATCGTCTTTTCGCCTCTCGCCGGCGATGCGCTGCCGATGTGCGATGCCGTGTGGTTGCCGGGCGGCTACCCCGAACTGCATCTTGCCGCGCTAGCGGCGCGTGACGATCTGCGTGGAGCCTTGCACGCCCATGTGGATGCAGGGCGGCCGTTGCTCGCGGAATGCGGCGGCCTGCTCTACGCGCTGGATAGCCTCACTGATCGCGACGGGCAAACGGCGTCCCTCGCCGGGCTGCTGGGCGGCCATGCCGCGATGCAGCCGCGTATGGCGGCACTCGGCATGCAGGCCGTTTCGCTGCCCGAGGGTGACCTGCGCGGCCATTCGTTCCATTACGCTCGCGCTACGATCGCGGCGGAACCCATCGCGATGGCGACGAATCCGAACGGCGGCCCGACAGCAGAAGCCGTCTATCGTCGCGGACGTATGACCGCAAGCTTCGTGCACTTCTACTTCCCGTCCAACCCGGACGCCGCGGCGCGCCTGTTCCTGCCGTGAGCACGGCGCTTGCCCTGTGGCTTGGTGTGGGCCTGGATGCATTGCTTGGCGAGCCGAAGCGCTGGCATCCGCTGGTGGCCTATGGCCGCTTCGCTGGCATGCTCGAACGGCACCTGCACGCGGACACACGCATAGCCGGCGCGGTTGCCTGGTGCGTTGCCGTGCTCGTGCCCCTCGCCGGACTGGTGATGATGCGTCGGGTCGCTCCCGCGTGGCTTGCGTTCGTGCTGGATGTGGTGCTGCTTTATGCCGCGATAGGGCGGCGCAGCCTGGGCGAACATGCGCGCCCCATTGCCGATGCGCTTGAAAGCGGCGACCTGGCGGCGGCGCGCGCCGCCGTGGGGTGGATGGTGAGCCGCGATACCACCGTGCTTGATGCATCGCAGGTCGCCGGTGCCGCAACGGAATCCGTGCTCGAGAATGGCCACGACGCGGTGTTCGGCGCGCTGTTCTGGTTCGCCTTGCTTGGTGGGCCGGGCGCGCTGCTGTTCCGCCTGGCCAACACGCTCGATGCCATGTGGGGTTATCGCACGCCGCGGTTCCTTCACTTCGGGTGGGCTGCGGCGCGGGCTGACGATCTGTTGGGCTTCGTACCCGCGCGCCTGACCGCGCTGACGTACGCGGTGGTGGGACATGTCGATGGGGCCCTGCGTTGCTGGCGCACGCAGGCGCCTCACTGGAAGAGCCCCAATGCGGGACCGGTGATGGCGGCGGGAGCAGGCGCACTTCACGTCGCGTTGGGTGGGCCCGCCCCGTACCACGGCCAGTGGCAGGACCGACCCGTGCTGGGCGAGGGTGATAAGCCGGGTGCAGCGAGCATCCGCGCCGCGCTTCGCCTCGTGGACCGCGGCGTTGTTGTTTGGCTTTTCATTGCGTTACTGGTTGGGATTGCTACGTATGCTTGAACACGGCGGACGTCTCGCACGCGCGGCAGCGCACTACGGCATCCCGCGCGACCGCTGGCTGGATCTCTCCACGGGCGTAAGCCCGCACGCGTGGCCCGTGCCCGCCATACCCGCTGAAGCGTGGCATCGCCTGCCGGAAGACGAGGATGATCTGCTCGACGCGGCGCGCGCGTACTACGGCTGCGAGCACCTGCTCCCGGTCGCGGGTACGCAGGCGGCGATACAGGCGTTGCCACGGTTGCGGCCTAGGTCACGGGTTGGAGTGCTCGCGCCCGGTTACGCGGAGCATGCACATGCCTGGCGGGAGGCGGGGCATGACGTCACGTTGCTGCCGATGGAGGCACTGGTCGCGCGCGCGGGCGAGTTTGATGTGGTGGTTTTTATCTCGCCGAATAATCCGACGGGGGAGCGGGTGCCGGGTGCGTTCTTGCAGCACCGATCGCGCGCCCGCGCGCTCGAGCAGAAACCTGACTGGGTGGTCGTGGATGAGGCGTTTGGTGATACGCGGGCGGACGCATTCCTGCAACCACGTGACGGCATGATCCTCCTGCGTTCCGTTGGGAAGTTTTTCGGGATGGCGGGAGCACGTGCCGGGTTTGTAGCCGCGTGGCCCGGGCTGCTCGATGCCCTGCGCGAACAACTGGGTCCCTGGGCGTTGAGTGGGCCCACACGCTATGCCGTGGCCCGCGCCCTTTGCGATACCGCATGGCAGGACGCGATGCGCCGCAGGCTGAAGCAGGAGAGCACATGGCTCGGATCCACGCTCGAACGTGCGGGGCTGAAGCCCGCCGGGGGTACCGATCTGTTCCAGTATTGCCCCCATCCGGATGCCGCTGGCCTGTTCGAGGCGCTAGCCCGCCGTGGTGTGCTTGTACGTCTGTTCAACGAGCCTTCCGCACTGCGTTTCGGCCTGCCGCCCGACGACGTGTCGCATGGGCACCTTGCCAGCGTCCTCGCGGAGATTCTTCCATGACGGCTCGGGTGCTCATGGTGCAGGGCTGTACCTCCGATGCGGGCAAGAGCACGGTGGTGGCGGCGCTATGCCGGTGGCTGTACCGGCGCGGCGTGCGGGTCGCACCGTTCAAACCGCAGAACATGGCACTCAACGCTGCCGTCACGGTGGATGGCGGTGAGATCGGCCGGGCGCAAGCGGTACAGGCGCAGGCGGCCGGTGTGCCGCCGCACACCGATTTCAATCCGGTGCTGCTCAAGCCGAACAGCGACACGGGTGCCCAGGTCATCGTGCACGGCCACCCGGTGGGCAATATGGATGCCGTGGGATACCACGCTTATAAGCGGGTGGCCATGGGCGCCGTGCTGGCGTCGCACGAACGGCTCGCGGCGGCCTTTGAGGCGATCGTGGTGGAAGGGGCGGGCAGCCCCGCCGAGGTAAACCTCCGTGAGCGCGATATCGCCAACATGGGCTATGCCGAGGCGGTGGATTGCCCGGTCATCCTCGTGGCGGATATCGACAGGGGCGGCGTGTTCGCTCACCTGGTCGGCACCCTCGCCGTGCTGTCACCGCGCGAGCGTGAGCGCGTGGTTGGCTTCGTGATCAACCGGTTCCGTGGCGATCTGGCATTACTGCAACCGGGCCTGGACTGGCTGGAGCGCGAGACCGGTAAGCCTGTGCTTGGCGTGTTGCCTTACCTGCATGGCCTTGTGCTGGAGGCCGAAGATGCGCTCCCCCGTTCGCGCGCTATCCGTGATAACGCCCGTTTGCGCGTGGCCGTTCCCGCCCTCCCGCGTATCAGCAACCACAATGATTTCGATGCACTGCGCGCGCATCCCGACGTGGATTGCGTTTTCGTCGGTCCCGGCGATGCGTTCCCGCCGTGCGACCTGGTGGTGCTGCCGGGCTCGAAGTCGACGCGTGCCGACCTTGCGTGGCTTCGTGAGCGCGGGTGGGACAAGGCGATCTTTCGCCACGTCCGTTACGGCGGGAAGGTTATCGGCATCTGTGGCGGCTTCCAGATGCTTGGGCGTGCGGTGCACGATCCCGACGGTATCGAAGGCACGGCCGGATCCAGCGCAGGCCTTGGCCTGCTCGACATGGAAACCACCATGGGTACGCACAAGCACCTGCACCGGGTCGAAGGCACGCTCGCCGCCAGCGGTGCACGCGTAAGCGGTTACGAAATTCATTGCGGCACGTCTTCCGGTCCCGCGCTGGAAACACCGATGACGTTAATCGGCAAACATGATGGCGCCGTGTCTGCGGATGGCCTGGTCATGGGAACCTACCTGCACGGTGTGTTCGATCACCCGGATGCGCTGGCTGCATTACTGCGCCATGCGGGCCTGGACGATGCGGCGCCGCTCGATATCCATGCGTTACGTGATGCGTCGATCGACCGGATTGCCGACGCGCTTGATACACACATGGATACCCGCCGCCTCGCGGCATGGTTTGGATTGGATCGATGAAGACGCTGATTCTTGGGGGCGCGCGTTCGGGCAAGAGCGCGCTGGCCGAGCGGCTTGCACGCGAAAGCGCGAAAGAAGTGACATACATCGCCACGGCACAGGCGCTCGATGGCGAAATGGCAGGGCGCATCGCTCACCATCGCGCGCGCAGGCCGACGGCATGGGCTTGCATCGAGGAGCCGCTGGCGCTCGGCGCGGTCCTTCGCGCACATGCTTCAACCGGGCGCCTGCTGCTTGTCGACTGCCTGACCCTGTGGCTGTCGAATGCGCTTGGTACTAATGACGGCGCCCACTTCGACCGGGAGCACGCCGCGCTGCTTGCCGCGGTCAACGATGTCCCGCATGACATCGTTTTTGTCAGCAACGAGGTCGGCCTTGGCATTACGCCCATGGGCGAACTCACGCGCCGCTTCGTGGATGAAGCTGGGCGCCTGCATCAATCCCTTGCCGCTGCCTGCGAACGCGTGGTGTTCGTGGCCGCGGGGCTCCCCCTCGTGATGAAAGGAACGTTGCCATGAAACGCTGGATGACCGTGCCCTGCCGCGTCCCCGATCACGCGGCCGCCGCCGCGGCGGCCGAACGGCAGGACACCCTGACCAAGCCCCCGGGGTCGCTGGGGAGGCTCGAAGCGCTGGCGATCCAGCTGGCTTCGTTGCAATCGCGTAAGCGGCCGCGCGTGGATCGCGTGCATATCGCCGTGTTCGCTGGCGACCATGGGGTGGCGGCGGAAGGTGTTTCCGCATTCCCGCAGGCGGTTACCGGCGAGATGGTGCGCAACTTTGCCAACGGTGGCGCCGCCATCGCCGTTCTCGCGCGTGAGCTGGGCGCAACGCTCGAAGTGGTGAACCTGGGTACGGTCAACGATCCGGGCGAGATCGAAGGCGTGCGCAGGGAGATCATCGCGCCATCCACGGCCAACCTGCGCCACGTACCAGCCATGACCGATGACGAACTCGACGCGGCGCTGGATGCCGGGGTTCGCAGCGTCGCGCGCGCCGCGGCTGCGAGTACCGAGCTCTATATCGGCGGCGACATGGGGATTGGCAACACGACCGCAGCCAGCGCGCTTGCGTGCGCGCTGCTGGGCGAGAAGCCAGAAGCACTCGCAGGCCAAGGTACCGGCCTCGACAAGCAGGGCGTTGCGCGCAAGACCACCGTGATTGCCGATGCCCTGCGTGTTCATGGCGCCATCGAATCACCGCGCGAGATGCTACGCCACTTCGGCGGCTTCGAGATCGCGGCCCTGGCCGGCGCATTTGTCGCGGCGGCGCAGTGCGGCATTCCGGTGCTCGTCGATGGCTTTATCGCGAGCACGGCCGCGCTCGCCGCGGTGGCGCTACGCCCGGATGCACGCCCGTGGCTGATCTTCGCGCACCGCTCGCATGAGCGTGGCCACGGTCGCGTGCTGGATGCACTGCAGGCCTCGCCGCTGCTCGACCTGCACATGCGCCTTGGCGAAGCCAGCGGCGCTGCCGTGGCGGTGCCGCTGCTGCGCATGGCGTGCACGCTGCACGGTTCCATGGCCACCTTCGCGGAGGCTGGGGTATCCGAAGCATGAGCATCGAGCTGCTGCGCCACGGCGATACCGGCCAGCGTAGCTACCGTGGGCAACTGGATGATCCGCTGACTGAGCTCGGTTGGGCTCAGTTGCGTGCAGCTGTCGAAGGCCTGGCATGGGATCGCATCGTGTCGTCATCGATGGCGCGCTGCGCGCGCTTCGCCGAAGAGCTGGCCAGTGCGCGCGGCGTGCCATTGCGCCTCGATGCGCGCTTTGCGGAGTATCACTTCGGGGAGTGGCAGGGTGTGCCCATCGAGACCCTGGCGGAAGAGCAGGGCGACGCACTCGGCCGCTTCTGGGCGAATCCGGTGGCGCACCCGCCGCCCGGCGCGGAGACCTTCGAGGCCTTCCACGCGCGCCTTGCTGCGGCGATGGACGACGTATGCCGGGACGCCAGTGGCGCCCGTGTGCTGGTCGTGACCCACGGCGGTGCCATTCGGCTGTTGCGCTGCGTGGCCGAGCGTCGCGCCTTCGGCGACATGGCCAGCCTTGATGTGCCGCACGCCTCACTTCACCCCGTAGCCTGGGGCAGGTGATGCGCGCGGCCGTTATCGCTTTTGCGTTTCTCACGCGCCTGCCGATGCCCAAAGTGGCGTGGGACGTGCAGGCGCAGGCGGCCTCGCTGAAGTGGTATCCGTTAGTCGGTGCAGTGCTTGGCCTGATCTTCGTGATGGCCGCCTGGTGCCTGCAGCATGTGCCCGCGATCCCTGCTGCTGCGGTGATGCTTACGCTTTGGGTCGTGGTAACTGGCGCGCTACACCTGGATGGCCTGGCGGATAGCGCCGACGCATGGATAGGCGGCATGGGCGATCGTGAACGCACGCTGGCGATCATGAAGGACCCCCGCTGCGGCCCCGCCGGCGTGATGTCCCTGATCGTGGTCAGCCTCGTCAAGTTCGCAGCGCTAACCGCTGTTGTAGGAGCGGGCTTGCCCGCGATCGGCGCTGGCGGTCCCCTCCCTTGGGCTCTGCTCCTGCCGCCATTACTCGCGCGCGGCGCGCTGGTCGCCCTGTTCCTCACCACGCCCTACGTACGCAATAACGGCCTGGGTGCGCCCCTGCGTGGCGCGCCGGCGTTCGGCTGCCAGATAGCCGTGCTGCTGACTATCCTCAGCACCTTCGCCTTTGGCTACGCCGGCGCCAAAGCCTTCATCGCCGCGCTGCTGGTCGGTTTCCTCTGGCGCCGTGCCTGCATGAAGCGCCTCAGCGGCTTCACCGGCGATACTGCCGGTGCCATGGTCGAACTCATCGAAGCCGCCACCCTCATCGCCCTGCTTTTGTAGGAGGCAAAAAAAAGCGCCCTCATGGGGCGCTTTTTTCTGTGCCGCCAGGCTGAGATCAGTACCGCGGAACGGTCGGGTCGACTTCGCGGGACCACGCGTCCATGCCGCCATCCACGCTGAAGATCTGGGTGAAACCATGGGCGGCCATGCGCTCGGCGGCGCCGCGGCTGGAGATGCCGTGGTGGCAGATGAAGGCGATGGCGGTGTCCTTCGGCAGGGCGGCCAGGGCTTCGTAGCCCTCGTCTTCCAGGATGCGGGCACCCGCCAGCGGCGCGGCCATGGCGCGGCCGTGTGCCGGGCGCACATCGACCAGGATGAGGTCGCCGGCGGCCAGGCGGTCCTTCAGTTCGTGCACGGACATGCCATGGACTTCGGTCGCACCCGGGAACTTCAGGCTGAGGCCTTCGCCCTGCACTGTGCTGACCCAATCGATGATGATGCCCTTGGCACGCTGGGCGCTGCCCGGGTCGAAGTGGACCTCGATACCGTTGGCCACGGTGATGATGTCGTGGTCGCCGCCCGGCGCGAGCTGGAAGCCGGCGCTGTGGTCCGGGCCGATCTCCAGGTGCAGGGCCATGCCCTGGGCGTTGGCCATGCCGCCACGGATGGCTTCGGCGGCCTTGTCGGTGATGGTGATTTCCGGCGGGGTGCGGTCCGGCGCGCTGGCGCCGAACAGGGTGTACAGCTCACCGCTGGTGTACATCTGGCGGATGATATCCGAGCCGCCGACCAGCTCACCCTTCACGTACAGCTGCGGAATGGTGGGCCACTGGCCGTATTCCTTGATGCCCTCACGGATTTCCGGGTCTTCCAGCACGTTCACGGTGTGGTACTGCTCGACCACGTCGTTCAGCGTGTTGGTGGCGGCGGCGGAAAAGCCGCACATCGGCTGCTGGCGCGTACCCTTCATGAACAGCACGACCTCGTGCTGGGCGAGAAGGGCTTCGATGCGCTCGCGGGTGGGGGTATCAAGAGCCATGGAGGGGTTCACCGCAAAGGGAAAGGGGGCCATTTTACCGGCATCCCTCGCACATGGGCGCTATCAAAACGAAATCAACCCGCCAGCGAGGGTTCCATGGTCAAAGTGGAGAGATCCGTCCGGCAATCGGCCAGTGGAGCGAACGTCAGCACGGCTGCCGGCGAGGGCAGCACCGTCTCACGGCTGGCGCGACCGAGCGGTGTATAGCGCTCGGTCCAGTGCACCAGCTCCATCGCGCCGGTGAAATCCTCAACCAGGGCGGTGCAGTGTTCTACCCAGTCGCCATCGTTCAGGTACAGGATCCCGTTGATCGGCCGCATGTGCCCGAAATGGATGTGCCCGCAGATGTGCCCATCGAGGCCGCGCTCCGCCGCATCCGTGGCCACCCGCTGCTCGTAGCCGCGGATATATGCCATGGCCAGGCCGACATGCGACTTGATGATGATTGAGAGCGGCACGTAGGGCAGCTCCATCCGGCGGCGCACCGCGTGCATGCGCCGGTTGGCCCAGCAGATCACGCGGTGCATGGTATCGCCGAGCACCGTGAGCCAGCGCTTGCCGATGTGTTCCGGATCGAACTCATCGCCGTGGCTCACCCGGTAGCGGCGCCCATCGGCACCTTCATGCAGGGCATCCAGCTCGACGCGGATACCCGCGATGGTGGAGCCGGCCAGGCCCCGCATCTGGTAATCGTGGTTGCCGGGGATGTAAATCACCTCCACCCCGCGCGCCGCCATCGCGATCAGTTCGGCGATAACGGCGCTGTGGTCGGGGTGCCACCAGTGCCGTTTCGCCAGGGCTTCCAGGTCGACGATGTCGCCGACGAGGTAAAGCCGCTCGCAATCGACGCTGCGGAGGAAGTCGAGGAGATAGGCGGCCTTGCAGTCGGGCGTGCCCAGGTGCACGTCGGAGATGAAGGCGCTGCGACAGGTGAGCTTGGCCATGGCGGCAGATTCCGGGAGTGTCCCGGGACGCCAGTGTCGGGACACGCTGTAACCAATGCGTGGCGCGCGTGTTGCAGGAAAATGTCGGTCAGGCCACTTTCTGTCGGAGCGCGCTTGCGCGCGATGGGTGCTTGCGCAGGCGCTGAATCGCGCGCAAGCGCGCTCCTACAGGGTCACCTTGCTATCGATAGTTCGCGCAGGGCCGTGCGCGCTTCCGGCAGGATGGCGTCGGCCCAACGTGCATATTCCCGGGCCGAGGGGTGCAACCCGTCGTCGACGACTTCGCCAGCGTGCTCGCGGGACATACCGGTCACGTCGACCCAGCGCGCAAACGCGCGGTGCGCTTCGTCACGCGCGATCGCGTTGAAAGCATCGATCTCGTGGGCGATGGCAGCGCGGTCGCGGCCTTCGGCGAACGGCGTGACGCCCCAGTCGGGAATGGAAACGACGACGACGCGCCGGGCATCGCCCGCCAGCGCGATCGCCCGTTCGAGCAGCGCCAGCAACTGTTCCCTGTATTCCCCCTGCGACCGGCCGCGGTACTGGTTGTTCACGCCGATCAACAGCGTGACCAGGCCGTATCGCGGCGCAAGATCGGTAGCGTCCATGGCCGCCGAAAGCTCATCGGTCGTCCAGCCGGTGGTCGCGATAATGCGCGGTGCCTGCACCTCGATATGCGCTGCGCGCAGGCGCGCCACGAGCTGTACTGGCCAGCGGCCATCCTCAGCAACGCCCTCACCGATCGTGTACGAATCGCCGAGGGCGAGGAACGTAGCTGCCGGCATCAGGCTACAGCGCTGGCAAGCGGCTTATCCTCGGCCGCCATGCGGGCCAATACCCGGTCCATCCGCGTGAATACCTCGGCCAGCTGTGCCGGTTCCGGCAGCAGCGTGAGGCGCAGGTGGCGGCTGGCGGGCAGGTTGAAGCTGGTGCCCGGTACCACCAGGACCTCTTCCTCTTCGAGCAGGCGTAGCGCGAAGGCGGTGTCGTCAAAGTGCGCGATGGCATCGGCGCGTACCCACGGGAACGCGTAGATCGCGCCACCGGGGCTGACGACATCAAGGTACGGGCTGGCAGCCACGTTCTCCAGGACGATGCGGCGCGCCTCGTGGAGCCGGCCGCCGGGCGTGGTCAGTTCACCGATGGTGGGTTTATCGAGCAGCGCCGGGCGCACGGCCCATTGCGCCGTGACGTTGGCGCACAGGCGCAGCGCGGCCAGCAACTGCAGGGCATCGCGATACTCGGCAATGCGCGCCTTGTTGCCCGAAAGGCTCATCCAGCCCACGCGGTAGCCGCAGGCGCGGTGCACCTTGGACAGGCCGCCGAAGCTCACGCACGGGTGATCACCGGCGACGGCGGCCAGCGGCTGGAACGGCGTGCCGTCGTAGAGGATCTCGTCGTAGATTTCGTCGCATAGCAACAGCAGGTTATGCCGGCGTGCGACCTCAACGATGCGTTCGAGCAGCGCCTTGGGGTAGACGGCGCCGGTCGGGTTATTGGGATTGATCAGCACCAGCGCGCGCGTGCGCGGCCCCACCAGTGCATCGATTTCATCCGGATCGGGCAGGTGGCCGTTCTCGGCCAGGCAGCGGTAGTAGCGCGGGCTGCCATCGTTGAGGATGGTGGCGGCACTCCACAGCGGGTAATCCGGGCTGGGCAGCAGCACTTCATCGCCGGGCTGGAGCAAGGCGCGCAGCGAGATATCGATGAGCTCGCTGACCCCGTTGCCGATGAACACGTGCTCCACATCGATGCCCTGGGCGCCGCGGGCGAGCTGCTGGGCCACGATGGCCTCGCGGGCTTCTTCCAGCCCCTGCTCGTGGCCGTAGGCCTCGCTCTCGCCGAGGTGGCCGGCGATGGCCTGGCGCAGGTGGGGCGGGGTGGTGAATCCGTAACGGCCTGGGTTGCCGATGTTGAGCTTGATGATCGGCCGGCCGGCCGCTTCCATGTCGCGTGCGCGCCGGGTCAGGGCACCGCGGATTTCGTAGCGCACCTCCGCGAGGTGCGCGCTGGGCTTGATCGAAGACACTTTCTGGTACTTCCGTTGCGGCCCGCCAGGCCCGTCCTGGCGATCGTCACCTGATCCTAACAGCGTCTGGATGGCCTCGCGAGGCGGAATTCGGGCCGGGAGCGGGCATAATCGCGGGCATGACCGACCCTTCGGACCTGGCGCGCCTGCGCCATATCGGCTGGCGCGACGATGCCCTGCCCGACGATCCACGCCGCCTTGCGCGCGTCGTGGCACAGCATCGTGCCGGCTACGAAGTGCACGATGGCAGCGCTGCGTTCAACGCGCAGCCAGCCGGGCAGTTCCTCAAGCGCGGCCTCGACCCGGCCTTGCGCCCGGCCGTGGGCGACTTCGTGCTGCTCTCACGCGCCACCCATCCGGTGATCGAGGCCATCCTGCCGCGCCGCTCCACGCTTACCCGCGCGGCGGCAGGCGAGCGCTACGAGCGCCAGGTGATCGCCGCCAACATCGATTACGTGATCGTCCTCACCGGCCTGGATGGCGACTTCAACCCGTCGCGCATCGAACGGTACCTGACCCTGGTGGAAGGTTCGGGAGCGAAGCCGGTGGTGTTGTTGAGCAAAGCCGATACGGGTGTGGATGTCGTGGCGGCGGTGACCGGGCTGCGTGCCCGCCTGCCCGCCGATGCCGCGGTGCATGCGATCAATGGCAAGGATCCCGCGACGGTCGAGCTGCTGGCCCCCTACCTGGGGCCAGGCATGAGCGTCGTGCTCGTCGGTTCATCCGGCGCGGGGAAATCCACGTTGACCAACACGCTGCTTGGCGAAGAACGGATGGCCACCGGCGCCGTGCGCAACCACGATAGCCGCGGCCGCCACACGACCACGCACCGCGCGCTCCTGAGCCTGCCTTCGGGCGGGTGCCTGATCGACACGCCAGGCATGCGCGAGCTGAAGCTCACCGGTGAAGAGAACCTGGATCTGTTCGCAGATATCGAGGCGCTGGTGGCGCAATGCCGGTTCACCAACTGCACGCATGGCAAGGAACCCGGGTGCGCGATCCAGGCGGCGCTGGCCTCGGGCGAGCTTTCGCCACAACGCTGGCGCAACTTCCTCAAGCTGCATGAAGAGCGCGAGGAGCAGGCCGCAACCATGGAAGCGCGCCTGCGCCGCAAGTCCGGCCCCAAGCCGGGCGGCAAGCCGCGTCGTGGTGGCTGGTCACACGACGAGGACTGACCGGCGCGCTGTCAGTACGTGATGGTGACCTTGATGATGTCGCTGTACGAACCTGCGACCGCTGCGGGTTGCGTCGGCACGCGGCCGTAGACGGTGAGGGTCTGTTCCGATCCGCTGCCGCTCGCGGTGGCCGTATCGGTATTGACCGTGTTGCCCCAGCGCTGCGTACGCCCTGTATCGCGATAGAGCTCGTAGGTGACGAAGGTCCCCGTACCTGACGCCATCCGTCTTATCGAGGTGCTGCCCGCGTTCTGGCCATTATCCAGGCCCACCTGGTACGCCGCGCGATTCGTGCACGTCGCGCGGATCAACGACGTCTGGTCCGTGTTCGTGCGCAACAGGCCGGACACCGAACCGAAGTTCAGATCGGTAGCCGTGCCGACGGTGCATTTGGCGGCGACCGATGCGGTGACATTGGTCGACGGGCCGGCGACGGTAGCGGCCGCCGCCGTGCCACCCGCCGTGCAACTGGCCGGGTACGTGCCCAGTGAAAGCAGTGCTTCGTTGTAACTGTAGGTGAGCGCGGTACCCGAGGTGCCACCGGCGATCGTACCCGTATAGGGCCCGGGCGAAAGCGTGGATTGCCCTGCGGTGACCCTGCCGTACGCCGTGAGCGTGCCGGTAATCGCGCTGCCGTTGTTGAGTAGCGGTACCTGCGCCGTGACAAAGAAGGGTGCGTAGGTGACGTTGTTCACCACGCCCCAGATCGCCGTGCGGGTCGGGTCCTTGTACACGTTGTACTGCATGCGGTCGCCGAGCGGATCGACCATGGTGCGTGGCGCGAGGTTGCCCAGCGTATCCTGGCCAAGGCTGACGCACATGTTGATGTAGCTGCCGTAGAGGATACCCAGGAAGCCGGAGTACGTGCAGCTGTAGCCGATGGTAGCGGTCGTATCGACCGTGCCCGCCGTGGGGTCGACCGCGCCGAAGGCGAAATTGGTGACGCTGGTGATACTGCACGTGGTGGTGGCCTGCGCGCGCGGCGCGGCGAACGGCGCCGCACAGGCCAACAGGATGAGTGCAAGCCACTTCACGGCGAAGGCCTGCATGCCAACGGCCCCAGCTGCGGCAGGTCGCGCGCATGTTCCGGGTAGATGAGCTCCGTGGTGCAACGCGTGCCGTCGGGTTTGGTCACCATAAGCATCGTGCTGCCCTTGAGGTTATCGAGATAGGCCTGCCCATCGTAGCCGACGATCGCGGGTTCGCCGCTGCCGGTATCCACCATGGATCCCAGGGCCAGTGGCGCGCCCTCGGTGTCAGTGAGGATGGCCAGCGCGGCGCGCACCCGCTTCACCGGGAAGCGCACGACGACACCCGAACGATCGGCCGGTGCAACGACACTGTCGACGCGTTGCACGCGCTCATCAGCGGGCAGATCGATTGGATCGATCGCGAGGCGGTTGTCCTGCCACGCGTTGAGCCGCGATACCAGCAGAAGGCCGTTGCTATCGGTCACGCCCGTGCGGCGGTTCTCCAGCAACACCGGGATATCCGGCGCGCCTTCGGTGGAAACCAGCGCAAAGGCGTCGTCGATGCGACGTGCGGTAAAGACATGCCCGCCCATGAGCACGAGCGCTCCATTGGCATCCGCGTAGGTGTAGGACGATGGACCGATCGTGCTTACCCCCATGGTGAGCTGGCCATGATTGCCCAGCCAGCCAACTTCACCCAGCCCGCCGGCGGCATCACCGCTTCGGCCCTGCGCGTGCCAGCCAAAGCCCCCATCACCATCGATGGGATGGTTCGCATCGAGGGTGCCGAAGGTATCGCTACGGTCACGCTGCGCCGAGGCCGTGTAGGTCGTGCGTTCGTCCAGGGCCCAGGTGATGCCCAGGAAGAAACTGCGGTCCGCGTGCTCATCCAGGTTCTGGTTCAGGCTCGCATTGACCGAGATACCACGCGAAAGGTTGCGCAGCACGAACAGGCCGGCATATCGCGAAGCGGCCTCGCCCGGATTACGCAGGCGCACGTAGTTCGCGCCAAAGCTGGATTCGCGCACATTGAAACCGATCAGGGCACGGTCACTGTCGCGCGGCGGTGGCGCACCGTAGCTTGAGGCGACATCGCGATAGCGCGCGTTGCTGCGCAGCGTATCGAACGAGAAGTTCATGTAGCGCCCGCTCCACGAGAACCCTGCGCCGTACTGGGCACCACCCCCGCGCGATGCGGCGTACGAGGCATTCACAACGCCGGCACCGAAGGCGTTCCACACGGTGCCAAAGCCCGCGACGCTGCGGCCCGCGCCGGCTTCCGCGTGCGACTCCAGGGTGAGCTGGTCGGTGACGCCGCGGCGCCAGGTCGCGCTGCCGATGGGATCGTTGCCGTAGTCGAACGAGTTGATGCCATACGCTTCGCGCACGGTGCCCAGTTCCACCGACCAGTCGTTCAGGCCTGCGCGCAGGAGCTGCCGGGCGGCATAGAAAGGGAAGGTAACCGTGCTGGTGCGGCCGAGCGCATCGGTCAGCACGACCTGGGCCTGTCCCGATTGATCGACACCGGGAACGGCCGTGAGCTGGAACGGGCCCGCAGGCACCTTGCCGGTGTACTGGCGGATGCCATCGACGTACAGCTCGACGGACGACGGCGCCGTGGCCTCGCCAAAGAACTGCGGGAGTGGCGTCGTGACCCGATAGGGCTGCAGGGCGAAATCCGTACCGATCGCGATGCCGCCAATACGTGTCGCGCGGCTCCATGAGGTGTACCCCGTGAACGTATCGCCCACCGTGAGGACCGTGGAGCGGTCGGGAAACGACAGGCGCCACTGGGTATCCAGGCGCACGGTGCTGCCATGCCAGCTTTCATCGGCGTCCTGGTACTTGCGGCTGAGTGAGGTGTTGCTGAGCACGCCCATGTTCTCGCTGAAAGCGCGCAGTTCAGCCAGCCCGCTCACGTTGCCCAGGCCATCGCCGTGCGCCGCGTAGATGTCGTAGTTCAGAAGCAAGCCCGTGCCGCTGGTGGCCTTGGTCGCCGACCGCTCGGGCTGGTTCAGCACGCGCCTTGGCAACGCCAGTCTGCCGTTGGGCACATCGATGGTGACGCGCTGCTGCGCCACATCGTAGGTGTAGCGCAGGCCCTGGATATCGAGCAGGCACTGCATGTCCTGGCCCGGCGGCAAGACGAAGCCCAGGCCACGCAGGTCGGCCGCCTTCGCACATAGGGCTTCGCCCCGGCGATTGAAGTGCATCAGGCGCTCGGTGGGCGTGCCGTTGAGTACCACCTCAAGGTAGAGGTCTTCGCCATCCACGCCCGCCCGTGGATCCACGGTAGGTGGTGGTATGGCATCGGTGGGGTGATCCATCGCGTGCACGGTGGCGACCTTGAGCGCGAGGACGCTAGCGGCTGCCCGCGTCCACGACCAGAGTCGACTCGCTCGCCTCACCATTGATCCTCGCGCGTAATGCGCCAGCCTGGCGCGCTTCCGATGGCAGGGGCCAGCTCATGGTGCTGCCGGGCAATGCGTAGCCCACCAGGCCGGGGAGAAGAGAGGTGTTCTTGCCAGTACCCCCGTGTTGACTTACATCGGCGATCTGGGCGTGGCCCGTCCCGGCGTTATGTACGCGAAGCATCGCGCCGTCCGGGGTGGTTTCCACGCTCGCCTGCAGGGTTGCGCTCACGGTGGGATCGCCCGAGGGCGCAAGGAACACGGGCACCGAATAACGCAGGACGAATTTCAGGCCGGTCTTGTCCGCACCGCCTACTGGCAACTCGTCCACGATGACGCGGTAGGCCGTCTCGCTGCCATCGGTGGGTGGTGGCACCTGCCGGATGACACGCACCAGCTGGCGGTCGCCCGGCGCGATCGTGACCATGGGCGGGCTGACGACCAGATCCTTCGAAGCCTCAAGCACATCCTTGCCGTTCACCTGGGTCCAGCGGAACACGCGTACCTGCGCGTGCAGGGTGTCGGTCCCCGTGTTGGTGAGCCACATCGCCTGCGCCTGTTCCGAGGCGGCGAGGTGCAAGCCGATAGGCGAAACCTGCAGGCCGCTCGCGAACGCCGGCACCAGGCCGCCCATCGCGAATGCAGCGATGAGCAGGATGAGGCGTAGGGCTCGTGAGCGCACCGTGGATCAGTACGTGATCGTCGCGGTGATCACATCGGCGTAGCTGCCGGCCGGGAAGTTCGTGGAAGGCACGCGGCCGTACACCGGCAAGGTCTGCACGCTGCCACTGCCCGTGCCGGCAAGGACGTTGCCGCTGCCGCCGGTCGTGCTGCCCCACACATCGGCAGCGCTGCGCGACGCAGCACGGTACAGCTGGTAGGGCACCAGCGAGGTGCCGTTGCTCATCTTCCGTGAATTCACGTCGGTGCCGTTCTGGCCGTTATCCAGTGCGATGGTGTAGGGCGCGCTGGGCGTGCAATTCACGTTGAGCGCGCCCTGGTTATCCACATTGGTCGCGGTGGAGGGCTGCGAACCGAAGTTCACATCGGTCGGCGCCGTGGTGCTGATATCGCACGCGGCCGTGATGGTGATGCGTACATTGAACGTGGTGGTGGCGGTGGCGGCCTGGGCACTGCCCGCGGTGAAAGCGAGCGTGGCGGCGGCTGCGATAGCGAGACTGCGGATCGTGATCATGGGGGGCTCTCCAGGCGTCCACCGCGAAGGTGTGTCGGCGCGACGTACTTCCGTCACGTGCAAGGTTCGGGACTACGCCCGCCGTGGGAAGTGAATTTCACCCTCTGCTGCCGGATTGGCCTACAGGTGCCGAATGCGCATAGGAAAGTGACAAGGTTGCTTGACTTTCCGGTGCGCGAATCCGGCAAAATATCCTGTCGCGACAGATATCTACGAATGCTTGATGCGATGCGGGATGACGCGGTGCGTCGCGTTGCGCCCGGGCGCGTCGGGATCCCGTCAGGGGGTGACGTGTGTCACAAAACGCGGGTGTCAAGCATCCTTGACATGGGGGTTGGGCAGGGGCAGGATGATGTCAAGCGTGCTTGACACGCTCCACGCCAACGAAAGGGGTTCGAACATGTCGTACCGCATCGTCTTACGCGCCGCCGCCCTGCTTATGGCCGCCGCTGCCGCCTCCACCCTGCACGCTGCCACGCCGGGCGCCACGCCTGCCCCCAGCGCCCTGCACGCCACCACGGTAGGCACCCTCAGCGTGGAGCGCCATGGCACCGCCGGGCGCCCGGTCATCCTGATTCCCGGCCTGGCCGGCGGCCCCTGGGTCTGGACGGATACCATCGCCGACCTTGACAAGAGCCACGTGGTTTACGCGGTCACCCTGGCCGGCTTCAACGGTACGACGGCCCCGTCCGCTGACGGCAACTGGATGGACCGCGCCGATGCCTCGCTCGCCGAGTTCATCCAGAAGAACCACCTGGATAAGCCCATCCTGGTTGGGCACAGCCTGGGCGGCACCCTGGCCCTGCGCTTCGCCGGCCGCCATCCGGACCTGACCGGTGGCGTGGTGGCGGTCGATGGCCTGCCCATCTTCCCCGGCATGGAGCGGGTCAGCCCGGAACAACGCGCGGCCATCGCGGCTCAGCTGAAGGCGAAGACCGAGGGCGCGACACCCGATGAGTTCAAGGCGCAGCAGCTCGCCTATATGCAAACGGTCGGCACGCTGGACCCGAAAACCGCCGAACGCGTTGCACCATTGAATGCACGCAGTGACCAGAAAGCCGTGGCGCGCTACATGGCCGAAGACGCGGGTGCGGATTACCGGCCCGAACTGAAGGCGGCGAAGGCGCCGATCCTGGAGATCACCGCGTACTCGGAAAAGGATGCGCAGATGGGGCCGATGAAGATCACTCAGGAACAGAAGGTGGCGTACTACAGCGCGCTGCTGGCCGATGCGCCGAACGCCAGGGTGATCGCCCTCGCGCCGTCGCGCCACTATGTCATGCTCGACCAGCCCGCTGCCTTCGGCAAGGCGCTCAACGATTTCATCGAGGCCCACTGATATGGCGATGCGTGCCGTCCACAAGCGCTACCTGCGCGAGTTCTTCCCGGCCATGGCAGGTTACGTCGTACTGCTTCTCGCGTCGGTCTCGTGGTTGAAGACGCTGGACGGCACGCTGGCGCGCACCGTCGTTACGCTCCTCCCGGTGATACCCATCGCCTTCGTGATCCGCGCGATGATCCGCGTCATCCGCGACCAGGACGAGCTCGAGCGGCGTATCGATCTGGAGGCCATCGCGATCGCCGGTGCACTGGGTGGATTTGGCTTCTTCTCGTACGGTCTTCTATTGAGCGCCAAGGTGCTGGCGGCACCCGAGCCCGCCGCCGTGGCCATCTGGGTGTTCCCGATCCTCATGGGCCTCTTCGGCATCACCAAGTGCGGCATCCGCCTTTACTACCGCACCCATGAATAACCGCGTCCGCGAACTGCGCACTGACCTTGGCTGGTCCCAGGCCGACCTGGGCGAGCGCCTGGATGTGTCGCGCCAGACGGTAAACGCCATCGAGACCGGCAAGTACGATCCGAGCTTGCCGCTGGCATTCAAGATCGCCCGGCTGTTCTCGCTGCCTATTGAATCCATCTTCACGCCGGAGGCATGAAGGCATGAAACGCGCTCCCCGCACCGCCGTCGTTGTCGCGATACTCGTGGCTGCATTCGCCGGCCGGCAAGTAATCCACCACAGCCATGCCGATGCGGCACCTGACCCAAAACCTGCTGCCGCGACCGATGTGGCGCCCGCCGTCCCGCGTGAGTGGAAACTCGGTTCACTGGTGTTCCACCCATGCGAGTTGCCACAGCCGCATTCGGGCCTGTCTACCGCGGCGTGGTGCGCGCCGTTCCAGGTGCCCGAAGATCGTGAGCACCCCGACGGACGCAAGCTGACCATGCGCCTGGCCATGGTGCGTAGTAGCGCGCAGGTGCCCGCCGATGATCCAGTAGTGTTTCTCGCCGGCGGTCCCGGCCAGGCCGCGACCGAAACTTACTCCAGCATCGCACCCGCCATGGGCCTGGTGCTGGCACATCGCAACGTGCTGCTGTTGGACCAGCGTGGCACGGGTGGCTCGCATCCACTGAGCTGCCGGGAAGGGGACGACCACGACGTGCCGGGTGGTTCCGAAGAAAGCCGCGGCGTGGATGTGGCGGCGGTGCGCAAGGAAACACAACATTGCCTCGATGCGCTCTCCGCCCAGGCCGATGTGCGCTTCTACACCACCACCGATGCCGTCGCCGACCTGGAAGATCTGCGCCGGGCCTTGGGTTCGCCGAAGTTCAACGTGCTGGGCGTGTCGTACGGCACGCGCGTGGCACAGCAATACGCCATGCGCCACCCGGATGCCGTACGCACGCTGACGCTGGACGGCGTCGCACCCAACGCGCTGGTTCTTGGCGAGGATTTTGCGGTGAACCTCGATGCGGCGCTCAAGGCCCAGTTCGCCCGTTGCGCGAATGACGAAGCCTGCCGTGCACGCTTCGCCGATCCGTACCAGACGCTGTACCAGTTGCGTGACGCGCTGCGCGCCAATCCGCACAAGGTGAGCTTCCGCGATCCGCAGACCTACGCCAGCACGCAGCGCACGTTGAGTGAGTACGTACTCGCCACCGTGGTGCGCATGTTCGCCTACTCGCCTGAGACGGCGGCCTTGCTGCCACTATCGATCGACGCCGCAGCACGTGGCGATGTTGGCCCCTTGCTTGGCCAGGCCAAGCTGCTCACGGGCGACCTGGGCGATACGATGGATGGCGGCATGCAGTATTCCGTGATCTGTTCCGAGGACGCCGACCTGCTGACCTCCCGCCCGCAGGACAAGGACACTATCCTGGGCGACAACATGATCGAAGCGTTCCGCGCCGCCTGTTCGGTATGGCCGCACGGCAAGCGCCCGGCGGATTTTCACCAGCCGTTGCGGGGGCCGGTGCCCACGCTGCTCATGTCGGGCGAGTTCGATCCGGTCACGCCGCCGCGCTATGGCGATGAGGTACTGAAGGGCTTGCCGAACGGCCGCCACTTCGTGCTGAAGGGACAGGGCCACAATGTCGTGGCGCGTGGCTGCATGCCGCGCCTGCTGGATCAGTTCATCGACAAGGCCGATGCGAAGGGCCTGGATGGCAAGTGCCTGGAGCGCCTGTCACCGGCTCCTGTGTTCGTGGGTTTTAATGGAGCCACGCCATGATCGAAGTAAAGGATCTGCGCAAGACCTTCGGCGACGTGCATGCCGTCAGCGGCGTGAGCTTCACGGCGCGCGATGGCGAGATCACGGGATTGCTCGGGCCCAATGGCGCGGGCAAGACCACGACACTGCGGATGCTCTATACGCTGATGAAGCCCGATGCCGGCCAGGTCCTGGTCGATGGCATCGATGCCGCGGTCGACCCGATCGCGGTTCGCCGAAGCCTGGGCGTGCTCCCCGATGCGCGCGGGCTGTACAAACGGCTTACGGCGGCTGAGAACATCACTTATTTCGGCCGCCTGCAGGGGATGCAGGAAAACGATATCGCGCGCCGTCGCGAGGCGCTGATCGATGCACTGGAAATGCGCGACATCGCTGCGCGGCGAACCGAGGGGTTCTCGCAAGGCCAGCGCGTGAAAACCGCCATTGCCCGCGCACTGGTGCACGACCCGCGCAATGTACTGCTCGATGAGCCGACCAATGGCCTCGACGTGATGGCCACCCGCGCCATGCGCCGCTTCATGCACCAGCTGAAGGACGAAGGACGTTGCGTGCTGTTCTCCAGCCACATCATGCAGGAGGTAGCTGCCTTGTGCGATCGCATCGTCGTCATCGCCCACGGCCGCGTGGTTGCGGATGAAGCGCCGGCGGCGTTGCTCGAGCAGACCGGCCAGACCAGCCTCGAGGAAGCCTTCGTGACGATCATTGGTACCGACGAGGGCCTGGCCGCATGAATGCCTTCACTGCCGTCTACTGGAAGGAAGTGCGCGAGAACCTGCGCGACCGGCGTACCTTGATCAATGCGTTGATCACGGGCCCGCTGCTGGGGCCGGTGCTGTTCATCATGCTGATGAACGTCATGGTGAATCGTGAGCTGGCGCGAGCGGACCAGCCGATCCACGTTCCCGTGATTGGCGCGGAACTAGCCCCGAACTTCATGAACGCGCTGAAAGGCGCGGGTATCGATGCGGATCCCGCCGTAGCCGATCCCGAGCGCGCCGTACATGACATGCGGGCCGATGTGGTGATTCGCATCGCCCCCGATTTCGTCAAAGCATGGGAAAAAGGGCAGTCCGTGCAGGTGGAGCTGGTTTACGACTCCTCCCGTCGTGATGCCAATACGGCGGTCGCCCGCGTGCGCAGCGTGGTCGAGAGTTATGCACGGCGCGAGGGTGCCATGCGCCTCATTGCACGCGGGCTCTCGCCATCCACGGCGTGGCCGGTGAGCGTGGCCGAGCGCGACCAGGCAACGTCCCAGTCGCGCTCCGCGTTGATGTTCTCGTTCCTGCCGTACTTCTTCGTACTCACCGTGTTCATGGGCGGTATGTACCTGGCGATCGACCTCACGGCAGGCGAGCGCGAGCGGCAGTCACTGGAGCCGCTGTTCGTGAACCCGGTGGCGCGCTGGAAGATCCTGGCGGGCAAGCTGGCGGCAATCTGTACGTTCTCCGTGATCAGCCTGTTGCTTAGCGTGTCCGCCTTTGCCACGGCGCCATGGTTCATTCCCACGGAGAAGCTGGGCATCGCACTCGACCTCGGTTTGCACTTCGGTGCGCAGGTGGTGCTGCTGATGCTGCCGCTGATCGTGCTGTTGGCGGCGCTGCAATCGCTGGTATCGGCCTTCGCCAAGAGCTACCGCGAGGCGCAGACGTACCTGTCGATCCTGATGATCATCCCGATCTTGCCCAGCGCGTTGCTGTCGGTGATCCCGATCAAGCCGGAGCCGTGGATGTACGCGGTGCCGCTGCTGGGCCAGAACCTGGGTATCGTGCAGTTGCTGCGTGGCGATGGCATCACCGGGCAGGAGCTGGCGCTGTGCCTGGCAGGCGGTTTCGCCGCGGCCGCATTGGCGGTGTGGGCTACTGCCCTGATGTATCGCTCCGAGCGCCTTGCCATCTCCGCATAAGAGCATCGCGCGCAAGCGCGCTCCTACAGGGCAACCGTAAGCCTGTCGGAGCGTGCTTGCACGCGATCGGGCTCACCGCCAGCGCACATCCACGCCCACCAGGAACGTCCGTCCTGGCGCCGGTTCGAAATACCGCCCGTTGCCATCGTTGACGATCACCGAGCCGATCACATGCCGGTCGGCCAGGTTATCCACGCGGGCGAACGTGTTCACGCGCCAAGGGCCGTTATCGAAGATATAACCACCTGACAGACCGAACAGAACGTACCCGGGGGCCACCGCCGTGCCCAGGTCGTTGGCCGAGGTGGAGCCCATCGCGTTCATATCGATGCCCGCCTGCACGCCGGTTTCCCTTCCGTACTTCAGTGCCGCATAACCCATGGACCGCGGTACGCCGGGAATGCGGGTGCCAGCCGCCACCGGGGTATCGGGCGCGGCGCAACCCGCCGAAACGCAGGTGAGGAACGGCGTGCGGAAGCTGGCTTGCAGGTGCGTATACGACGCCAGCAGGTGCAGGTCCTGTGCGAGCTCGCCATCGAAGGAGGCTTCGATGCCCTGGCGGCGTGAGCGGGCAATGTTCTGGTAGGTAGTGCGGCCGCCAACGTTGGTGGCGACGGCAAGCTCGTTATCACTGTCGGCCCGGAAAACGGCAAGCCCGGCGGTGATCGCGTCCGTGGGCCGTAGCTTCAGGCCGACTTCCATGTTCTCCGATTTCGACGGCTTCAGGTCAAAGGCGAGGCCCGCGCCACCATCCGCGCGGTAGCCAATCTCGGAGAATGTCGGCGTTTCGAAACCGCGGCCCCAGTTCGCGTACACGTGCGCCCAGCCGGCCGCACGCCACAGCACGCCGAACACCGGCGTCGTCGCGCTGTACTTCTCGCTACCGCTATCGTCGGGGTTGCCGGGCACGATGTAGCGGTCGGTGGAGCTGAAGTGCACATCGTTGTGGCGTACTCCGCCCATCAGCGTCCAGGCATCGGCGACGCGCCACGTGGCCTGCGCGTACTGGTCGAAATCGAACACGCGGTCGATCTCGTCGCGGCGCAGGGCGCCACGCACACCGAGCGTCGTGCCGACGAAGTTGTTGTAGCCCTCGCGATGCTGGTGCTGGTTGTCGTAAGCGACACCCGCGGCGAATTCGAACGGCCGGCCAAGGACCTCGTTGCGCCACGTCCAGCGCGCGTCGCCACCGCCGTACGCGTTGCCCAGGTCCACCACGCCGCCTGAATTGCCAGGCTGCGCCGTTTGGGTGGCGACGGGAATGGAAAGGTACTGCGTGACCGTCCGTTGCCCGTAATAGGTCATCACGCGCAGGCTGTTTGAATCGTCGATGCGCTGGTCGTAGATCAGGCCCGCCTGTTGTTGGTCGGCTGATTTACGCGTGTTGTACGTATCGGCCACGCTGGCCACCTGGCGCGGATCGGCATGGAATTGCGCCTTGGTCAGGCCCAGTGGATCCTGCGCGCCGGGAATATCCACCGCGTTCAACACCAGGGTCAGCTTGCGGTCGTCGTCGATCTTCCAGCCCAGCTTGGCGTTGCCGGATTCGCGCCGCGCCGCGCTGTGGTCGCGGTAGCCGCTGGTGCGGAAGTGGCTGAGATCGATGTTGTAGTCGACCGGACCTTCCACGCCGCGTGCATTCACCGAAGCGCGGAACACCCCGTTGCTGCCACCTGCCACGCCGAAGCGCAGCTCCGGTGGTTCCGTGCCATCGGCGGTGAACAGCTGGATGACGCCGCCTGAGGCATTGCCATAAAGCGCCGAGAACGGGCCGCGCAGCACTTCCACGCGTTCTGCCGAATCGAGGTTGAAGTGGGTGACCTGGCCCTGGCCATCGGGCATTGTCGCCGGGATGCCATCGGTGTACAGGCGGATGCCGCGGATGCCGAACGTGGAGCGGGCACCGAAGCCGCGAATCGAGATCTGCGTGTCCTGTGCGTAGTTCTGCCGGTCGCGCGCGGTGACGCCGGGAATCGATTGCAGGCGCTCGGAGAGGTTCACATCGAGCGTGCCGTCGGGTGGCGTGCGCACCGAATCGACCGCCGCTGGGATGTCGTAGGGTGACTGGGCGCTGCGCGTGGCGGTGACCACCACGGGTGCGAGCGGCTGGGCGTCCTGTGCGCTGGCCGAACCGGCCAGTACGAGAAGGATGGCACCCGCGAGGCGGCGGGGCGGGGGGACGGGCATGGGGATCTTCCCTGTGGGAAACGCCGATGATGCTCGGTCATTCGTGAGGGCTACCGCAAGGCACGCGTCGTCGCAGGCAGGCCCGTGCTAGCCTTCCGGCCCTGTCCCCCAACGGTGGTAGCCCTCATGAAGAAGCTCATCCTCGCAGGTCTCGTCGGTCTCGCCCTTCCGGCTGCCGCCATGGCATTCGATGCCGACCAGCCGGCCCAGGCGACCCCGCCGGCCAGCGCCGGCCAGGCTTCCGCGGCGCAGCTCGACCAGGCGATCGCGGGCAAGTGGCGCGATCCGAAGAACACGGCGCGCGATGCGTACCGCCACCCCAAGGAAACGCTGACCTTCTTCGGCATCCGCCCGGATATGACCGTGATCGAGATCTGGCCTTCGGGTGGCTGGTTCACCGAGATCCTGGCGCCGTACCTCAATGCCCACGGCCACTACATCGCCGCGGTGCCGCCCGGTTCGAAGAGCCGCACGGCGCTGGAGAACAAGTTCAAGTTCGCCCCGCAGCAGTACTCGAACGCGAAGTTCGTTGAGTTTGACAACAAGCAGCCGACCCTAGGCCCGGATGGTTCGGCAGATATGGTGCTCACCTTCCGCAACGTGCATAACTGGGCGGCCGATGGCAGCGCCGAGGCCATGTTCAAGTCGTTCTACAAGGTGCTGAAGCCGGGTGGCGTGCTCGGCGTGGAAGACCACCGCGCGGACAAGGGCAAGACCCTGGACCAGGTGGTGAACAGCGGCTACCTGCCGACCGATTACGTGATCAAGCTCGCTACCGATGCCGGCTTCAAGCTGGATGGCCAGAGCGAAGTGAACGCGAACCCGAAGGACAACCACGACCACCCGAAGGGTGTGTGGACGTTGCCGCCGACCTACGACATGGGCGCGACCGACAAGGCCAAATGGCAGGCGATCGGTGAATCCGACCGCATGACCCTGCGTTTCGTGAAGCCCGCGCAGTAACGTGCTGGTTGCCCTGAACAAACCTTTCGGGGTGCTGTGCCAGTTCACCGACGAAGCCGGCCGGCGCACGCTGGCCGACTTCGTGACGCAGAAGGGCGTCTACGCCGCCGGGCGGCTGGACCACGATAGCGAAGGGCTGTTGTTGCTGACCGATGACGGGAAGCTACAGCACCGCCTGGCCGATCCGAAGCACAAGCAGCCGAAGACGTACGTGGTGATGGTGGAGGGCACGCCCACCGAGGAAGCCCTCGACAGGCTCCGCCGCGGTGTCTTGCTGAACGACGGGCCGACGTTGCCGGCAGGGGCGGAGCTCATCGACGAGCCCGAATGGCTGTGGCCGCGCGACCCGCCCGTGCGCTTTCGCAAGACGGTGCCCGATGCCTGGTTGCGTATCACGCTGCGTGAAGGGCGGAACCGGCAGGTGCGGCGCATGACGGCCGCCGTGGGCTTGCCGACGCTCCGCCTCATTCGGGAGGCTATCGGCGACTACCGGCTGGATGGGCTAGGTTTGGGTCAGACGCGCGTTCTTGATAGCGATGGCACGCAGACGCGCCCTTATAAGGGCAGTCGGTCATAGCTGCGGCGAGGCGAGTACGGATCGCGTGCAAGCACGCTCCTACAGAAGCCTGCGTCGGCATGGTGTAGGAGCGCGCTTGCGCGCGATCAGCCAACGAAGCGGCGACGCCGTATCACCACTCCGCGACTGACCCATCCGGGTGCCGCCACAGCGGATTGCGCCAGTCCTGCACGTCGCGGCTGCGCTCGATCACCAGCTCTTCGTTCACATCGATACCGAGGCCCGGGCCGGTGAACGGCTGGGCATAGCCGCCGTCGTCCAGCTTCAGCGCCTCCTTGTTGCGCACGTAATCCAGTACTTCGCCACCCTTGTTGTAGTGGATGCCCATGCTCTGTTCCTGCAGCGTGGCGTTCCAGCTGACGAAATCCACGTGCAGGCACGCGGCCAGGGCGATCGGGCCGAGCGGGCAGTGCGGTGCGAGGGCGACATCGTAGGCTTCGGCCATGGCCGCGATCTTGAAGCACTCGGTGATGCCACCGGCATGCGAAAGATCCGGCTGGATGATCGAGATGCCACCGCGTTCCAGTACCGTCTTGAACTCGTAGCGCGAATACATGCGCTCGCCGGCGGCGATGGGAATGGACGTCTGCGCGGCGATGCGCGGGTAGTGCTCGGCCTGTTCGGCCAGCACCGGTTCCTCGATGAACAGCGGGCGGAACGGCTCCAGTTCCTTCACCAGCACCTTGGCCATCGGGGCGGAGACACGGCCGTGGAAATCCAGGCCGAACTCGATGGTGTTGCCGAACGCTTCGCGAATCTCCGCGACCTTGGCCACGGCCGCATCCACCTGCTTGCTCGAGGCGATGATCGACATCTCCTCGCAGCCATTCATCTTGAAGGTATCGAAGCCGTGGGCGAGGCGCTCCTTCATCTGCGCGATAATATCCGCCGGGCGATCGCCACCGACCCAGCAATAGGTCTTCATGCGATCGCGGACGCGGCCGCCGAGCAGTTCGTACACCGGGGCGTTGAGCACCTTGCCCTTGATATCCCACAGCGCCTGGTCGATACCGGCCATGGCGCTCATGAACACCGCGCCGCCGCGATAGAAGCCGCCGCGGTACATGGCCTGCCAGATATCGTTGATGTGAGCCGGATCCTTGCCGATGACGAACTCGGAGAGCTCATGCACTGCTGCCTCGACCGTGCGTGCGCGCCCTTCGACGACCGGTTCGCCCCAGCCGACAACGCCCTCGTCCGTTTCCATTTTCAGGAACATCCATCGGGGCGGAACGCGGTACGTAGTGATCTTGGTTACTTTCATGCTTAGACCGAACGGTAGGCTTTCACAAAGGCTTCGGCGCGTTCGCGCGTGCGCGACACCGGCTGGCCCGGCTTGTACAGATCGCTGCCAAGCCCGGCGCCGATGCAACCTGCGTCGAGGAACTGAGCCAGATTGTCAGGTGTTACGCCGCCCACCGCCAGTAGCGGGACGTCGGGGGGCAGCACCGCCCGGATCGCCTTGACGTAGGCAGGCCCGTACACGTTGGCCGGGAACAGCTTCAGCGACTGGGCACCGGCCCGCAGGGCCTCAAATGCCTCGCTTGGGGTGGTGAAGCCGATCGAGGTGTACATGTCCCGCTCGCGGCCGCGGCGGATTACCTCAGGATAGGTGTTCGGTGTGACCAGCAGGTGGCCACCCAGGTCGGCCACACGATCGACGTCTTCCGGCGTGAGCACCGTGCCAGCCCCGACCAGGGCGCGATCCCCGGCCGTCTGGGCGGCCATGGGGATACTGCGGTGCCAGTCGGGGGAATTAAGGGGCACCTCGATGGCATCGAAGCCGGATTCGATCAGCGCCTCAACATGGGCGACGATATCGTCCGGGGTGATGCCCCGGAGAATGGCGATAAGTGGAAGCGCGGTAGGCCAGGCCATGGGGTTACTCGTGGTAGAGCTGCGAACGGCCGCCATCGATGCGGATGTCGGCGGCGTTGATGTAGCGGGCTTCATCCGAGGCGAGGAAGAGTGCCGTGTAGGCGATTTCCTCGGGCGTGCCGATGCGCTTGTTCGGCAGGATCTCGGTCTGCTTGCGGCGCTCCGCTTCCGGATCGGCCGCGGCAGCGAAGCCGGCCTCGGCGATGGCCGTGAGCACCAGGCCCGGCGAGATCGAGTTCACCCGGATGTTCTTTGCGGCGTACTCGATACCCAGCGCCTTGGTCAGGCCGATCAGGCCGTGCTTGGCGACGGGGTACGGGAAGCAGTGCGGGATGATCTTGTGGCCGTGCACGGAAGCAATGTTCACGATGCTGCCGCGGCCCAGCGACAGCATGCCGGGTAGCACGGCCCTGGCGCAGTTCCACGCGCCCTTCAGGTCCACCTCAAAGCAACGCGTCCACTCCTCGTCGCTCAGCGAAAGCGGATCATTGAACACGTTGATGCCCGCGTTGTTCACCAATACGTCGGCGGCACCAAAGCGCTCGTTGGCCGCATCGACCATGCGCTGGATCGCGCCCGGATCGGTCACATCGGCCTGGAACAGCATGGCCTTGTCGGTGTTGAGCTCATCGAGGGTCTTGCGTGCCTGGGCGTTGTCTTCCAGCACATTCAGCACCACCGAGGCGCCGTGCGCGGCAAACAGCTTCGCGGTGGCTGCGCCAATGCCCTGGGTGGCACCGGTCACGATAGCGACCTTGCCGGCCAGGCGGGGGAGTGGGGTGGTACGCGGATCAGGTGTCACGGTGCTCATGCAGCTACCTCATCTCCATAGCGGGCTTCGGGGAGGCCGTGACCACGCGGTGGCGTGCCGATGAAGATGGCGCCGTTGCGCGGCTCCTCCTTCACCAATGCCTCATCCATGTATTTGAACGCGGAGGTGATCACCATGCGATCCAGCGCGGGGCCGGCAAACGTGACGCAACTGGGCTGGCGGGCAGGAAGCTCAATGGTGGTATCGATGCGGCCATCGGGCGCATAACGCACCACGCGCGATGCGCCCCACTCGGCATTCCACAGGAAACCCTCGGCATCGATCGTCGAGCCATCCGGTTCCATGCCCTTGCGCAGCTCGGTGAACACCCGGATGCGGTCGACTTCGCCACTGGCCGCATCGTAATCGCAGGCCATGATCTGCGCGGTGGGCGAATCGGTGAAGTACATCGTTTCACCATCGGGGCTGAAGCAGATGCTGTTGGTGATGGCGGCCTTCGGCAGTGCGAGGCGGTGCAGTTTGCCTTCGCGCGTGTAGCGCCAGAACGAAGCGACCTTCTCAGGCCCGCGCTCGTTCAAGGTGCCAAACACCAGGTTGCCACCTCGGTCGCAACGCCCGTCGTTGGCGCGCGTGCCCGCGATCTCGGGCTCGATATCTTCCAGCACGGTCAGCGCGCCATCGCGCGTGTCGTAGCGTGCCACCTGCTTTTCCATCGCAAGCAGCAGCACGCCTTTCTGATGAGTGAGTGCGAAGCAGCACACCCGTGCCGGCAGCTTTTCTTCGGTGACCCGGCCGGTGGCCGGGTCGTAAGCGAATAATTGCGAGGTGGCGATATCGGTCCAGCGGACGACGTTGGCCAGGTCATCCCAGATCACGCCCTCGGCGTGGGCCTGGCGGTGTTCGGAAAGCGGTTTGAACGAATCGGTCATCAGCGCGATTGCCTGCGGTTCTTAAGCTGATCCACGAGCACGGCGATAAGCAGGATCGCGCCGCGCACGAGGTACTGGTAGAAGGCGTCGATGTTCATGAGGCTCATGGCATTTTGCACAGTGCCCATGATGAGAACGCCAACGAGCACCCCGCTGATCGTCGCACGGCCACCCATGAGCGAGACGCCACCCAGTACGCAGGCCGAGATGACGTTGAGTTCGAAACCTTCGCCCGCGTTGGGCTGGCCGCTGGTCATGCGGCTGGCCAGGATGATGCCGGCCAGTGCCGCGACCACGCCCTGGATGAGGAAGATGGCGATGCGGACGCGATCCACGGCCACGCCAGCCAGGCGCGCCGCATCCGGGTTGCCGCCGATCGCCAGGGTGTTGCGCCCATAAATCGTCTTGTTTAGCAGCACGCCGAACACCACGAAGCAGGCCAGGGTGATCCACACCGGCACGGGCAGGCCGAACAGTTCCAGCGCGCCCAGGGTGAAGAAGGCTTCGCTGGTAACGCCCACAGCCTGGCCCTGCGAGGTGATGAAGGCCAGGCCGCGCACGATCTCCATGGTGGCCAGGGTGGTGATCAGCGCATTGATCTTGAGCTTGGCGATGACCACGCCGTTCACGGCGCCGATCAGCGCACCTGCGACCAGGCTGGCACCGATGCCAAGCACCACGCTTCCCGTGGCGTTGGAAACGATGGCGCACATGACGCCGGCGAAGGCGACGGTGGAGCCCACGGAAAGGTCGAAATCGCGCGAGGCCAGGCAAAACATCATGGTGCAGGCCACCATGCCGATCTGCGATACGGAGAGGGCCAGGCCCACCACGTTGTCCCAGCTGAAGAAGTACTGCACCGTGAGGCTGAGCACCGCGAACAACGCGATGAAGATCAGGATCAGGCTGTAATCGTCCACGATCTGCCAGAGCAGGGCGCGGCGGCGGTCAGCCTGCGTCTCGCGGGCAGCCCCGATGGCGGCGGCGTTCGTCTCGGTCATGGCTTCAAGCATTCCTCATGGGGGTGGCGCTGGCGCCTTCGGGCAGCGCGGCGGCGAGGACGTTTTCCTCGTTCGCTTCGCCACGGTTGAACTGGGCGGTGATACGCCCACGGCACATGGCAATGACGCGGTCTGATACGCCGAGCACCTCAGGCAGCTCGCTCGAGATCATCACCACGGCCACGCCACGCCCGGCCAGCTCGTACAGCACGTTATAGATTTCGTTCTTGGCACCCACGTCGATGCCGCGCGTGGGTTCATCCACGATCAGCACGCGCAGGTCTTTCTCGGCCAGCCAGCGCGACAGCACGGCTTTCTGCTGGTTGCCGCCCGAAAGCAGGCGGATCTCCTGGCGGCGGTGGGGGGTGCGGATGCGCAAGCGCTCGATAAATGTATCGGCGGTGCGTGCTTCGTAACGGTCGTTGACGAACAGGCCAGCGGTGAGGTGATTGCGCCGCGCACTGATATTGATGTTCTCGGCGACCGAGCGGACACCGATGATGCCTTCTTCCTTGCGGTCCTCCGGGCAGAACACCAGGCCGTTGCGGATGGCGTCGCGAATGTGCGAGCCCTTCACCGGGTGCCCATCGACGCTGACCTCACCGGACAGGCGCCGATCCGCGCCATACACCACGCGCATGATTTCAGAGCGCCCTGCACCGACGAGGCCGAAGAAGCCGACGATTTCGCCCGCCTTTACTTCAAAGTCCACCGGCTGTGGGACGGCGCGGCCGGTGACGCCCTTGACGGCAAGGCGCACCGCGCCATGCTCGCGCGGCTTGTAGCCGAAGATATCGCCGATATCGCGGCCGACCATGCGCTGCACCAGCGTTTCGCGGGTCACGCCTTCCAGCGTGTCGAAATCGGCCACCTTGCGGCCGTCGCGGAAGATGGTGGCGGCATCGCACAGCTCGAAGATCTCATCGAGGCGGTGCGAGATGTAGATCATGGCCTTGCCCTGCGCCCGCAGGTCGTTCACCAGGCGGAAGAGCACTTCGGTTTCACGGTGCGACAGCGAACTGGTGGGTTCGTCGAGTGCAAGGATCTTGGCATCGCGCAGGATCGCCTTGACGATCTCGACCATTTGCCGCTGGCCGATCGAAAGCGACTTCAGGCGGGCACGCGGATCGAGATCGACACCCAGGGCGTTGAGTTTTTCACGTGTCCAGGCCAGCGCCTTGCGCCGGTCCACCATGCCGAAGCGGGTGGGCAGGCGGCCCAGCAGCAGGTTCTCCATGACGGAGAGCTCAGGCACGTACTGGAGTTCCTGGTGAATCACGGCGACGCCGGCGGCGATCGCATCGGCGGCGCTGCGAAATTGCATGGCCTGGCCATCGATCGCCACCTCGCCCTCGTCGGGGATGTACTCCCCGCCGAGGATCTTCATCATGGTGGACTTGCCTGCGCCATTCTCGCCGAGCAGGCCATGCACGCTGCCGGCGCGCACGCTGAAGCCCACGTCGCCGAGCGCGCGCACGCCCGGGAAGGTCTTCCCGATATGGCGGAATTCCAGGCGCGGCGCGATCGTCGTCGTGCTCATCAGAGGCCCATTTCCTTGCGCACTTCAGCGGCATTGGCCTTGGTGATCAGGCGGCCGGTCGTAAGGGTGAGCGGCGGCGGGGCCTTGTCGTTCTTGATCCACTCGTACATGTCGATCGAGGTTTCATAGCCGTGGCGCTTGGGGCTGATCAGCACGCTGCCGAAAAAGCCGGTGGCTTCCGCCTTGGCGAACTCGTTGAGCGCCGACTTGCTGCCGCCGATGCCGACGCCAATCATGTTCTCGGCGCGGAAACCACGGCCTTCGGCGGCGCGCACGGCGCCGAGCACGGCTTCGTCATTCAGGCCGAACGCGATCCAGTGCTTGTACTTGGGGTTCTGGGTGATCGCGATGTTCGCGGCATTAAACGCATTCTCGGTATCGGTCTTGGCTTCCGGCGCGTTCACGACGTTGGCCTTCGGGAAGCCTGCGGCCGTCAGCGCGGTGATCGCGCCATCGGTGCGATCCTTCGCGGTCGGCAGCTGATCGTAAGAGATGCGCAGGGCGCCGGTCTCTTCCGGTTTCCAGCCACGCTTCTTCATTTCATCAGCGATGGCCTGGCCGACCTGCTCCCCGATCTTGCTGGCCGAGATGCCCATGTGCGGCACCGATTCGATCGGCTTGCCGGAGCCATCGATCAGGCGATCATCCACCGTCATCAGCTTGAGCTTGTTGATCTTGGCCTTGGCGACGATGGATGGGCCGAGCTTCACATCGGGCGTACAGATGACGAAGCCCTGGGCGTGCTGCGCTTTCAGGTTATCGATGGCGGTAAGGACCTGGCCGCCGTCCGGTGCACCGATCTTTACCAGCGTGAAGCCCTTTTCCTTTGCGGCCTGCTCGGCGTACTTCCACTCATCCTGGAACCAGGGTTCTTCCGGCTGCTTCACCACGAAGCCGATCTTCACGGGCTCGTCGGCGGCAAAGGCCGACGTGCCGGCCGTCATGGCCAGGGCTAGCGCAAGGGCTTTAACGCCCAGGGCGATCTTGATCTTCATGCGTTCCCTCCAATGTGTCGCGGGTTAGTCGAGCAGACCGCGCCGGCGGGCGATGGCGATCGCGCCGTGTCCGGCCAGGTCGCTCTGCTCGTCGTCGCCCAGCACCGTGACGGTGCCGGAAAAGAAATCGTCGCCTTCCACGAGGCGGGCAATGGCTTCACGCAGGATCGGCTTGCCGCTGATGACGAACCGCGTGCCCGGGCTCATCCGGATCGCGCTCGAGTTCTTCAGGGTGAGCAAGTCCGAACCGAGCACGGCGCCGAGCAGGAAGTTGGCGCGCGCATTGGCGTCGTATACGGCGAACTGGTCCAGGATGCGCACGCTGAAGCAGGCGCGGCCCAGGCCGATACGCTTGGCCGATGCAGCACCCGCAAGCAGCATTTCCGGATCGATTCGCTTGGCGAAGCCGTCTTTCAGCGAGCCAGCGAGAATGGTGTCGTGCGAGATGACGTGCAGGAGCTCGCCGGCCAGCGTGGTCACGCAACCGTCGATGCGCTGCTTCGCATCGATGCTGACGAATTTGGAGTGTGAGCCGGGCAGCACGATGACGGTGGGCTCGTGCAGGCTCAGCCGCTCCACCAGCGCGAAGGATTCCGTCTCCTCGCCGCGCATCATGTCCATGGCCTCGCAGTTATGCAGGCCAATGTGCTCCACCGCGTTGCGAACGCCGGGCACGAACCATATGGGCTGGTGCCAGACGGTCTCCACGAGGGACTCGCGCATGGCCTTGGCCAGGTCATCGATGCCCGCCGCAGCCGGAACGTGCGGAATTTCGCAGAGGCCGACGTTGGAGGTGATCATGCCGGAGGCAAGCACGCGGCCGATTTCGCCCTTGTCGAGCTGCGCATCAGCCAGGGCGGCATTGATCGTGTCGCGCAGGCCTTCTTCCAGCTTTTTCGTATTACCCGTGATCGCGGTATCACGTACACCCACCTGTGTCGCCGCCTGGCCAATGGCCTGGCCGTCGCGCCACGCGGTGACGCGTGTGTTGGTGGTACCGGTGTCGATGGTGAGGGTGTTCATCGAAGATCCGTTCTCAAGGCCACCGGATTCTTGGCGTCACCTGCCGGGACAGGCAAACTAGAATTTCTTCGGGCTTTCCCCAAAATTTTCTTGATGACTTCGCAATGAAGCGCTCGCTCCCCCTCAACGCCGTGCGTGTGTTCGAGCTTGCGGCGCAGCATTTGAGCTTCACCAAGGCTGGCGAGGAACTCTCGTTGACGGCCGCGGCGGTCAGTGCCCAAGTCAAATTGCTGGAGTCTTACCTTGGCACGGCGTTGTTTGTGCGGAGCAACAATAAGCTCACACTGACGGCGGCTGGCGAGAACTACTTCCCGCGCATCCGCGACGTTTTTCGTGCACTGCAGCACGCCACGGACCAGGTGATGGGGCAGCGAAGTGCCTCACTCAGGGTGGCTGTACCCGCTACCTTCGGTACGAAATGGTTGGTGCCAAGGCTGTTTCGCTTCTTCACGAAGCACCCGGATATCGCTGTTGAGGTGGTGACCGACGGCGGCGATGCGGGCTGGGATCTCTCGATCGACGACCGGATTGGCGAGGGCATGGACCTGCTGGTGACCACGGGCTACACCCCCGTCTGTGCTCCCCGCGTTGCCGAGGGCATCAGCGAACCGGCCGACCTGTTCCAGCACCTCCTGCTGCACGAACGCCCGGGCCGCCGTGCCGTAGCCATCGCCAGCTGGGACCAGTGGTTCGAAGAGGCAGGCGTGGAACCGGGCGCCATTTCCCGCGAGATGGGTTTCGGCGACGGCACGATGATGCTGCAGGCCGCGATTGAGGGGCAGGGCGTGGCGTTGGCGCAGGATCTGCTGGTGGCGTATGACCTGGCTGCTGGGCGGCTAGCGGCGCCCGTGTCCCGCGACGTTCCGCTGCGTCACAGCTACTATCTCGCCATTTCACGCGAGGCGGCCTCCCGGGAGGAAACGGCCGTATTCCGGGATTGGCTCGTGGCCGAACTCGGCAGCCAGGGTTGAGACGCGGCGTACCAAAAAGAGCCAGGTTCGCGGACGTAGCGTTTTCATCGCCTCAATTCCTTCCACGCCGCCATCGGGTCATCGAGCGCATTCCAGCCGTCCGCTGCTATCGCTGTGAAGTCGTCGAGGATCTGGGGGAGAGGGGTGGTTTTGAGAACGACGAACGATCGTGCGTGACAAGCCCCTTGCTTCGGAAGCCAGCCGTACGGTTTCAGGCGCTGCCAATAGCCATCGGCCACCACGCGCACAAGTCCGCCCTGAATATGCGGTGCGATGCCACGGGCAATCGTGGCGTCGCTTACGATGAGCTTGAGCTCCCGATCACGATAGTCGCGCAGGTAAAGGTGCGTGACTTCATCAGAGACAACGAGCCGTGTGACCACGCCGTCGACCTCGGCAGATGTGCGGATGTCGGGAAGCACATCGTCGGCGTATGGTGCTTCGGAAAGATTGGCGACCATTTTCTTATCAGGACCCATGTTCGAGTGAACGTGGCACCGATCGTCGCTGATTGCGTCGTTCATGCGACGCAGGGCCTTTCTCGACGTTGCGTAGGTCTTTGACGATTCTTGTGTAGGCGCGACGATCCGCGAGAATCTAGCTGCGCTCGTCGTTACGCAAGCGCGGCGGAATCGATTTCTGCTTGTGCTGGGCTTCGCACTCGCGCTCGGCCGCCTTGTGGCGACGCCACCACAGTATGCCGACGACGATCACGGCACCGGCGATCGCCAGCCAGAGTCCTGCCTGGCCGCGGTGGATCCACATGGCCAGCCATTCGTGGTTATGCGCGCCCAGGTAACCCAGGTACACCCAGATCGGCACGCTGATGGCGGCGGCCATGCCATCGAGCAGCAGGAAGCGGAGGAAGCCTACGCGGTGGGTGGCGCCGGCGGTGATGAAGACGGCGGTGCGCATGCCGGGCAGGAACCGGGCCACGAACATGAGCCGGTTGCCGTAACGCTCGAACTTTTCCTGGACCTTGGCGTAGCGCTCGGGGGTGAGCAGGCGGGCGACGAAGCGCCAGCGCATGATCCGCCCGCCAAAGTGGCGGCCGAGCAGGAACATGGTCGAATCGCCCACCAGTACGCCGGCCATGCCCACGCCCACCATGGTGTGCACATCGCCATAACCCAGCCCGGTGATGATGCCGCCGGCGACCAGGGTGATGTCCTCGGGCAGCGGCAAACCCGCGCCACAGAGCATCAGGGCGAGGAAGACGGCGATGTAGCCGTTCCGCCCGAAGACGTCGACGAGGCTATTGAGCAGTTCCATCAGGCTTTGGCACGTCCGGTCCGGGCCGGGTCCTTCGGGGTACGAAGACCGGATGATCCCATGGATCGCATGACATCGCAGGTGCAGCGCATCATTCGGCCGCCGCCTCGCCGGAAATCACGCGGGCGGCCAGCAGGACGCGCAGTTCCGCCTTTTCGGTGTCATCCAGCACGCCTTCACGGCTGCGGGCGATCAGGAACTCGCGGCGTTGTGTCGTGGCCTGGCGCTGCATCTGGCCCAGCGCATCAAGGAACTCCACCCGCTGCATGTCCGCCTCGCCGACCACATCGGCCTGCATGAGCTTCTGCAGCGAGGCGTACTCCGCACGCTCCATGAAGTGCTCGACCAGCACCGCCGGCCGGATATCCGGCCGCGAACGGACGATATCGATCAGTTCGGCGAGCAGGTCCACCCCCGGCCGGTCCAGGCGCAAGAACGGGTAGGGCGGCTCCACCTCCAGCGCCAGCGCGGGCTGGGCTAGCAGCAGGGTGATGGCGCTGCGGACCAGGCTGCGCTGCACGTTGGCGGGGCGGTTGGGCGAGGCGGCGCGCTGCGGGGGAGCCTCGGGCTCGAACGTCGCCCCGGCGCCCGTGCGGCGCTTCAGCTCGTCGGCCATCAGGTCACGGAAGGCGCCATCGGGCAGCTTGGCGATGAGCGGGCGGGCCCGTTCCGCCAGGCGTGCGCGGCCATCCAGGCGGGTGGTATCCACGTCGCGGCCCAGTTCCTCGAAGAAGTACTCGGACAGCGGCATGGCTTCCTTCATGCGCTTCTCGAAACCGTCCTTGCCCTCCTTGCGCACCAGGGTGTCCGGATCTTCCCCATCGGGCAGGAACAGGAAGTGCGCCTGGCGGCCATCGCGCATGCGCGGCAGGATCGATTCGACGGCGCGCCAGGCGGCCTGGCGGCCGGCACGGTCGCCGTCAAAGCAGAAGAAGACGTCGGGGGCGGCGCGGAACAGGACTTCCGCGTGGTCGGGCGTGGTGGCGGTACCGAGGGTGGCCACCGCGATGGGCAGGCCAGCCTGGTGCAGGGCGATCACATCCATATAGCCCTCGACCACCATGATCCGGGTGACGGTCTGGTGGGCCTGCTTCACCTGCCACAGGGCGAACAGCTCGCGCCCCTTGTGGAACAGGGGTGTTTCTGGCGAGTTGAGGTATTTCGGGCCCTGGTCGGACGAAAGTACCCGCCCGCCAAAGGCGATGACGCGGCCGCGGCGGTCCAGGATGGGGAACATGACCCGTTCGCGGAACCGGTCGTAGCGGTTGCCGCGCTCGTTGCTTGCGACCATGCCGGCATCGTTGAGCAGCTTGCGGCGGGCATCGCTCGTGCCGAGGGCCTTCAGGACGCCGTCGAAGCCAGCGGGCGCCCAGCCAATCCGGAAGCGTTTGAGAGTTTCCTCATCCAGGCCGCGCTTTTCGACGTAGGCCCGGGCCTCGTCGCTCGTGCCCAGTTCCCGCTGGTAGAAGCTCGCCGCCTCGTCCAGCAGGGTGTAAAGATCGGTGCGGTCTTCGCGCGGCTTGTCGTCACGGCCACCCTCGTAGGGCACCTTCATGCCAACGGACTGGGCCAGTTCCTCGATAGCGTCGGGGAATTCCAGTCGGTCGTAGTCCATGAGGAAGCGGACGGCGCTGCCGTGGGCCCCGCAGCCAAAGCAGTGGTAGAACTGCTTGGTGGGGCTCACATAGAACGAGGGCGAGCGCTCGTTGTGGAACGGGCAGCAGGCCGTCCACTCCCGTCCCGCCTTCTTCAGGGGCACACGCTTCTCGATCACGTCGACGATGTCGACACGAGTCAGGAGGTCGTCAATGAAGTTGTCGGGAATACGGCCGCGCATCAGTCGCCTAGGATGCCACGCAACCGTTTCCGCGAGGAGCTTGACGAAACGATCAGAACGCCAATTTGAACCCGATGACGAGCGCCAGGATGGCGAGAACGAACAGGATCAGGAAGATGGCGAAACAGACCTTGGCGATGGTGGCAGCCACGCCCGAGATCTTGCTGAAGCCCAGGGCGCCCGTGACCAGGGCGATGAGGCCAAAAATGATGGCGTACTTGAGCATGGGATTCCCTCCAAAAGAGCCGGAGGACGCTCCCCCTGCCGCGGCGGGAAGGATGCGGCGGGCCGTGTGGGCCGTTTGTGAAACCGGAAGGGGCGCGTTCGCGCCCCCTCCCATCAGGCCAGTTTGGCTTTGACCTTGCCTGCCACGGCGCCCATGTCGGCGCGGCCGGCAGCCTTTTCCTTCACCAGGGCCACGACCTTGCCCATGTCGCGGGCGGTGGTGGCGCCGGATTCGGCGATGGCGGCATCGACCAGGGCATCCAGCTCGGCATCGCTGAGCTTGGTCGGCAGGTAGGCGTCGATCACGGTCATCTCGTAGCGCTCGACCGATGCAAGGTCGTCACGCCCGGCCTTGTCATACTGCTCGATCGAGTCGCGGCGCTGCTTCTGCATCTTTTCGAGGACGGCCAGGACCTGGGTATCGTCCAGCTCAATGCGCTCATCCACCTCGCGCTGCTTGATCTGGGCCTGGATCAGGCGGATCACCGCCAGGCGGTCCTTCTCGCCGCCCTTCATGGCGGCCTTCATGTCGTCAGTGATCTTTGCCTTGAGGGTCATCGCATTTTCTCCAGAACGACGAAAAGCCGGCTCCACCTTTCGGCGGAGCCGGCTCGGGATTTCCGCCTGATTGCGGCGGCAGCGGGCGAACGCGCCAGCCGCGGGTCCAGCACCGGCCTTGACAGGCCGGCGAGGCAATCAGTACATGCGGGTCCGGCGCGTCGTGTCGCGGGACAGACGGCGCAGGTGGCGCTTCACCGCAGCAGCGCGCTTGCGCTTACGCTCCTGGGTCGGCTTTTCGTAAAATTCGCGCTTGCGCGTTTCGGCCAGCACGCCAGCCTTTTCGCACGTACGCTTGAAGCGGCGGAGGGCAAGCTCAAACGGCTCGTTCTCGCGGACTTTAACGCTCGGCATGGAAACTCCACTTGATTAAACTGCCCGGGCTACCCGGGTGAGCCGCGGATTATAACGTGATCGAAAAGCAAATTTCAAAGCCTGTGTTAGGCGTCGAGACCTCCTGTGATGAAACAGGGGTGGCCCTGCTGCGCTGGGACCCGGAAAATCCGGGCCGTGGCCTGCTTTCCCACGCCCTGTTCAGCCAGATCAAGCTGCACGCGGAATACGGCGGCGTGGTGCCCGAGCTGGCCAGCCGCGACCACGTGCGCAAGCTGGTACCCCTTGTGCGCCAAGCCCTGAAGGATGCCGGCCTGACCCCGGCCGACCTGGGCGGCGTGGCCTATACGGCGGGCCCAGGCCTGGTCGGCGCCCTTTTGGTGGGTGCCTCGGCGGCTCGCGCCATGGCCTGGGCCCTCGGGGTCCCGGCCATTGGCGTGCACCACATGGAGGGCCACCTGCTGGCGCCACTATTAGAAGATGACCCGCCGGAGCCGCCGTTCGTGGCCCTGTTGGTCTCGGGTGGCCACTCCATGCTGGTGGAAGTGAAGGCCATTGGTGACTACCGGATCCTGGGCGATACCCTGGATGACGCCGCGGGCGAGGCCTTCGACAAGACGGCCAAGCTGATGGGCCTGCCGTACCCCGGCGGTCCCGCCCTGGCGAAGCTGGCGGAGCAGGGCACGCCTGGCAAATTCCGCTTCTCCCGCCCCATGGTGGATAGGCCGGGCCTGGATTTCAGCTTCTCCGGCCTCAAGACCCAGGTGCTCCTGGCCTGGCAGGCCTCAGATAAGTCTGAGCAGACCCGGGCCGATATCGCCCGTGGGTTCGAAGAGGCGATCGTCGATACCCTGGCGATCAAGTGTCGCCGTGCCCTCGAGGCCACCGGGGCGAAGCGACTGGTGATCGCTGGCGGCGTTGGCGCCAACAAGCGCCTGCGCGAACAGCTCGCCGAAGCAGGGGCGAAGGACGGATTCCGCGTGTACTTCCCACGCTTGCAATTCTGCACCGACAACGGGGCCATGATCGCGCTCGCCGGCGCCATCCGCCTGGCTGCGGGCCAGCACCAGGACGACACCATTGAGGTGTTTCCGCGGTGGAGCCTCGAAACCCTCCCGCCAGCCGCGTAATCAAAGCAACGTAGGAGCGCCCAGGCGCGCTCCTACAAGAGCATGGCGGTAACGGGTACCCTGTAAGGCCCTCTTCTCGCACCACGGGCCTCATGGATATCGTCTTCATCGAAGACCTGCGCATCGAAGCGGTCATCGGCATTTACGACTGGGAGCGCCGGATCCGGCAGACCCTCTCGTTCGACCTGGAGATGGCGTTCGATAACCGCCGCCCGGCCGCCACCGACGACATCAACGACACCCTGAACTACAAGTCGATCTCCAAGCGGCTGCAGGCGTATGTCGAAGCCTCCAGTTTCGGCCTGGTCGAAACGCTGGCCGAACGCTGCGCCGAGATCATCCGCGATGAGTTCGGTGTCTCGTGGGTGCGCCTGAAACTTTCCAAGCCGGGTGCCGTGCGTGGCGCCCGCGCGGTCGGCGTGCGCATCGAACGCGGCACGAGGCCGGCCTGATGTACCCCCGGAGCAGTAACCACCATGGATGACATGTTCACCGTTATTGAATTGAAGCGGATCGGCGCGATCGCCGGCCTTTTCGTCGTTGCGTGGCTCGTTGGCCTCATCGGCCGCGTGTTCCTGCACCGCGTGGTGCGTGTCGCTACGCGCCACACCGCGTGGCGCTGGGACGATGCGTTATATGAGTTCGGCGCGTTCCGCTGGCTGGCACGCATGCTGCCGGCCATCGTCGTGTACTACGGCATTGCCTTGTTCCTTGAGGTGAAGGACGAGGACAGCCTCGCGGGGTTTATCCGCGATGTGGCCGTGTGCTGGATGATCGTCTGCGTCATCGCCGCCATTGGCCGCGCATTGATCGCCTTCGAATCGCTGTACAGTGCGACGCCCGCTGGTAAGCGCTCGATCAAGGGCGTGGTACAGCTGTTGCAGCTGGTGCTGTGGATCGTGGCCGTGGTGGTGGTCATCACCCGGCTTACCCATCAGAACGTCGCCCTGCTGCTCTCTGGCATCGGTGCCATGTCCGCGGTGTTGCTGCTGGTGTTCAAGGACACGATCCTCGGCTTCGTCGCAGGGATCCAGCTAAGCACCAACGACATGCTGCGCGTGGGCGACTGGATCACCATGAGCTCGGCGGGCGTGGATGGCGATGTCATCGATATCACGTTGCATACGGTGAAAGTGCGCAACTTCGATCGCACCATCGTTACCGTTCCCACGTGGCGCCTGATCTCCGAGTCGTTCCAGAACTGGCGTGGCATGTCGGATTCGGGTGGGCGCCGGATCAAGCGCGAGCTGTTCGTGGATGCCGCGTGCGTACGTTTCCTGGAAGAGGGCGAGATCGAGCGCTTCGCCAGGATCTACCTGCTGGCGGCCTACCTGAAGCAGAAACGCGAAGATATCCAGCGTTGGAATGATGCACTGGGCGAGCCGGGCAAACTCCCCGCGAACCGCCGGCGGCAGACGAACATCGGCGCTTACCGCGCGTACGCGGAGGCCTATATCAAGGCGCACCCCGATGTGCACGACACGATGACCCGCATGGTGCGCATGCGCGATCCCGGCCCGCAGGGCATTCCCCTTGAGGTCTACTGCTTCACCAACACCGTGGTGTGGCTGGATTACGAACGGATCCAGGCCGACATCTTCGATCACCTTATCGCCATCCTGCCGGAGTTCGGCCTGCGGCCGTTCCAGCAGCCCTCGGGCGGCGATGTGCGCGAAGGGTTCGGTGCGCTGCGTGGCATCCCCGCACTGGAGCACTGAATGGGCCGCGCTTACCTCAGCCTGGGTTCCAATATCGATGCGCCCCGCTGGCTGGCGGCGGCCGTGGCCGAGTTGCGCACCCGCTTCGGCGAACTGGCCGTATCGCCGGTGTATCGCAGTGCCGCCGTCGGCTTCGACGGCCCCGACTTCTTCAACCTGGCCGTTGGGCTGAATAGCGACCTTGGCCCGGAAGCACTCAACGACTGGCTCCATGCCCTGGAAGATCGCCACGGCCGGGTCCGCGGTTCCGATCGCTATGCCAGTCGCACGCTGGACGTGGATATCGTGCTTTACGACGACCTGGTGCTGAGCGGGAAGGGGCACCTCCAGCTTCCGCGCGGCGAACTGCGCCACGCCTTCGTGCTCAAGCCCATGGCCGATATTGCCCCGGAAACCCGCCATCCGGTGACCGGCCAGACCATGGCCGCCCTGTGGGCGGCGTTCCCGGCCGGCAAAGAACCCCTCACTGAGGAACCGATGCCCCTGTAGGAGCGGGGGGGGGGGGGGGGGGGGGGGGGGGGGGGCGCCCCCGCCCCCCCCCCCCCCCGCCCCCCCCCCCCCGCGGCGGGCGCGGGGGGGGCGGGGGGGCCCCCCCCCCCCCCCCCCCCCCCCCCCCCCCCGCTCCTACACCGGCCCTATTGCGTCAGCGACGACGGATCGGTGGGCGTGACCTATCGCGGTGGCGCCGGCCCCGCTCCGGGTGCTAAAACACCGCCACAAACGCCAACCCCAGGGGGTATGCAAGGACATGGGCAAGTTCGCACGCAGTTGGGCGCTGATGAAATCCAGCGCCAACATCCTCCGCCAGGACAAGGAGCTGATGCTGTTTCCGCTCTTTGCGGGCCTCGCATCGCTGATCGTCATCGCCTCGTTCGCGTGGCCGGTGTTCTCGCTGTACCACGGCCACCGCACTGGCCTGGAAGATGGCGGCCGCCACGTATCACCGGTGTTCCTCGCCGTGTCGTTCCTGTTCTATTTCGTACAGTACGGCGTGGTGATCTTCTTCAACACGGCGCTCGCCTCGGCCGCGTTCATTCGCCTGGATGGCGGTAATCCCACGCTCAATGACGGTCTGCGCTCGGCATGGAGCAAGCTCCCGGCGATCATCGGCTACGCGCTGATTTCGGCGACGGTCGGCATGATCCTCCGTGCGATCCAGGAACGCGCCGGCTTCATCGGCCGCATTGTCGCCGGCCTGCTTGGCGTGGGCTGGACGGTCGCCACGTTCCTCGTGGTCCCGGTACTCGCCGCGCAGAACGTCGGCCCCGTGGATGCCGTGAAGGACAGCGCCTCGCTGGTGAAACGCACCTGGGGTGAGAACATCATCGGTAACGCGGGTATCGGCCTTGCGGGCGGCATCCTCACCTTCTGCGTCATGCTGGTCAGCATCCTGCTCTTCGTCGGCGCGGCTTCCACCGGTTCGGTGGCGCTGATGGTTGCCGTAGGTGCCGTGGGCGTCATTGCCCTGGTCGCCCTGAGCCTGTTCCAGAACGCGATGCATGGCGTTTACGCCGCCGCCCTCTATCGCTACGCAGAGTACGGCGACCCGGGCGAAGGCTTCGATCGCGCGCTGCTCGAAAGCGCCTTCCGCCAGAAGAAGTAAAACCAGAAGACGTAAACACAAAGGCCCGGCAGACATGCCGGGCCTTTGTGGTTGCAGGATGCGTGTAGGAGCGCGCTTGCGCGCGATCCGCGCCTTTGGCGCGGCACGTGTCCTGACGGCATTAAATAGTCAGCACCCGCCCACCATCCACATGGATAACCTGCCCCGTGGTGTAGTGCGCATCGAGCATCAGCCATCGCACGGCCTCTGCCACATCGTCAGGCTCGCCTTTGCGCGCCAGCGGCGTCTTCGCGATCAACGCTTCCGCTGCTTCCTCCGGTTTGCCTGATTCAGGCCAGAGGATGGCGCCCGGCGCCACGGCGTTCACCCGCACTTCGGGCGCCAGTTCCTTCGCGAGCGACTGCGTAAGCATCGCCAGCGCCGCCTTGGCCATTACGTAAACCGTATGCCCCGCAAGCGGGCGCTCAGCGTAGATATCCACGATATTGACAATCGCGCCTTTCGCTTCGCGCAGTGCAGGCGCCGCAGCCTGCGACAGGAAAAACGGTGCACGTGCATTAGCCGCGAACAGGTCATCCCACTGTGCCTGCGTGGTCTGACCGATGGGCGTGGGATAGAACGCCGAGGCATTGTTCACCAGCCCACTTAGTCGCCCGAACACGGCAAGCACGTCACCGATCAGGTGATCGGGCGTGGCGGGGTTATCGAGCGCGCCAGAAAACAACGCCACACTGTCTGCTCGTGCGGCGTTCAGTTCCTTCGCCAGATTTTCGGCATCGTCGGCCGAGCTGCGGTAATGCAGCGCGATATTGCAACCCGCGGCATGCAGGCGCCGGCAGATGACGGCGCCGACGCGGCGTGCGCCGCCCGTGACGAGGATGACCGGTGGCTGGCTCATGGTTTATTCCCTTGGCGGTGCGCGGGCAGCTTGCCGGAAAGTGCGGCGGGCGTCACGTCGCGGAGGGGGATTTGCGGGTGGGCTTCTTCGTGGCGGGGCGGCGGGCGGTCGTCTTTTTGGTGGCTTTCTTCGGGGCGGCTTTCGCGGCGGCGGTCTTTCGCGCGGACGTCTTTTTCACCGTTGCGCGCTTGCGGGAGGCTGTCTTCTTCACCGCTTTTCGGGCCGCCGGCTTTGGCACCGGATCGCGCGAAAGGCGTGCCGCTACAGGGCCGTCAGCGGCCTTGGGCGCTTTCGTTGCGTTGCGCGCGGGCGCGGCCTCGACGTCCGGTTTCCTTGTTTTTGCGCCCTTCTTTCCAGGCGTGTCGCCGTCACCCTTACCGTCGTCGATGTGGATGTCGCCGCTGAAGAGGTCGATGGCGGTCTTCGCGACCTGGCCGGTGTCGTAGTAGGCGTAGGCGCCAACGCCGAGGGCACCCACCACCGGCAGCCAGCGCGAGATGCCTTTGCCGACGGCCCGCTTGGTGACACTGACGCCGATGCGGCCGGCCAGGCGCTGGAGCACGCTGGTAGCGGTGGTGCGGAAGACCAGGCGGTCGCCGACGCGGATGGCGATGTCGCGGAAGGCCTGGGCGGCGGTGTGCCGGAACAGGCACCACAGCATCTGTTCGCGGCCGAGCTTGGCTGTTTTGCCGTAAGCGGCGGCGATATCGCTGACCAGCTGGCCCTGGATACGCCAGATGGCGACCAGTTCGGGCAGCACCGTGAGCCAGCCCAGCGGACCCGGGGGCAGGGCGAGCGAGCCGGCGGTCAGCGCCGCCTTGTTGGCCGCCGCACTGGCCAGGCGACGGCATTCCTCGTCCGCAGAGCCCTTGGCCGCCTTGGGTACCTCGCTCTCGGGAATGCGGCTGACGAATTCCAGGATGGCTTTTGCCACCGGGCTCTCACCGCGTTCGATGCCTTCGGTGGGCACGATTTCTTTGGAGCTGGAGGCGGGGTCGCGTTTCGCCATCGTTTTCTCCCGGAAGGTTGGCGGAAAGGGTGAAGGCCCTATCGTGAAGCGCGCGTGGCCTTCCCCCTCTGGCAGCCCTAAGCCGGCTCCCACTGCCCGCCAGCGCGCCGCCCGCCACCTGAACGCCGGTGGGTGACTAACGGCACGGTCCCCTGCGATGAAAGTTTCCGGAAAGATTCGCGGTCGAGACTGTTGAAACAATATAACATTCTATGGCCCCGTCCCCATGAAGCCTGTGCGTCTTGCGATTGCTATCGCGTTTGCTCTTTCTGCCTTTGCCGCCCACGCCGCCGATGATGCGGATACCCCGCAAAAAGCTACGAACCTTGGTGCCGTCGATGTCACCGCCAAGCTGGACGAGGCGCGCAACAGCCTTTCCCCGGACACCGGCAGCAGCCAGTACGTGATGGATCGCCAGACGATCCAGGCCCTCCCCCTCGGCGACTCCACCCCGCTCAACCAGGTGATCCTGCAGGCGCCGGGCGTGGTCCAGGACAGCTTTGGCCAGTTACACGTGCGCGGCGACCACGCGAACTTGCAGTACCGTGTGAACGGCGTGGTGATCCCGGAAAGCATCGGCGGCTTCGGCCAGACCCTCGACGCGCGCATGATCGAGAACGTGAAGCTGCTGACCGGCGCGCTGCCGGCGCAGTACGGCGACCGCACCGCGGCCGTGGTGGATATCACCACGCGTTCGCAGAAGCAGGATGGCATCGGCGGCAGCGTCGGTATCACCGGCGGGCAGTTCGGCACGCTGAACCCGAATGCCACGCTGTTCGGGCGTGAAGGCAAGTGGAGCTTCTTCCTCACCGCCAATTACCTCGAGAACGATGTTGGCATCGAAAACCCGACCTCGAGCCGCAAGGCGATCCACGACCACACCAACCAGGTGAAGACGTTCGGCGACCTGTCGTACCTGATCAACGACGATACCCGCCTGAGCTTCATGTTCGGTGCCACGAACAACCGCTTCGAGATTCCGAATAACCCGGGCCAGGAGGCGCAGTTCGGTTACCTGGATGTCACCAACTTCGATTCGGCCCAGCTCAACGAACGCCAGCAGGAAAAGACCCGTTTCGGCATCCTGAGCCTGCAGGGCAAGGTGGGCAGCACGGCGTACCAGGTCTCGGCCGGCCAGCGTTACAGCGGCCTGGATTTCACCCCCGATGATATCGGCGACCTGATGTTCAACGGCGTGGCCTCGGACGTGCGCCGCTCCAACCGCGCCGATACGCTGCAGGCGGATTTCTCCACGCCGCTCGGTGATAACCACACGCTGCGCTACGGCATCTACGGCTCGTTCGAGCGCGCCAATGCCACCAATAATTCGCTGGTCTTCCCGGCCGATGCCGACGGCAACCAGACCTCGACGACGCCGCTGAATATCCTGGACACCAGCCGCATCCTTGCCCGCACGTACGCCGCGTACCTGCAGGATGAATGGAGCATCGGCTCGCAGTGGACCGTGAACTACGGGCTGCGCGCCGACAAGTTCAACGCGTTCAAGCCCGAGAGCCAGCTGAGCCCGCGCCTTGGCGTGGTGTATCAGCCCACCGACAGCACCACCATCCACGCCGGCTACTCGCGCTACTTCACGCCGCCGGCGACCGAATCGATCACGCCTACCGCGATCGCGAAGTTCGTGGGTACCACCAATGCGCTGGCCGATAACGGCAACGACCTGCCGCTGGCCGAGCGTTCGAGCTACTACGACGTGGGCATCTCGCAGAAGTTCGGCGATGCCTGGACGGTGGGTCTGGATAGCTACCGCCGCAACGTGCAGCGCCTGCAGGATGAAGGCCAGTTCGGCGCCGCCGTCGTGTACTCCACGTTTAACTACGACCAGGGCAAGATCAAGGGCGACGAGCTGACCGTGAACTACGACGGGGGTGCGCTCACCGCGTACTTCAACTTCTCGTACAACCGCGCCGTGGGCAAGCGCGTGATCACCAGCCAGTACAACTTTTCGCCCGATGACCTGGCGTACATCTACGACCACTACATCCACCTCGATCACGACCAGAAATACACCTCGTCGGGCGGTGTGAGCTACGCGTTTGGCGAAGGCACGCGGGTGGGTGCGGATTACCTGTTCGGATCGGGCCTGCGCAGCGACGGCATCGTGCCCAATGGCGACCACCTGCCGGCGTATTTCCAGCTGAACCTGAGTGTGGCGCACGACTTCAACCTGACCCCGATCGGCGCGACCCACGCCCAACTGGCGCTGGTCAATGCGCTGGACCGCACGTACGAGATCCGCGACGGCTCCGGCATCGGCGTGGGCGCCCCGCAGTTCGGCCCGCGCCGCGGCGTGTTCCTCTCGCTCCAGCAGGATTTCTAAGGCCGCCGATGCCCACGGCGCGAGGGTTCGTGTAGGAGCGGTGCGGCGCAAGCCCATGGCGGAGCGGGCTGGTATCCTAGCCCGCATGACTGACCGCCTACCCGAACCCGGCGCGGACGAGCGCGCCCACTCCGAACACCTGACAGGTCTCCTGCGCGAAGAGATCGCCGCGCATGGCCCCATGCCTTTCTCGCGCTTCATGGAGCGCTGCCTGTACACGCCCGGGTTGGGCTACTACAGCGCGGGCAAAGCGAAGTTCGGCGCCGAAGGTGATTTCGTCACGGCGCCGGAGCTGGGCACGCTGTTCGCCCGTTGCGTCGTGCGCGCCTTCCAGCCCGTGCTTGCCTCGCTCGGCCCGGACGCCGATTTCCTCGAGATTGGCGGAGGTAGTGGCGCCTTCGCCGAAGCGGCGTTGCGTGCGCTGGATGCCGCGGGTACGTTGCCACGTCGTTTCATGATCCTGGAGCCCAGCGCCGACCTGCGCGAGCGCCAGCGCACTCGCTTGCATGCGAACCTGCCGCCTGAGGTGGCCAGGCGTGCGGTGTGGCTGGATGCGCCGCTGGAAGAGTCGTGGGATGGCGTGATTTTCGCAAACGAAGTGATCGATGCACTGCCGACCACGCGCTTCACCACGCGCGATGGCGAGGTGTACGAAGAGTACGTGGTGCTCGACGGGGAAGGGCGCTTCATGCGTACCGATCGCCCGGCCGATGTGCTGGTGAACGGTGCCGTACGGCACCTGGAGCGCGACCTCGGCCGCGAGTTCGAGGCCGGCTACCGTACTGAGGTGCTGCCACAGCTGCCCTACTGGATGCAGGCCGTGGCGGGCACGTTGCGCCGTGGTGCCATGCTTTTCGCTGACTATGGGTACGTGCGCAGCGAGTACTACCAGCCCGACCGCAGCGACGGTACGCTTCGTGCGTTCTATCGCCACCGGGCACATGGCGATGCGTTCTTCCTGCCGGGCCTGCAGGACCTCACCGCGTCGGTGGATTTCACCGCGCTGGCCGAGGCAGGCAACAGCGCTGGTTTCGGCGTCGCGGCGTACATGCCACAGGCACAGTTCCTGATCGCCGCGGGCATGCAGGAGTTCTTCGAAGACGATTACCTGGCACTCACCGACGAGGCCGCGCGTTACCGCCTGGCCCAGGAAGTGAAGAAGCTCACGCTGCCCGACCAGATGGGCGAGCGATTCCAGGTCATGTTGTTCGCGAAGGAGGTTGATCCATCGGCCTTGCCCGAGGGGGTGATGGCGGCGGATCAGGGGGCGCGGCTGTAGGCAGCCTGGGTCTCGCCTGGGTGTTAGCCGGGCTTCGCCCTATCGCGCGCAAGCGCGCTCCTACATGTCTTTTGCGACAGCGGCGATGGCGGCGGTCTGGGCTTTCTTCATGGCCTCGCCGATCGCCGGGCCTTGCAGGCCCTTGTCGACGAAAGGCTTTGAGGTGATCGCTGCGGCGGCGGCGCGGCATGCGCGCAGGTAATCCGCCTGCGGGTACGCCGCGTCCTCGTGGCCAAGCCTTCCGCGCTTGTCGGCCATGCACGCCAGCAGGAAGGTTTCCAGCCGTTCGGGCCGGCGCAGGGCACCCAACGATTCCAGCAGGCGCAGCAATGTTGAGGCCTTAAGCTCAAACGCCATGTGCGCGTTGAGGTGGTGCTTGCAGACCATCTCCGCCATGAAGGCATATTCCGCCGGCACCTTCAGCCGCGCGGACATCTCGCGAACGGGTTCGATGCCGCGCTGCTCATGCATGATGTGCCGCGGGAGGACATCCTCGGGAGTCAGTGCCTTGCCCAGGTCGTGCGTGAGCGCGCAGTAGCCCACCAGGGCATCGCCCGGCGCCAGCACAGCCGCCGCGTGCAGCACCATTTCGATGTGGATGCCGGTATCGACCTCAGGGTGGAACTCCGGCCGTTGGGGTACGCCGTACAGTGCATCGACTTCGGGAAACAGGACGCGTAGCGCACCGGATTCGCGAAGCACGCGCACAAACACCTCAGGCGCCAGCTCGGCGAGCGCCTTGCGCGTTTCGGCCCACACGCGTTCGGGAACGAGATGATCGACCTCGCCGTTCGCGACCATGTGCCGCATGAGCGCCATCGTCTCATCCGCGACCGTGAACCCGAGCGGCGCATAGCGCGCGGCAAAGCGTGCCACGCGCAGCAGGCGCACCGGGTCTTCGACGAACGCATCGGAGACATGGCGCAACAGGCGTGCCTCGATATCGGCGACACCACCGTACGGATCGACCAGCCGGCCGTCTTCGTGTTGCGCAATGGCGTTGATCGTCAGGTCGCGGCGCTCCAGGTCCTGCTCGACGGTTACCGTAGGATCGGCATGAAACGCGAACCCGTGGTAGCCGCGGCCTGTCTTGCGTTCCGTGCGGGCGAGCGCGTACTCCTCCTTGCTGTCGCCGTGCAGGAACACCGGGAAATCCTTGCCTACGGCACGGTAGCCCGCCGCCAGCATCTGCTCAGGCGTGGCGCCAACCACGACCCAATCGCGATCGACGACCGCGCGGCCGAGCAGGTGGTCGCGGACGGCGCCGCCGACGAGGTAAATCTGCATGGGTGCCTTGGCTTGCTGTGATCAGGGGCGCCGGCGGCTGCGCGCTTCGTCGAGGCGGCGCTGGCGTACCGGCTGGCTCAGCAGGCGAGGAAGCCAGGCCGAGAGCGATTGGGGCACGATACCGAGCCGGGCGAGGCCGTCAACCGTACCGACGGAATCCGTGCGCAAGCTCAGGAAGTTATCGGGCGTGAAAGGCTTGCCCGGTACGAACTGCGCCACGGCCGCCTGCAGCCTGCCGAGCGCATCGGGCATGGGCAACACCAGCCGGCGGCGGCTGCGTGCATCACGGATGGCGCGCACGATGCCGATGAGCGTCCACACTTCGCGCCCGTACAGCTCGAAGGTCTGCAGGGCGGAAACCAGGGGGTTCGCCACGCAGCGCGCGATCGCCTCGGCGACGTCGCCGACATACACCGGGGCCATCTTTGAATCCGGGCGTGGCAGCGGCATGGCGGGGGCCATGCGCAGCAGCGCATCGAAGCGGGTGACCAGGCCATCGCCGGGACCGAACAGCGTGCTCGGTTCGTAGATCGTCCAATCCAACGTGGATGCCCGCACCAGGGCCTCGGCCTCGCCGCGCGTCGTCAGGTATTTCGATTCCCCTTTGCCCGCTTTCAGTGAGCTCATCTGGTGCAACCGGTCCACGCCGGTGTCCCGGCAGGCTTCGATCACCTTGCGGGTCAGCTCCACGTGCACGCGCTCGAATGTGTTGCGGCCCTTCTCGTTGAGAATGCCCACAAGGTTGATCACGGCATCGGCGCCTGCGAAATGCCTGCGCAGTACGGCAGGGTCGTGCACATCCGCCGTCGCCACGGTCACGTTGCGCCCGACGGTGGCGTGCCGTTGCGCCTGACGGTTGCGGGACAGGAGCAGCAACGCATGCCCATCGGCCGACAGCCGCGGGACGAGCGTGTTGCCGACAAAGCCGGTGCCGCCAAGGATCACGATGCGCTGCGTGTTCATGGCGGCCTCCCGGCGGTCAGCGTTGGGGTTCGGTAGCGGAAGGTGCGGACGATGCCGCGGCGGGCGCGGGCTCCAGTACCGCAGGCGTCGTCTGCGGTGCGGGTTTGGCCGCGGCGGGCGCGGGGCAGGTAACGGCCTTGCGCACGGCGCCCTGCGCAGGCAGCGTGTAAGGCGAGCCGATACGGGTCATACGCGAGCTGATCGGCAGCGCATTGCCGTTGAGGCGCCAGTCGTAGATCACGGCGAACGCCATGACCCGCGCAACGTATTCGCGGGTTTCCTTGAACGGGATGCTGACCACGAACAGGTCGGGATCGAGCGTGCCACGCGCATCCACCCACTGATCGACCTTGTACGGGCCCGCGTTGTACGCGGCGCTGGCCAGCCAGGGCGCACCATTGAAGCGCTGTGCCATCTCCGAGAGGTAGCGCGTGCCGAGCACGATGTTGGTGGTGGGCTCATACAGGCTATCGCCGCCGGACCAGCCCAGCCCGTTCTTCTTCGCGACGTTGGCGGCGGTACCCGGCAACAGCTGCATGAGGCCGCGCGCGTCGGCGCCCGAACGGGCATCGCTCATCCAGGCGCTCTCGGCGCGGATGATGGCGTAGGCCCAGGGCGCCTCGATACCGGCCTGGCTGGCCTGCTCGACCACCCCATCCTGGCGTGCCAGCGGGAAGCGTTGCTCGTACAGGCGCAGCGCCTCGCCCGAGGACAGGGTGAATACCGCGCGGTCGTACCAGCCCTTGCGGAATGCCAGGTCGGCTGCCAGGCGCTGTGTCTCGGCGTCGCGGCCGTTCAACACGGCACTCCACTCGCGCCGCGCCAGCTTCTGCAGGCCCACGGCATAAAGCTCGAACGCGCGATCCATGCCCGGTTCGGCGAGCAATGCGGTTTCGCGTGTTTCGTCGGTCGCCATGCTGGACGGGCAGATGGCATACGACGTGTTGACCCGGTCAGCGGCCATGAAGCCGAAGTAAGTGGCTTCCTGCGCCACCGAGCGGAACAGGTTGGCCGCTTCAGTCTGTCGCCCCAGCCGGTTCAGTACAAGCGCGCGGAAGTAGCGCCATTCGCCGTCGTCCTTCTGCGCGGTGCCCAGCGCATCCAGCGCAGCGAGCGCAGCAGTCCAGTCCTGCCGGGCCAGGGCGACGCGGACACGCCACTCGCGCGTTGCATCGGTCTGCGCACCGGGCGGAAGGGCGGCAAGGCGTTCCAGCGCGGTTTCATCGAAATCGGTGGCATGGAACAGCGCAATGGCGTTCTCGATGCTGCCGCGCTGCTGTTCGGTCAGCGCGAAGCGCGAGCCCAGCTGCGCCCAGGCCGCATCCGCCGCCGTGGATTGTTTACGCGCCAAGCGCTGCAGGGCGAAGGTCACGGCCTGGCGGTTGCGTGGCGTATCGGGCCACGTGGCCGCGTCGCGTGCGGCGGTAGCCGGATCGTTCAGTGCCTGGCCCAGGTGCTGGCCGGCGGGCATGTCATCCGCGGAAAGCCACTGCGCCAGCGAAGCGACGGTGCCGCCCTTGCCTGCATCAGCGGCCACATCGATCCGCGACCACAGCCGGTCGTTCGTGAGCAGGCCCTGGTCGTGCGCCGCGGCGATCACCGGATCGCAGCTGTTGGGCAGGCTGGCCTTGCGCCACAGGTCGGCCATGTCCGTTTCAAACACCAGCTTCTCGCCGCGTGCCAGCTTCGCCTGCAGGTTGTAGCAGGTGAGCGAATCGCCCAGGCCCGGTTGGTACATGGCGGTGAACGAGGCCCAATCCTTGCGCCGCGCAAGTTCGCCCAGGAAATCACGGCGCAGGTCGGCGGCAGGGATCATCCCCGGGTAGCGGCGCAGGTAATCCTGTACACGGGCGCTATCGAGCGTGCGCAGGTCGTGCGTCAGTGCGGCGGCCTCGATATACGGGTAGATCGAGTAGTTCTCGAGGCCGGTGGCCTGGGCGCGCCATGCATCACCGCCCTGTTGCGAGGCGGTCGCGTAGGCCTGGCGGAAGCGCGTGCGCTGGGCATCGGTTCCCTCGGCCTGGGCGACCAGGCTGGCGCCAAGGGCGCAGGCTGCGATGGCGAGGCCGGCCAGGCGGCGAAACACGGGGACCATCGGGATTCCTTCACGAAGACGTCTGCATCATTGTAAGGGAAGGACATGCGCAAGCCGGATGAACGGCCGGTGGCGCCACTCATCGCGTGGAAGCGTCCAGCCCGCTAAGCTTGCGGGGTTTCCCTCGCGTTACCTGGAACGGCATGCCGCCCCAAACCGCCCTTGCGCGAATCGCGCGCCTGCTCGCATGGATCGTCCTCATCGCCGCCGCGGTGTTTGGCGCCGGCTACTGGTACCTGCTCGGCCGCCCCGTGGCCTTGCCGGATTCGCCTACGGCGAAGATCGCCTGCGTTTCGTATGCCCCCTTCCGCCTGAAAGGCGAAACGCCGTTCGACCTGCACGCGTTCATCCCGCCCGAGCGCATTGAGGCAGATCTGAAAGCGCTCTCGCAGCGCTTCGATTGCGTCCGTACCTACTCGATGAGCCAGGGCCTGGGCGCCGTGCCCGATATCGCCGGCCGCTACGGCATGAAGGTGCTGATGGGCATCTGGCTGGGCCGTGACCCCGTGGCGAACGATCGCGAGGTTGAGCTGGGCATTGCCGCGGCGAAGCGCGACCACGACAGCCTGCGTGGCATCATCGTCGGCAATGAGGTCATGCTGCGTGGCGAGCTCTCGGAGAAGGCGCTGGCCGCGTACATCGCGAAAGTGAATGCCGCGACCGATGTGCCGGTCACTTACGCCGATGTGTGGGAGTTCTGGGAAAAACACCCGGGACTGGCAAAGGTCACCGATTACCTGACCATCCACATTCTCCCTTACTGGGAAGATGAGCCCGTAGCGCCCGAAAAAGCGGTGCACCACGTGGCCGATGTGTACCAGCACATGAAGAACGAATTCGCCGGCAAGCAGATCATGATCGGCGAAACGGGCTGGCCCAGCCAGGGCCGCACCCGCCGCGATGCGAGCGCGAGCCTGGTGAACGAAGCGCGCTATGTCCGCGAGTTCCTCAACTATGCGGCCACGGTGGATATGCCCTACAACGTGATCGAAGCGTTCGACCAGCCGTGGAAACGCGACCTGGAAGGCACGGTCGGCGGCTATTGGGGCATCTTCGATGTGGATGCCAAGCCGAAGTTCGCCATGACCGGGCCGGTCGTCGAAGAGCCACGCTGGACGTGGGCACTCGCCGCAGGCGGGGCGGGCGCCTTGCTGTTCCTGCTCGCTGGCGCGTTTGCCCGCACGTGGCGTGGAGCGCAGGGCTGGCTTGCCCTGGCCCTTGCCGGCTTTGCCACGGGCACCGCGCTGGCCGCACATGTACGCCTGTTGCTCTTCTCCTGCCGTAACACGCTGGAATGGGCCGCGGGCATCGTGATCGGCGCCATCGCGCTGTTCACCGCGCTTTCGCTGGCGCGCGCCGTCGCGTCGCGCCTGGCATCCACCGCGAACGTTACGGCCGCCGTTGCGCCGTCGGTGGAGCGCCGCCGGCTCGGTATCGCGTGGTCGGATGGGTTCACGCCGCAGCGGTTCTTCTGGATGTTCGTGCTGGGCCTTTACGCCATTCTCATGGTGTTCAACGGCCGCTACCGCGATTTCCCGATCGGCCTGTTCGCACTGCCGTGCATCGGCTTCCTGCTGCTGGCGCTGTTGCGCACGCGCGAGGATGTGCTGATGCCGCTGGTGGAAGAGCGCCTGCTCGCTATCATCATCGCCGTGCTGGGCGTGGCGGTCGTGGTACAGGAGCTGGGGGCCAACGCGGTGTCGTGGGGCTGGATGATCCTCAGCCTGGCGCTGTCGGTGCCCGTGCTCGCCGCATGGCGGCGAGCGTCGCGTTAGCCCTTCAGGCGTGCGACGGGGTATCCGCCAGCAGTTCCGCCTGCTGCCGGTCGTACTGCACGCGCACCAGGCGGAGCATGCCGATCAGCAGTGCGAGCGCACCGCCTTCGTAGCAGTAGAGCTGCAGCGCGAGCACGCCAATGCATGCGGCGAGCGTGGCGATACCGATGCTGCGCCAAACGAGCGCGAGCAGCGCCACCACGATGGCGGCATAGCCGTAGCCGTACGAAAGGAAACCCTGCACCACGAGCTCGCGCGTACTGCACCACCACAGGCGGGTGTCACCCTCGCAGGCGTGCTGCATGTGCTGGGGCTCGATGAACGCGTAGCGCAGCACGGCAGCCGCGATGGCGGCGAGGATGATGATGGCCCAGGGCAGGGCAGCGCGCAGGCTGGGTTTCATGGAGCGGTTTACCTTGGTTGCGTCGCGCCGGCCGCCGCGGCCAGGGCGAGCGGCAGGCGAATTTCGGCGGCGAGCGGCAGATGATCGGAGAAGGCACGGGGCAATGTCCACGTGCGATCGAGCTGGATATCGGCTGAGGTCAGGATGTGGTCCAGCGCGCGGCGCGGCTTCCAGCTGGGGAAGGTCGGCGTGAGGATCTTAGGCGGCTGCAGTGACGTCTTGTCGAACAGGTGGCGCATCTCCGGGCTGCCCGGCTCGGTGTTCAGATCGCCCATCAGCACCGCGTGCGGGTAGGGCGCGAGCAGTTCGGCGATGAAGGCGAGCTGGCCCATGCGGGCGGCGGCACCCAGCGAGAGGTGCGCGATGACGACCACGAGCCCGTCCGTGCCGTGGCCGAAGCGGACGAACAGTGCCCCACGGCCCTTGATGCGGCCTGGCAGCGGGTAGTCGACTACTTCCGTGGGCTCGATGCGGCTGAGCAGCCCGTTGGCGGAATGGGCGACGCGCACCATGGGCCGGTTCGGCTGGTGGCTCCAGAAGGGCATGCCCGCGGCTTCAGCGATGTACCGGGTCTGGTTGAGGAAGCCCGAGCGCAGGCTTCCCGCGTCGGCTTCCTGCAGGCCCACCACATCGAACTCATGCAGCAATTCGGCCAGCGAATCGAGGTTCGCCAGTTTCGAAGGGCCCGGCAGTACGGCGTTGACGCTGCGGGTGAAGTAATCGCTGTACCGCTGCACGCTGGCGCCGGCAAGGATGTTGCAGCTCAGCAGGCGCAGGGTGCGCTGGGGAGCGGGCGAGGCGTTGGGGGCGCGGTTCATGGGAATAAGGAGTTACTCATGCGGCCACTGGGGCCAGAGGATGCCCCCCGTCGCGTGAACGGGGGGCATCCGTCGCAGGCGCTTACTTGGTGCCCTTGAGCTCGCGGTTGACGAGGAATTTCGCCACATCGTTGAGCTGGTCGAAGCTCTTGATCTGATTGCTGCGGTACTTGCCATTCACCACGATGGTCGGCGTGCCATCGATGCCCCAGCCCTGGAACAGCTTCACGTCAGCGAGGATCTGGTCGCGGACTTCGGGGCTCTTGGCAATCGCCAGGAACTTCGCGGTGTCGACACCGGCGGTCGTGTGGTACCAGTCGGCCAGTTCCTCGATCGTGCCCAAGGGGTAGTGGTCCGTGTGGATCGCCTTGAACAGCGCCGCGTGGGTCTGCGGCAGCACGTTGAGCTTCTGCGCGGCGTAGAACGCCTGCGCATACGGCAGCCATGCATCGTTGAAGGCGGCGGGCACGGCGTGGAAGGTCACGCCCTTGGGCAGTTCCTTCTGCAGCTTCTCAACGTACTCCTCGTAATGGGCGCAATGGATGCAGCCATACGAGAACACCTCCACCACTTCCACCTTGTCCTTGGGCGCGTAGCGGCCGGGGGTGGTGGTGGCGATGTATTCCGTGCCCTCGGTAAGGCTGCTGGCCGGGGCTGCCGCGGCGGCGGCCGGATCAGCCGCCGGCGCACCATTGCCGTTGCCGCCTGCCGAGCAGGCGGTGGCCATGGCCAGGCCAAGGAACAGGAACGAAAGACGCTTGATCATCGAAATCTCCGTAATAGGGGACGCGGGTTACTTGCCCGCGGCCTCCTTGCTGATGAGCCACTGGACGAGTTCCACCGACTGGGCATAACCACCGGCGCTGTTCGGCGTAAGGCGGTACTTGCCGTTCACCACGATGGTCGGCGTGCTATCGACCTCGTAGGCGCGGATCAGTTCATCGGCGCGCTTCATCTTGGTGTTGATGGTGAAGGAGTTGGCCGTGGCGGCGAATTCTTCCGGTTTCACGCCGAACTTCGCGTAGAACTTCGCCACGTCATCGATGGTCGGCCACGCCGACTGGGCCTTGGGCTTGTTGGTCTGCAGATCGATGATGCCCAGCTCGCCGCTCTTAAATACGGCATCGAACATCGCATCGTGGCTCTGCTTGTCCACGCCGAAGGCCTGTGCGGTGAGGTAGGCGCGCTGCAGCAGCGGCCAGTTCTCGTCGGGGCGGAACGAGGCCGGGGTGTAGGTCATGACCGTGCCGCGGGGCAGGTTCTTGGCCAGGTCATCGACCACGCCGTGGTACTGGAAGCATGCCGGGCAACCGTAGGAGAACACCTCGGTGACTTCGATCTTGCCGGGGCTGCTGGTCGGCTGTGCCGGGTCGATGCGGAAGTAGTGCTTACCTTCCACCCACTTGCCTTCATCCACGAAGGGCTTGGGTGCGGGGCGGGTGTCGTTGGCGTCATCGGCCGGTGCAGCGGCGGCTGTCGCCGCGGTGCCGCTGGCGGCCGGGGCACTGGCGGCGGGCGTGGTGCTGGCCGGTGCCGGAGTGGCTGCCGGGGCTGCCGCAGGTGCGGTCGCTGCCGGGGCCGGCGTGCTGGCCGGGGTGGCGTCGTTGTTACCACCGCCACAGGCGGCAAGGCCGATCAGGGCGGCGCAAAGAAGGGGAAGGCGCAGTCGCATCGTGGGTCCTTTTCTCGCGTTCTTAAAAGACAAACGGGCCCGAAGGCCCGTTCGATCCATCCAACTTTAACGCCTTCACGGGCTCGCGGGTGCGGCCTGCGACGGATCGTTCGTATGCAAGCCTTCCAGGTAGCTGGCGACGGCCGCGATGTCCTTGTCATCGAGCTTCTGCGCGATGGGCATCATGATCTTGGTATGCGGGTCGTCGGAAGGCGCGGTGGCTTCCTTCCAGGCCTTGAGGCGCGATTCGACGTACTTGCTGTGCTGGCTGGTCAGGCGCGGGTACTGCGCCCCCGGGTTACCGGCGCCATCCGGGCCGTGGCAGGCCATGCAGGCCGGGATGCCACGATCGGTATCACCCTGGCGGTAGAGCGTTTCACCCTGGGCCACGAGGGCCTGGTCGGCGACACCGGGTAGCGGCTTCTGGGTGGCGAAGTAGGCGCCAATATCGTGCATATCCTGCTCGGACAGCGCCGAGGCGAAGCCCTGCATGATCGGGTTCATGCGCTTGCCCGACTTGAACTGGGTGAGCTGGTTGGCGATGTACTGCTCGCTCTGGCCGGCAAGGCGCGGGTTGGCCGGATCGGTGGAGTTGCCATCCATGCCGTGGCAGGCGCCACAGACAGCGGCCTTGCCCTGGCCGGCGGTCGCATCGCCTGGCTTGGCCGGGCCAGCCGGGGAGACATTGGCGGCGACCGTGGGTTGTGTGGCCTGGGGCATGCCCGGGGTGGCCGGGTCGGTGGATGCGTTCGCACCGGCCTTGGCGGCGGTGGACGCGGGAGCCGGCGCGGAGGCCGGCTTGGCGGGACTGGCGGTCTGGGCGTACGCGACGCTCATGAAAAGAGTCGCAGTGATGGCAGCGGCGGCGTGCCGAAACGTCATGGGTTTCTCCACAAAGGAATACTTCCGGACCGGGCGCGCACCCTGCCGCGCCTCATTCAAACGATTATGAATGTCCCGCTCACGGTCGGTCAAACCATCGCCGTGGGCGGCATGGCGCCACATCGCATACACTGCCGGGCCAACGATTCTTCAGCCCGCGGGCTGCCCAGGTCCCATGTCGTCCAATGTCCTGAACGGTGCGCGCTTCGCCCTCGCCGCCAACGAAATCACCCAGCTGCCGTTCGACGATGGCGCCGAAGTCGCCTTCGCCGGCCGTTCAAACGCCGGTAAATCGAGCGCGCTCAACGCACTGACCGGGCACAACGGCCTGGCCCGTACCTCGAAGACGCCGGGCCGCACCCAGTTGATGGTGGTGTTCGACCTGCCGCCGTTGAAGCGGGAAGGCGAAGAGCCGCTGGTCGCTCGCCTGGTCGATCTGCCCGGCTATGGCTACGCCAAGGTGCCGGACGCCATGCGCGACCACTGGCGCCGCGAGATCGATGCTTACCTGAAGATGCGTCGCAGCCTGCGCGGCGTCGTGCTCATCGTGGATATCCGCCATGAGCTGAAGGATTTCGATCGCACGATGATCCAGTTCTGCGCGGACACCGACCTGCCCTGCCACGTGCTGATGACCAAGGCCGACAAGGTCTCGCGCGGCGAGGGATCCAAGGCACTGGAAACGATGAAGAAGATGTTCCGGACCCAGAACGTGCCCGGCACCGTCCAGGTGTTCTCGTCGCTGGCGAAGACGGGCGTGGAAGAAGCCCGCACGCGGATTATCGAGCTGCTGCACACGCCGCGAGCGCACGAACTCTGACCCCTGGCCCGTAGCGCCTTCGAACACCTGTCGGAGCGGGGGGGGGGGGGGGGGGGGGCCCCCCCGCGGGGGGGGGGGGGGGGGGGCCCCCCCCCGCCCCCCCCGCCCCCGCGCGGCGGGGGGGGCCCCCGGGGGGGGGGGTGGGGGGGGGTGGGGGGGGGGCCGCCGGCGCCGGGGGGGGGCGGGGCGGGGGGGGGGGGGGGGCGGGGGGGGGGCGGGCCCCCCCCCCCCCCCCCCCCCCCCCCCCCCCCCCGCCCCCCCCGGGGGCGGGGCGGCGCCCCCCCCCCCCCCCCCCCCCCCCGCTCCGACAGGGTCTCGGCCAGCCCGGGTGCGCTGGCCGACCGCGAAGCGATTTAGCCGATCGCCTTCATGAAGGCAGCGCACAGCGCCTCCATGCCGCGGGCGTCTTCTTCATCGAAGCGGCCCACCAGCGGGCTATCCACGTCCCACACGCCGAACAGGCTGCCATCGGCACGGAACAGCGGCACGACCACCTCCGAGTTCGAGGCGGCGTCGCAGGCGATATGGCCGTCGAACGCGTGCACATCGTGCACCAGCTGGGTCTGGCCGGTCTGCGCGGCGGTGCCGCACACCCCGCGGCCCAGCGCAATGCGGATGCAGGCTGGCTTGCCCTGGAAGGGGCCGACGACCAGCTCATCGCCGTCGAACAGGTAGAAGCCCGCCCAGTTCAGGTCGGGCAGCACGTCGTAAACCAGCGCCGCGAAGTTGGCCGCGTTGGCGATCATGTTGGTCTCGCCGTGCATCAGGCCCTGCGCCTGCTCCACCAGTTCGGCGTAGAGCGTGGCCTTGTTGTCGGTGGCGATAGCCTGGGCTTGGTACATGGCGGGTCCTGCATTCATCGGGGGAGGCAAGCCGTGTATGGTGCCACGTCCCCGCTTCCGCAAGGCTGCTTTCCCCATGCCGCGACACCTCTTCGTGACCGGAACCGATACCGGGATCGGCAAGACCCATGGCGCCCAGACCCTGGTCCACGCCTTCCGCCAGGCCGGTGAGCGCGTGGCCGGCATGAAGCCGGTGGCCAGTGGCTCGGCGCGCCTGCGCGAGGGCCTGCGTAACCAGGATGCGCTGGACCTGCAGGGTGCCAGCGCGCCACGGCCGCCGTATGAACTGGTGAACCCTATCGCGCTGGAGGAGGCGGTATCGCCCCATCTGGCCGCCGCGCGCGAGGGCGTCGCGGTGGGCTGGGAACCACTGGATCGCGCCTTTTCCGCCCTGGCCGACAGCTACGATCGCGTGATCGTGGAGGGCGTGGGCGGCTGGATGGTGCCGCTATCGGAGACGATCTCCGCCGAAGAGCTGCCTATCCGCTGGAAGCTGCCCGTGGTGATGGTCGTAGGCGTGCGGCTGGGCTGCATTAGCCACGCCCGCCTTACCGCAAGGGCGGTCCAGGCCGATGGCTGCCACCTGGCCGGCTGGATTGCCAACCTGGTGGAGCCCGACATGTTGCTTCGGGACGAGAACGTGGAGACCTTGCGGCGGCTGATTCCCGCCCCGTGCCTGGGCGTGCTGCCCTGGCGCGTCGCGCCGGCCGATGCGGCCATGCTGCTGGACCTCGCCCCGCTGGGCTGACGGGGCGTTCACGGGCCCCGGCTTAAGAGAAACCCATGACCACGTACTTTCTTTCCGTAAAAGACATGGCGAAGGCGAAGGGGCCCGACCCGGAGCTTTCGTTCGAGGGCATTGGCCCGGATGCGCTGGCCGCGGCACTGGCTGACGCGATGCGCAGTGACAGCCTGTTCCAGCGCTGGCGCGCCAAGCAGCCTGACCCGGATGAGGTGGACCCCAGCCTCGGGGTCACCGATCCCGGCGCAAGCGCCAAGGGCGAGCTCTCTCCGAACGATCGTAACGATGTGGCGCTGACGACCAGCCTGCCCATGCGGATCGTGAAGCACCGGCTGAATCTTCTGATCGGCAGCAGTTGGGAACTGCGCGATACGAAGTAACCCCCGCAGCGCAACAATCAGCGTAGTACCTGTGGCGGTTGTCCCCTGTGCCCCGCCACCGCTAGAGTCCTCGCTTTCGAACACGCTAGGGGACCGCCTGTCCATGAAGGTACGCACGCTCGTGATCGCCACTTCGATCGCCCTCACCACCGCCTGCTCGTCGTCGAACGATGCGGATAAGGCCGCCGCCCCTGCGCCGGCTTCCACCGCACCGGCACCAGCCTCCGCAGGTACGGCCGCAGCCGCCCCTGCCGCTCACGAGAACCCGCTGCTCACCGCCAGCACGCTGCCGTTCCAGGCACCGGCCTTCGACAAGATCACCGATGCCGATTTCCAGCCGGCGATCGAAGAGGGCATGAAGCAGGAGCTCGCCGAAGTCGAGGCCATCGCGAATTCGGCTGACGAGCCGACCTTCGATAACACGGTCGTGGCACTGGAGAAGTCGGGCGTGCTGCTTACCCGCGCGCAGATGGTGTTTGGTGCCCTTACCGGCGCGAACACGAACGACACCCTGCAGAAGGTGGAAGAAGACGAAGCGCCGAAGCTCGCCGAGCACAGCGACGCCATCTACCTTAACGACAAGCTGTTCAAGCGGATCGAGACGCTCTACAACAAGCGCGACTCGCTGAACCTCGATCCGGAATCGAAGCGCCTGCTCGAAGTGAAGTATCAGGACTTCGTGCACGCCGGCGCGAAGCTCTCCGAGGCGGACAAGACCCGCCTGAAGGAGATCAACAAGGAAGAATCCACGCTCAGCACGCAGTTCACCAACAAGCTGCTGGCCGCGACCAAGGCCGCCGCGCTGGTCGTTGATGACAAGAAGGCCCTGGACGGCCTGTCCGATTCGGATATCGCCGCTGCCGCCGATGCCGCCAAGGGCCGCGGCCTGGAAGGCAAGTATGTATTCCCGCTGCAGAACACCACGCAGCAGCCCGAACTGCAGCCAATGAACGACCGCGATACCCGCGAGAAGCTGTTCAAGGCTTCGTGGGAGCGGGCCGAGCACAACGACGCCAACGATACGCGCGACACCGCCTCGCGCATCGCGCAGCTGCGCGCCGAGCGCGCCAAGCTGTTGGGCTTCAAGAACTACGCCGCGTGGAAGCTCGACGACCAGATGGCGAAGACGCCGGAAGCCGCCGAGAAGTTCATGGAGCGCCTGGTGCCGGCCGCGGTCGCGCGGGCCAAGTCCGAGTCGAAGGACATCCAGGACGTGATCGACCAGGAGAAGGGTGGTTTCCAGGTGCAGGCGTGGGATTGGGATCACTACGCCGAAAAGGTCCGCAAGGCCAAGTACGACCTGGACGAAGCACAGGTTCGCCCGTACTTCGAGCTGGATAACGTGCTGCAGAACGGCGTGTTCTACGCGGCCAACCAGCTGTATGGCATCACCTTCAAGGAGCGCAAGGATATCCCGGTGTACCAGCCGGATGTCCGCGTGTTCGAAGTGTTCGACAAGGATGGCACCTCCATGGCGCTGTTCTATTGCGATTACTTCAAGCGCGACAACAAGAACGGCGGCGCCTGGATGGATAACCTGGTGGGCCAGTCGCACCTGATGGGCACTAAGCCGGTCGTGTTCAACGTGGCCAACTTCACCAAGCCCGTCGCCGGCCAGCCCGCGCTGCTGTCGTGGGATGACGTGACCACCATGTTCCACGAGTTCGGCCACGCGCTGCACGGCATGTTCTCCGATGCGAAGTACCCGTCGCTGTCGGGCGCCAATACCGCGCGTGATTTCGTCGAGTTCCCGTCGCAGTTCAACGAGCAGTGGGCATCGGATCCCAAGGTGTTCGCGAACTTCGCCAAGAACTATAAGACCGGCGAGCCGATGCCGGATGAACTCGTCGCCAAGATCAAGAAGGCTTCGAAGTTCAACCAGGGCTATGCGATGAGCGAGCTCATCTCCGCGGCGTTGCTCGATATGCAGTGGCACATGCTGCCGGCCGATGCGCCCAAGCAGGACGTGGACAAGTTCGAAGCCGATGCGCTGAAGAAGGTGGGCTTCACCCTGCCGCAGGTGCCGCCGCGCTACCGTTCCAGCTACTTCCAGCACATCTGGGGTAATGGCTACGCCGCCGGCTACTACGCCTACCTGTGGACGCAGATGCTCGATTCCGACGCGTTCGAGTGGTTCAAGGAGCACGGCGGCCTGACTCGTGAAAACGGCCAGATCTTCCGCGACAAGATCCTCTCGCGTGGCAATACGGTGGAGCTGGGCAAGCTGTACCGCGATTTCCGCGGCAAGGAGCCGAGCATTGAGCCGATGCTTAAGGATCGCGGCTTGAAGTAAGCCTAAGGGGCCCCGCAAGGGGCCCTTTTTTTTGCGTGCGTTTCCTCAAGGCTCGAGGGTGATTCGCTCAATACACAACGTGCCGCCTCGCCACACGATGCCCTGCAGCTCATTCAGCTCCGTCTGCGAGCATTGCAGCGAGCTCCAGTCGTCGCGTCCCGGCATGCGGGGGGCGGGTTGCTTCGCGAAGTCCGCGTACCACGCTTCCTTGAAGGTGCCATGCGTGAGGAAACCCACGTGCGTATCGGCACCGAGGTGGGTGGTACTCAGGTCGCAGGTGACCTTGCCGTACGCGTGCCGGAAGAGAATCGCGCAGTCATTCCGGTAACCCTTGATCCCCGTAAGAAAACATCGCTCGTCCGTACTATGGACCAGCAAGCCGCTGCTCCCGGTGACGATGACCAGTTCCTCGAACGCTACGAAGGACTCAGCAGCAATGCTGGTGAATGGCGCCCGGGAAAATGGCACGCTGACGGACATCGAGCCCAGGTCGTGCCCATCGATGAGGGCCAGGATCTCTCCGATTCGCTTGTGTTCTGCAAGCAGGCGTAGCGCCAGCCGCCGCGGCGGGTCAGGCCGCCGGGAGATGGAAGGATGGTTGAACTTCAGGGATGCGTGCGCGGTACCGGGCGACATCATGTCGCTGTCCTCCAGCCAGGGGTGGTGGACGCCGGGTACCGGCCGGCGTGTTGGTTCGCGCAGCGTCCGCCGGGTTTGCCGTTTGCGCAATAGGCCTTTTGTTGTAGGCGCATGAAAAAGGCCGCGCCTGTTGCCAGGCGCGGCCTTTCCGTTGCCGATACGGCGCGGGTTACTCGCCGATCGTCAGCAGCGAAGCGTTGCCGCCGGCTGCCGTGGTGTTGATGGTGAGCGTGCGCTCGCCGGCAAAGCGGAGCAGGTAGTGCGGGCCGCCGGCCTTCGGGCCGGTGCCGCTGAGGCCTTCGCCGCCGAACGGCTGTACGCCGACCACCGCACCGATCTGGTTGCGGTTGACGTAGCAGTTGCCGACCTTTGCACGCGACGAGATGTACTCGATCGTGTCGTCGATGCGGCTGTGGATGCCCAGCGTCAGGCCGAAGCCGGTGTCGTTGATCTGCTCGACCACCTTGGCCAGGTCGGAACCCTTCCAGCGGATGACGTGCAGCACCGGGCCGAAGATCTCGCGGGTCAGCGTTTCCAGCGACGGGATTTCGTACGCGCGCGGCGCGAAGAACGTGCCGTTCGTGGTGCCTTCCGGCAGGGCCACTTCGCCAATCTTCTTCGCTTCACGATCCATGCGGGCGGCGTGGTCGACAAGGATCTGGCGGGCGTCTTCGTCGATCACCGGACCGACGTCGGTCGAGAGCAGGCCGGGGTCACCGACCTTCAGCTCCGCCATGGCACCGGCGAGCATGCCGATCACCTTATCGGCGATATCTTCCTGCACGAACAGGATGCGAGCGGCCGAGCAGCGCTGGCCAGCCGACTGGAACGCCGAGTTGATCACATCCTTCACGATCTGCTCGGGCAGCGCCGACGAGTCAGCGATCATCGCGTTCTGGCCGCCGGTTTCGGCGATCAAGGCGGCGATGGGAGCGTTGCGGGCGGCCAGGGCGCGGTTGATCGCCCAGGCGGTATCGGTGGAGCCGGTGAAGGCCACGCCGGCCACGCGCTTGTCGCGGGTGAGGGCGGCACCGACCGTGGCGCCATCGCCCGGCAGGAACTGCAGCACATCGGTGGGCACGCCGGCGGCGTGCAGCAGCTTCACCGCGGCGTAGCCGATCAGCGCGGTCTGCTCGGCCGGCTTGGCGATGACGGCGTTACCGGCCGCGAGGGCGGCAGCCACCTGGCCCAGGAAGATGGCCAGCGGGAAGTTCCACGGGCTGATGCAGACGAATACGCCGCGGCCGTTGAGGAACAGCTGGTTGCTCTCGCCGGTGGGGCCCGGCAGCTGTTCGGGCTGGCCGAACAGGCGGCGCGCCATGGTGGCGTAGTAGCGCAGGAAATCGGCGGCTTCGCGGATCTCGGCGATCGCATCGGGCAGGCTCTTGCCGGCTTCGCGCACGCACATGGCGATGAACTCGGCGCGGTTGTGCTCGAGCTGCTCGGCGGCGTGCTCCAGGATGGCAGCGCGGCTGGCGGCCGGCAGGCGGTCCCAGCCCGGCTGGGCGGCGACGCCGGCGCGCAGCGCGGCATCCACCATGCCTTCGTTCGCGTTCTCAACCGTGCCGATGATGCGGCGGCGATCCGACGGATCGGTCACTTCCTGCTTGGTACCACCGGTGGCGCCACCGGCGACGAGCGGGGCGGCCGACCACGGGCCGGAGTGACGGTTGACGGCGTCGGCGAGCTCGTTCAGCTCGTTATCGTTTGCGAAGTTCATGCCCATGGAGTTCTTCCGGAGTTCGCCGTAGAGATTGACCGGCAGGGGAATACGGGGGTGGGGGATGGAGGCGAAGGCGCGCACCGTTTCACACGGATCGGCGACCAGGTCGCGCACCGGCACGCTTTCGTCGACCACGCGGTTGACGAAGCTGGTGTTGGCGCCGTTCTCAAGCAGGCGGCGTACGAGGTACGGCAGCAGGTCTTCATGCGTGCCGACCGGGGCGTAGACGCGGCACGGGACATTGAGCTTGTCCTTGCCGATCACTTCCGCGTACAGGTCGGCGCCCATGCCGTGCAGGCGCTGGTTCTCGTACGGGCGACCCTTGGCGATGTGGTGGATCGCGGCAATGGTGTGCGCGTTGTGCGTGGCGAACTGCGGGTACACCAGGTCGCTGCCCGCGTTGAACAGGCGGTGCGCGCAGGCCAGGTAGCTCACATCGGTGTTGGGCTTGCGCGTGTACACCGGGTAGCCAGACAGGCCGTTTTCCTGGGCGCGCTTGATCTCGGCATCCCAGTAGGCACCCTTCACCAGGCGCACGAACCAGCGACGGCCGGTGGCGCGGGCCTTCTCGACCACCCAGTCGATCACGAACGGGGCGCGCTTCTGGTAGCCCTGGATCACGATGCCCAGGCCATTCCAGCCTTCCAGCGAGGGATGCGCGAACACATCGCCGATGATGTCCAGCGACAGCTCAAGGCGATCGGTTTCTTCCGCATCCACGGAAAGCGCGATGCCGTTCTTGAACGCCAGCTGCGACAGCTCGAGCAGCTTGGCGCCCAGCTCCGCGCGGGCGCGGGCGCGGTTGCCGATCTCGTAGCGCGGGTGCAGGGCGGAAAGCTTCACCGAGATCGACGGGGCTTCCACGTTGCTCTTGAACGGGCCACGGGCGCCCAGCGCGTTGATCGCGTCGCGGTAATCCTGCTGGTAGCGTTCGGCGGTGGCCTGGGTGAGCGCCGATTCGCCGAGCATGTCGTACGAATAGCGGTACACCGAGTGTTCCTTCTCCTCGGAGCGGTCCAGGGCTTCCTTGATCGTGCGTCCCATCACGAACTGGTGGCCCATGATGCGCATGGCCTGGCGAACGGCAAGGCGCACCACCGGCTCGCCCGCGCGGCCCACCAGGCGGCGCAGGGCGGAGGTGAAGTCGTGGCGGGTTTCTTCCGCCAGGTTCACCAGGTGGCCGGTGAGCATCAGGCCCCAGGTAGAGGCGTTGACGAACACCGATTCGCTCTGGCCCAGGTGCTTCTTCCAGTCGGCATCGCCCAGCTTGTCGCGGATGAGCTTGTCGGCGGTGGCCTTGTCGGGGATGCGCAGCAGCGCTTCCGCCACGCACATCAGCAGTACGCCCTCCTCCGAGGAGAGGTCGTACTGGCGCATGAAGGATTCGACGGCGCTCTGGTCCTTGGCGCGGGCACGGACGCGGGTCACCAGGCCGGCGGCCACGTCGATGACGTGCTCGCGCTCGGTCGCGGGCAGCGTGGCCTGGGCCAGGAGGTCGTTGACGGCCTCGGTTTCGTCGCGCAGCCACGCGGCGGTAATGCGCGCGCGCGCCGGCTCGGCACCGGTGGGGAGTTCGGGACTGAGAATGGAGGGATTCACGGAGGGCTATGGGGGACGGGGAGACCGCCTATTGTAAGGGAGCGCGGGGCGGAGTGCGTGGTGCGTTGCGGGGTGCCACGCGCGGGCCCCATGTTGCGGGGCCGCGCGGGCTCCGGCGCGGCTGCCGCACCACCGCGGTCCAGCACCGTCAAGCACTTACGACAGGCGCGCGTCGCTGGAGCGGCGCCGGCATCGCATGCGGCACCCGTCCTTGCCGCATCTTCGCCGCCGCCCTATGATCCCAATGTTCCAGGCACGCCGGATTCCCATGTTCGTGCTTCGACCGACCGTCGCGGGTCATCCGCGCGTAGTGTGGCTTCGGCCTAACCGCGCGCTGGATAAACGCGGCCTGCGTCGGCTGATCACCGGGCTTTCGGCGTTGGCCCTGGCGACCGCGGCGTTCGGCGCGTGGCAGGGGAATGTGTTCGCCCCCCTGTTCGCCCTGATCGAGGCGTTCGTCGTGGGGTTTGCGCTTGGCGCGGCCTGGCGGGCCGGCGACAGGGGTGAACGCATTGCCATTGGCCCGGACACACTGGAGATTCGGCAGCTACCCGGTCGACGGGTGCGCCATTTCCAGACATATTGGGTACGCATCGGGCTGGCGCCGGGGGAAGGTCGCCAGCGGCTCTTGATCAGATCGCACGGCAACGAGCTCGAAATCGGCGCTTTTCTTGGGGAAGAGGAAAGGGTCGAGGTGTCAAGGAAACTCATGGTGCTTCTGTCCGAAGTCATGGATCAGTCGCGCAGGTAGGTTCAACAAAGGTGCAAACATGACATCTGGCGGCATCGGACGTTGGTTTTCGGCGTGGACGGCAGGCGTGGTACTAGCCCTTTCGGGCGGGGCGGCAATGGCCAACCCCGAACCCGACCAGCTCAACATGACCAAGGGTGCCGCGGAGTGGTCCCCTTACGGCATGCACATGGTGGCGCTGTGGGTCTGCGTCGTCATCGGCATCGTGGTGTTCGGCGCCATGTTCGTGGCGATGTTCCGCTTCCGTAAGTCACGCGGTGCCGTGGCCGAAAAGTGGACACACAGCACGAAGCTGGAAATCGTCTGGACGGTCATTCCCGTCATCATCCTCATTTTCCTGGCCAAGCTCGCCACTGGCGGCCTCACCAGCTTCGCCGACACCACGGGCTCGGAGATGACCATCAAGGTCACCGGCTACCAGTGGAAGTGGCGCTATGACTACGTCGAGTACAAGGGCAAGCCGGTCGACCGCGTGGGCTTCATGTCCAAGCTGGAAGAAACCTCCGACCGCACCCGCCAGCTCAAGTCCAACCTTGATCCGGACAAGATCCAGGTCGACGGGTACAAAACCTACCTGCTCGACGTGGACAAGCCGCTCGTGGTGCCCGTGGGCGTCAAGATCCGCTTCATCATCGTCGGCGGCGACGTCATCCACTCCTGGTGGGTGCCGGCGCTGGGCTGGAAGATGGATGCCATCCCGGGCATCGCCAACTCGGCGTGGACGAACCTGAAGGAGCCTGGCGTGTACCGCGGCCAGTGCGCCGAGCTTTGCGGCCAGGACCACGGCTTCATGCCGATCGTGGTGAAGGCCGTGCCCAAGGCTGAATTCGAACAGTGGCTGGCCACCCAGGAAGACGAGGCGAAGGTGCAGAAGGCCGCACAGACAGCCCAGGCAACCCCCGTCACGGCCCCCCAGGGCTGAATCCTCCCACGTCCCAGTCCGTTTACGTCCAAGGTAGAGGTGCAAGGCCCATGGCGCACGATGCCACCCACGACCACCACGATCACCACGGAGCCCCGCAGGGATTCTTCCAGCGCTGGGTGATGTCCACGAACCACAAGGACATCGGCACGCTTTATCTGGTTTTCGCCCTGCTGATGTTCTTCATCGGCGGCGCTTTCGCGATGGTGATCCGCGCGGAACTGTTCAAGCCGGGCATGCAGCTCGTGCAGCCGTATTTCTTCAATGAAATGACGACGATGCATGCGCTGGTGATGATCTTCGGCGCCATCATGCCCTCGTTCGTGGGCCTGGCGAACTGGATGATCCCGCTCATGGTCGGCGCGCCGGACATGGCGCTGCCGCGCATGAACAACCTGTCGTTCTGGATCATGCCGTTCGCGTTCACGCTGCTGCTCAGCACGCTGTTCATGCCGGGTGGCGGCCCCGCCGGTGGCTGGACCATGTACCCGCCGCTGTCGCTGCAGGGTGAGTCCATCGCCTACGTGGTGTTCGCGGTCCACCTGATGGGTATCAGCTCGATCATGGGCGCGATCAACATCATCGCCACCATCCTCAACATGCGTGCCCCGGGCATGGACCTGCTGAAGATGCCGGTGTTCGTGTGGAGCTGGCTGATCACGGCGTTCCTGCTGATCGCGGTGATGCCGGTGCTGGCCGGTGCGGTGACCATGTTGCTCACCGACAAGTACTTCCACACCAACTTCTTCAACGCCGCCGGTGGCGGTGACCCGGTGCTGTACCAGCACATCTTCTGGTTCTTCGGGCACCCCGAGGTGTACATCATGATCCTGCCGGCGTTCGGGATCATCTCGGAGATCATCCCCACCTTCGCCCGCAAGCCGATCTTCGGCTACAAGGCCATGGTGTTCGCCATCGCATCGATCGCCTTCCTCTCGTTCATTGTCTGGGCCCACCACATGTTCGCCGTGGGCCTGCCGATGGGCGCGGAAATCTTCTTCATGTACGCCACCATGCTCATCGCGGTGCCGACGGGCGTGAAGGTGTTCAACTGGGTGAGCACGATGTGGGGCGGCTCGATGACGTTCGAGACGCCGATGCTGTTCTCCATCGCGTTCGTCATCCTGTTTACGATCGGCGGCTTCTCCGGCCTGATGCTGGCGCTGGCCCCGGCGGATTTCCAGTACCACGATACGTACTTCGTGGTCGCGCACTTCCATTACGTGCTGGTCACCGGTGCCGCCTTCTCGATCATGGCCGCCGCGTACTACTGGCTGCCGAAGTGGTCGGGCAACATGTACAGCGAGACCTGGGGCAAGATCCATTTCTGGTCCAGCGTCATCTCGGTCAACGTGCTGTTCTTCCCGCAGCACTTCCTGGGCCTGGCCGGAATGCCGCGCCGTATCCCGGACTACAACGTGGCCTTCGCCAACTTCAACATGATCAGCTCGATCGGCGGCTTCTGGTTCGGCGCCTCGCAGCTGATCTTCCTGGGCGTCATCGTGCACTGCGTGTACTTCTCGAAGAAGAAGGCCGCGGATCGCTCGTGGGAAGGCGCGAAGGGCCTGGAGTGGACGGTGCCGTCGCCGGCGCCGCATCACACCTTCGATGTGCCGCCGGTCATCCATGATGACGAGCTGGCGCACGGCCACACGGATCATTGATCGATGAATGCCATGGTCGACAACGCAATGGATGAACGGCGCAAGCGCGCCCGCCGCACCGCGTGGATCGCGGGCGGCGTGGCGCTGGGCATCTTCGTCCTGTCGATCGTGCAGATGTTGAAGCTGTAACGGCCAACAAGCGACTTCCACGGGAAACCAGCATGGGTCACCAGCAACACGACGCTTATTACGTACCGAGCAAGAGCCAGTGGCCCATCGTGGCCGCCGTGTCCATGTTCGTCACCGTGTTCGGTGCCGCGCACTGGCTCAATGCGGAACCCGGTGAATCCGGCTTTGGCAAGACCGTGTTCTGGGTCGGCCTGGTCATGATCCTGGGCATGTTCTTCGGCTGGTTCCGCTCGGTCATCAACGAATCGATGGCGGGCAACTACAACGGCCAGGTGGACCGCTCGTTCCGCATGGGCATGATGTGGTTCATCTTCTCCGAGGTCATGTTCTTCGGCGCCTTCTTCGGCGCCCTGTTCTACGCCCGCATCTTCTCCGTGCCCTGGCTGGGTGGCGAAGGCCACGGCGTGCTCACCCACCAGTTCGTGTGGGAGAACTACAGCGCGGCCTGGGGTGCTTCCGGCGGTGGCGGCCCCGACAAGATCGGTGGTTCGTTCCACACCATCGCGGCATGGGGCCTGCCCCTGCTGAACACGCTCATCCTGCTGTCGTCGGGCGTGACCATCACCATCGCGCACCACGCGCTGAAGGCGGGGCACCGCAAGGCGCTGCTGATCGGCCTGGGCGCCACCGTGCTGTTGGGCGCCACCTTCCTGTTCTGCCAGGCGCACGAATACGCGGAGGCGTACGAGCACTTCAACCTGACGCTGGGCAGTGGTGTCTACGGCGCTACGTTCTTCATGCTCACGGGTTTCCACGGCATGCACGTGACGCTGGGCACGATCATGCTGGCGATCATCTGGGTGCGCTGCGCCAAGGGCCATTTCACGAAGGATGACCACTTCGGCTTCGAGGCCGTGGCGTGGTACTGGCACTTCGTCGACGTGGTGTGGCTGGCGTTGTTCTTGTTCGTCTACGTGCTCTGATCGAGCGTTGATATTCGTTACCAGAGAAACCCGCCGTTTGGCGGGTTTTCTTTTCTGAGCGCGGTTACTCCGTAGTGAGTCATTGACGTACGTAAGTCATTGGCGCACTATGCGTCTTTCGTGTCGTGACGACGAACCACGACTGACGTGCAGAGGAGTTTCTATGAACACTTTCTTCGATGAGCTTCTCGAAAGCGTCCAGCAGATGGACGAGATCCACCGCGGAAAGCGCGCGCCGTCCCGCGAGTTCCACGTCGACCCGGCCACCATCAAGGCCATTCGTGAGAGCACCGGGCTTTCGCAGCCCAACTTCGCCAAGGTGCTCGATGTGGATGTGGGCACGTTGCGCAACTGGGAGCAGGGGCGGCGCGAGCCTACCGGGCCGGCGCGGGCGTTGCTGCGGGCTATTCGGAACGATCCGCAGCATGTGATGGCTGCGTTGGTCGGCTAGGCCCGATCGCGCGCAAGCGCGCTCCTACAGGCCAGGGGGCCGGGGCATGGGGCCGATTGCCGCACTTTGCCGCACCGCGCCTTGGTGCGGGAAGGGGGCGGGTTAGAATTGGCCCACGTCGTGCGGGTGCAGCCACCCCATGAAGATGCCCAGCGCCACCATGGCGATGAGCAGCAGGGAAAGGCCGATTCGGCGGGTAAGGGCCCATACGGTGCGCTTGCTCTGGCCCTTGTCGGTCATCATGAAGAACAGCGCCTGGCCCAGGTTGAACAGCACCACCAGGAGCAGGACCACCAGCGCGTATTTGTAGATGGTTTCCACGTGACCGTTCCGCTTCATTGCGACAATCCGAGTATAGCGGTGGGCACGCGGGGCTTTGCATGAGCTTTCTGCGCCGTCCGACGTGGTTCGCTGTCGCACTTACCGTGGCGGGAGTGCTGGTTTTCGTGCGCCTGGGCATCTGGCAGCTGGACCGGGCGGCCGAGAAAGATGAACTGCTGCGGCGCTACGCCGCAGCCAGCGAGGCGCCTGCCGAGGTCTTTGGCCATGTGGCGGCCAACCCGCCTGCGGATCGGTACCCGCGCGTGGATGTCTCGGGCGTTTTCATCCCGGGTCACCGCTACGTCCTGGACGACCAGACCCGCGCCGGTCAGGTGGGTGTGCACGTCTATGCCGCGTTCTTGCCGCACGGCGATAACCACGCCGTACTGGTCGATCTCGGGTTTCTTCCGCGCGAAGCCGGTGCCTCGCCGCGGCTACCGCCGGTCCCCGAGGCACCACTGACACTGCGCGGGCTGTACGTGCCGCCGCCGGGTGTGGGCATCCGGTTGGGGGGCGATCGCCTCCCGGAGCAGAAGGGGCCGGATAAATCGGTCGTCTACGTGGACCTGACCGAGGTCGCCGCTGACCTGCACCGCTCGCTGTATCCTCGCGTGCTGCTGCTCGATGCCGATCCGGCCACGATCTATGCGCGCGAGTGGACGCCGGCGGTCATGCCCCCCGCGCGCCACCGTGCCTACGCTTTCCAATGGTTCACCTTCGCGTTTGCCGCGGTCGTGATCTTCCTTCTTCTCCACCGCAACCGGCGGCCCCGCCCGCGCAACGAGAACCCATGAACCAACCGCAAGCCCAACCCGCCCGTTCGGGCCGCCTGAAGCTGGTGCTGATCATGCTGGTGTTCCTTGCGCCGATCGTGGCCGCGGGCATCCTGACGCTGACTGGCTGGCAGCCGACCGGCAAGGGCAATGGCCAGCCGATCCTGCCACAGCGTTCGTTTGAGGGCGTGCGCGTCGATGTCGGCGGCAAGCCGTGGGCGTGGCGTGACATCGAGCCGCGACTTACCCTCGTCGTGCTGCCGGGCCCTGGTTGCGCGGCCGAATGCCTGAAAACGCTGGGGCTCGTGCGCAATGCGCGCATCGTACTCAACCGTAATGCCGATCGCCTGCGCCTGCTCTATATCGGCGCTGCGCCCGCGTCCACGGATGCGCAGGCCGTCATGTCCGATTATGCGCTCGGCATCGAGCCGGCCAACACGTTTGCCCCGTTCCGTCCCAGCACGCCCGATACCGTCGCGGTTGTGCTGGTGGAATCCAATGCCACCGCGCTGGCGTGGTACCCGGCGGGTTTCGACCCGAACGGCCTGCGCAAGGATCTGCAGAAGGTGATCCGCTGATGTCCCCCCGCGCCTTGAAAGCCCTGCGCACCCTGGCCCTGCTGGCCGCGATCTTCGCGTTCTGCGTGGTGATGTTCGGCGCGTTCGTGCGCCTGTCCAACGCCGGCCTGTCCTGCCCGGATTGGCCTACCTGTTACGGCAAGGTCACCTGGCCCGGCCACGCCCATGACATCGCGCAGGCGAACGAAGCGTTCCCCGATCGTCCGTACGAAGATCACAAGGCGTGGCGTGAACAGGTCCACCGCTTCCTTGCGGGCAGCCTGGGCTTCATGGTGCTGGCCATCGCGCTGATCGCCGCATGGCGCCGCAAAATGGCCGTAGCTGCCGTGATCGTCGCGGCGGTGTTCGCCGCCATCGGCGTCGTGTTGTACATGCGTGGCGCGTACGTGGTGTCGTCCATTCTTTCGGCGCTGGCGATCGCGTTGCCGCTCATCGCCGCAGCGACACTCGATCGCCCGGGCGCCTGGCGCGTGGGCATCGCCGCACTGGCGGTCATCATCTTCCAGGCCATGCTTGGCATGTGGACGGTGACGTTGCTGGTGAAGCCGATCATCGTCACCGCGCACCTGCTTGGCGGCCTGGCGACGTTTGCACTGCTCGCCTGGGCGGCGTTGCGCTGGTGGGGCGTGGGCACGCGTGACGAGCGCTTCGCCGCGCTGCGCCTGCCGGTCACCGTCGGCATCGTGGTCCTTGTATGCCAGATCACCCTGGGCGGCTGGACCAGCACGAACTATGCGGCACTCGCCTGCGGCACCGATTTCCCCAAGTGCCTGGGCCAGTGGTGGCCAGATACCGATTTCCACGAGGCCTTTATCCTCTGGCGCGGCATCGGCGTGAACTATGAAGGCGGCGTGCTAGATATGGCCGCGCGCAGCGCTATCCAGATGGCGCACCGCATTGGTGCCGGCGTCACCTTCCTCTACCTGGCGTGGCTTTCGCACAAGCTCGCGCGCGCCGGCCTGCGTAAGGTGGGTATCGCCGTGGCGGTGGTGCTGATCGCGCAGGTACTGCTGGGCATCGGCAATGTGCATCTGGGCCTGCCGCTGCCGATGGCCACGGCGCACAATGGCGTAGCCGCGCTGCTCCTGTTTACCCTGCTCGCGGCCCTTGCCAGCACGCAACGCCTGCCGTCGGAGTCCCTGTGACCAAGTTCAAGCAATACCTGGAACTGACCAAGCCGCGCGTCGTCGCGCTGCTGGTCTTCTGCGCGGTCATCGGCATGTTCCTGGCGGTGGATTCGGATGGGAACCGCGTGCTGCCCACGTGGCAATCGGGCATCTTCGGCACGCTGGGCATCTGGCTGGCCTCGGCGTCGGCCGCCGCGTTCAATCACCTGATCGACCAGCGCATCGACAAGATCATGGCGCGCACCTCGCACCGGCCGCTGGCCACGGGTGAGCTCACGCCCATGAAGGTGTTCGTCTTCGCGATGACCCTGGGCATCATTTCGATGCTGATCCTGGTGTTCCTCGTGAACACGCTTACCGCGGTGCTGACGTTCTTCTCGCTGATCGGCTATGCGGTCATCTATACCGCTTACCTGAAGCGCGCGACCCCGCAGAACATCGTGATTGGCGGCCTCGCTGGTGCCGCGCCGCCCGTGCTGGGTTGGACGGCGGTGACCGGTTCGCTGCACCCGTATGCGCTACAGCTTTTGCTGATCATCTTCGTGTGGACCCCGCCGCACTTCTGGGCGCTGGCGATCTTCCGCGTGGATGACTATTCGCGTGCGCAGGTGCCGATGTTGCCGGTGACCCACGGGGTGAAGTTCACCCGCTGGCACATCTTCTTCTACACCGTGCTGTTGTTCCTCGTGACGCTGCTGCCGTTCCTTACCGGCATGAACGGCCTTATCTACCTGTTCGGCGCGGTGGTGCTCGGCATTGGCTTCCTCTGGTACGCGGTGCGGTTGTTCAGCTCTACCGACGACTTCTTCCCGATGAAGATGTTCAACTACTCCATCATTTACCTGATGGTGTTGTTCGCGTTCCTGCTGGCCGATCACTGGCTGGTGGAGCCGATGGTGCATTTGCCGGTGCGTTTCGAGCCGATTGTCTGACGGCGTGCCCCCTGCCGCACGACTTGCCGCGGCATCCCTGTAGGAGCGGGGGGGGGGGGGGGGGGGGGGGGGGGGGGGGGGCGGGGGGGGGGGGCGGCCCCCCCCCCCCCCCCCCCCCGCCCCCCCCGCCCCCCCCCCCCCCCCCCGCCCCCCCCCGCCCCCGCGGGGGGGGGGGGGGGCCCGCGCCCCCCCCCCCCCCCCCCCCCCCGCTCCTACAGGGCTTTCGACGTCAAAACGCAGCGTGCACCCAGTTGGCGACGGCGTCGGGGTGCTCAAGATGCAGGTGGTGCCCGCCATCCATATGCGTGACGCGGATGTTCTCCACGCAATCGATGCGCACCTGCAGCGAATCCGGCTCGAGGTACGGCGGGTGCGGATTCGCGAGCAGTAGTGAGGTGGGGGCCGCAAGACCCAGCAGCAGCGCCATCACCTGCGTTTCCGCCAGCCGCACGGCGGTCGGCCGCGACAGTCGCGCATCGCTGCGCCAGCTGTAGCCGCCATTGACGGCGTTCATACCGCGCTCGACGATATAGCGGCCGAGCTCCGGCGCCAGGCCGCTTGCCAGGGCGCGCGCTTCGGCAGCGGATTCGATGGTCGGGAACACACGGAGTGGCCGGTTGCCCGTGGCCTTCAACGCCATCGCCTCACGGAAGCGATCGAGCGTGCGTGAATCGTCATCACCGAGCGGGCCGAGGCCTTCGATCAACGCCAATCCGCGCACCCGCTCCGGGGCCGCGATGGCCAGCATCGTCGCCACACCGGCGCCGAGCGAATGGCCAAGCAGGTGGAAACGGGGCAGGGCGAGCGCATCGGCCGCGGCGAGCATGGCGCGCACGTAATCCACGTGCTGATAGATGGTGGACTCGGGCAAGTGTGAGGAATGGCCGTGCCCTGGGAGGTCCAGTGCAATGACGTGGAAGCGGTCGGCAAGCTTCGGTGCCAGCAGGGCGAAGCTCGCGGCGTTATCCAGCCAGCCGTGGACCATGAGCAAAGGCTGCGCATCGGGTTCACCCCACGCAAGGCCGCCGAGCTCGAGCCCTGGGATAGATACCTTCAGCTCACGCACCGGCGCCTGCCTTCCGCGCGCGCTCACGCGCGGCGGCCAGCTTTACGGCCTCGGCGGCTGCGTCATAGGCGGGATCGAATTCCGGCCAGCCCTGCGTGTGCTTGAGGACCAGATCGGCCAGGGCATCGACGTGGGCCGGTGCCGAGTTAAGGCAGGGGATGTAGCTCAACGTTTCGCCCCCCGCCTCGCGGAAGAACTCCGCGTTCTGCATGGCGATCTCTTCCAGCGTTTCAAGGCAATCGACGGCGAAGCCCGGGCTGATCACGTCCAGTCGTTTGATGCCCTTCGCACCCAGCGCTTTCACCGTTTCATCCGTGTAGGGGTGCAGCCAGCGCTCACGCCCCACGCGCGACTGGAAGCTGAAGATGGCTTCGTCTTCCGAAAGACCGAGCGCCTCGCGCAGCAGGCGTGCGGTGGCGTGGCACTGGCAGTAATACGGATCTCCCGCGCGGGTATAGCGCTCGGGGATGCCGTGGAAGCTCATCAACAGCTTGTCGCCGCGGCCGTGGGTTTCCCAATGGGCGCGCACGCTAGCGGTCAGCGCAGCGATGTACGCCGGATCGTCGTGGTAATCGTTGACCTGGCGCAATTCGGGCGGCCAGCGCAGGCCCTTCACCGTATCGGCCACGGCATCGAACACGCTGCCGGTGCTGGTGGCGGAGTACTGCGGGTAGAGGGGGAGCACGAGCAGCCGGCGGACGCCCTCGCGTTGCAGTTTGGCGACGGTATCGGCGACGGAGGGCTTCCCGTAGCGCATGGCCAGGGCCACGGTCACCGGGCCGGGGCGCCGCCGGGCCAGCTCAGCACCCAACGAGGCGGCCAGCGCCTCGCTGCCCACACGCAATGGCGAACCTTCGGCGGTCCAGATGCGCTGGTAGGCGTGGGCCGAGCGCTTTGGGCGAATCCTCAGGATGATCCCGTGGAGGATCAGCTTCCAGAGCAGCCGCGGGTACTCGATGACCCGGGGATCGCCAAGGAATTCAGCAAGGTAAGGCCGCACCGCGGCCGCGGTGGGCGCGTCAGGTGTACCAAGATTAACCAGGAGCACCGCTGACCTGGCTGGGAGGTCATGGGAATGCTCGTTCAGGCCGGTATAGTTCGGGGTACCTGGCATCGGATTCGGTATTTCGCTGGGGATCCGCTGAGTCTGCCATACGCAGGCGTGCGGCTCCTGCGGCAGCATGTCCCGGATCCTGCCTAAAGCGTTCAAAAGGAGCCACCCATGACCTCACGCGTTTCCCTGCTTGCCCTTGGCCTCGCCGCGCTGCTGCCCTCCATGGCCGCCCAGGCCGCCGATCCGCCGCGCAAGCAGGCCACCGAAGCCGTGCGTGTGCTGGATGAAATGATCAACGACGCCCCGGACAAGTCGCTTCCGACCGACCTGCTGAAGAACGCCTGCGCCGTGGCCATCATCCCGGGCATGGTGAAGGGTGGTTTCGTGTTTTCCGGCGCCAAGGGCGAAGGCCTGATCGCCGAACGCAAGGACTGCACGGGTGAGTGGTCCAACCCGAACTTCATCTCCACGGCCGCCGCCGGCGTGGGTTTCCAGGCCGGTATCCAGTCGATCGACGTGATCCTGGTGTTCCGCACCCACAAGGGCGTGGACCAGATCATCGATGGCCAGTTCACCATGGGCGCCAGCGCCTCCGCGGCCGCCGGCCCGGTGGGTCGCTCGGCCATGGCGGCCACGAACGGCAAGATGAACGCGGAAATTTATACCTATTCGCGCGCCAAGGGCCTGTTTGCCGGCATCTCGCTGGATGGCTCGCGGATCAGCATCGATGACGACTCGAACGAGGAGATTTATGGCTCGGGCATCACGCCGCGCCGGATCTTTGAGGGCGGCGTCACGAATGTTCCAAGCGAGGTGAACGCATTCCGGGATAAACTCGAGGAGTACACTCAGAAGTGAGTCCCCTCCCGGGCGGGTCCCCCAACGGGTCCCGCCTTCGTCCCACCGGTGCCCCAGGGGGTGCCCAGAGGTTCCCATGAGCATTACCCATATCGTCCTCCTGCTGCTTGTCGTCGTGTTGATCTTCGGCACGAAGAAGCTGCGTAACATCGGCTCGGACCTGGGCGGTGCCATGCGCGACTTCAAGAAGGGCATGGATGGCGGCGACGAGGAAGAGCAGCGCCGCCGCGATGCCGAGAAGCTGCGTGCCGAAAGCACGTCCACGCAGGAAAACGTCCGGCGCGACAGCACCGAGACCCACGACCGCAATCCGTAAGCCCCGGCTCGCCCCATGATCGAGATCAGCTTCGGCAAGCTGCTGCTGCTCGCACTGGTGGCGCTGATTGTCCTTGGCCCCGAGCGCCTGCCGCACGCCGCCCGTACGGCGGGCGCGCTGCTGCGCCGTGTGCGCAACGGCTGGGATAGCGTCCGCTCCGAGGTGGAGCGCGAGATCCAGGCCGAGGAGATCAAGCGTACGCTGCGGGAAACGGCCGAAAGTGCCAAGGCCGCCCAGGAAGACGTCCAGAAGGGTTTTCGCGACGCCAGCAGCACCGTGGCCGATCCCTTCAAGGACACCAGCGCCCAGGTGCGCGATGCCTACACCGATGCCCAGTCCGCCCACGCGGGCCGGCGCGAGCCCGACCCGGAGCGCGACATGCTCCCGCTGAACCAGGGCGATGCGCCCGGCCGGAACGAACCGAATGACCGCACGTGATCCGTCGGCCGAAGATGAGCTCGAGCAAGGCCTGTTTTCCCACCTGATCGAACTGCGCAGCCGCCTGATGCGGGCGATCGTGGTGCTGCTTGTGGTGTTGCTGGCCCTGGTGCCCATGGCCAACCACCTGTACGCCGAGCTGGCCAAGCCGCTGGTCGAAAAGATGCCGAACGGTGCGCATCTGATTGCCACCGAGGTCGCCAGCCCGTTCGTCACGCCGCTAAAGCTCGCCTTCTACGTCGCGCTGTTCATCAGCATGCCGATGATCCTGTACCAGCTGTGGTCGTTCGTGAGCCCCGGCCTGTACAAGCATGAAAAGCGCCTGGCGCGGCCGCTGCTGGTCGCGTCGCTGGTGCTGTTCTACGCAGGCTGTGCGTTTGCCTATTTCGTCGTGATGCCCGCGGCGTTCAAGTTCCTCAACGCGGTCACCCCCGAGGGCGTGGCCATGATGACGGACATCACGCATTACCTCGATTTCGTGACCCTGATGTTCTTCGCGTTCGGGCTTTGTTTCGAGGTGCCCGTCGCCGTCGTGATCCTCGCCGCCATCGGCGTGGTGGATGCCGAGAAGCTCAGCAAGGGACGTGGTTACGCCATCGTCGGCGCATTTGCCATCGCCGCCTTCATCACCCCGCCCGACCTGCTTTCCATGGTCATGCTTGCGGTCCCGATGTGCCTGCTCTATGAAGTAGGCCTGCTTTCCGTACGATTCCTGCTGAAGACCCCCACACGGGAGTAAGCGCGATGGCCGGGAGCCGCGGCTGGCTGGCGGTGAAGGGTAAGGATGGCCCGGCGGTGCTCGCCGAGCTCGAACTCGTGCGCACCGAAGACACGGCCTCCCATCCCCAGCGCGGCATGTCCATCGCATTGCCCAGCGGCTGGTTCGTGGTCATTACCCGCTTTGCGTCACCGCTGCTTACCGAAGACTCGCTGTTGCCGCTATCGCAGGGCTGCAAGGTCATCGGCGTGCAGTGGGACGAAGCCTCGGTGAGCGTCGCGACCGCGTACGAAAACGGCAAGCCAGCCTGGCATGTCGAACACAATGCCGAAAGCGCGGTGCGCGTGCTGGTCACCAGCGGCGAGCTGCCGCCACCGTTCGATGTATTGCATGCCCGCTTTGAATCTGAACAGGACGCAGCGGACGAAGCCGGCGAAGATGTGGACTGCTTCCACGCCTTGCCCGTCGAACTAGCTGAAACCGTGACAGGGTTCGAGTACGAGTTCGGCGCGGGCGCTTACGGCGTGCCGGCTTTCGAGGGCTGGAAGATCGGCCAGGAGCCGATCCCCCGCGCCACCTCACGCCGGCTGCGCCGGCGCATGGCCCGCTCCGCGCGGCCCTGGTGGAAGTTCTGGTAGCTGGGATCGCGCGCAAGCGCGCTCCTACACGAGACCTGCGCAGGCATTGTAGGAGCGCGCTTGCGCGCGAAAAGCCAACAGAGCGGTGTAGCCGCTACCGCCGATTGAGCGAAAGACCCTTCAGCACATTCAACGCCTGCGACAGCGCGTAATCCTCCAGCGCCAGCTTTCCGTCATCATCGCTGGACGCCTTGTCGTCAGCCGAGGCCTTCTCATTTGCCAGGTGGTTCGGTAGATCCGCCTCGGAGCCGATCAGCGACGGTGCCGTGTCGCTCTTGTTTACCGCGAGGTCGGCCAGCGCGATATCCGGCTTGATGCCTTCGGCCTGGATGGACGTGCCGTTCGGCGTGTAATAGCGCGCCGTGGTGATCTTCACCGCGCTGTCCTGGTCCAGCGGCAGCACGGTCTGCACCACGCCCTTGCCGAATGTGCGGCGGCCCATGATCAGCGCGCGATGGTTGTCCTTCAGTGCGCCCGAAACGATTTCCGCCGCCGAGGCCGTGCCGTTATCGGCAAGGATCACCATGGGTGCGCCGTTGAGCATATCGCCGGGGTGCGCATCAAAGTGCAGGTTTGCATCGGGCAGGCGGCCCTTCGTGGTCACGATCGTGCCGGAATCCAGGAACGCATCGGCCACGCCAACGGCGGTGGTGAGCAAGCCGCCCGGGTTCGAGCGCAAGTCGAGCACCGCGCCGCGCGGCGCGCCGTTCTTTTTGATGTAGTCGCCGAGCTTCTTCTCCAGATCCGTGGCCGTGTCCTCCTGGAACTGGCTCAGGCGGATATACACGTAGCCCGGATCGAGCTGGCGCACCTTCACCGAGGTGACATTGATGCGCTCGCGCACCAGCGGCATGTCGATCGGCTTATCGGATTTTTCGTGAAGGATGGTGAGGACCACCTTCGAGCCCGGATCGCCACGGAGCTTCTTGAACGCATCATCGATGTTCTGCTGGTCGACGACCATGCCATCGACTTTGAGGATCGTATCGCCGGGTTTGATGCCGGCGCGCGACGCGGGCGTATCGTCGATGGGCGATACGATCTTCAGCAGGCCATCCACCTGGAGCACCTCGATGCCGAGGCCGCCGTACTGGCCGGTGGTGTCCTCGTCCAGCTCGTCCAGGCCCTCCTTGTCCAGGTACTCGCTGTGCGGGTCCAGGTTCTGCAGCATGCCGCTGATGGCGGCCTTCATGATCGTCTTGTTATCCAGCTTTTCCACGTAGGCCTGCTGGATGATGTGGTACACCCGGGTGAAGTTGCGGATGTCATCCAGGTCGACGCTATCGTCGGCCTTCGCGGCCACGGCCGCCGCCGAACTGCTGGAGGCAGCGGGCGCATCGGGTTGCTTCACCGGGGCCTTTTTCTGCTGGGCCTGTGCCGGGAGCGCCAGCACACCGGCAAGAGCCAGTGCGAGGGCGATGCGAAGGGGGTGCTGGCGCATGCCTTTCTCCGTGGTCAATGCTTTTTTGCTAGCCAGCCGCGCGCATCGATGGGTTTGCCACCCTGGCGCAGCTCAAAATAGGCGCCGTTGTCGCCGGCAGGCGCCGCGGCGGTGCCGACGGCTTCGCCGGCCTCCACCATGTCGCCCACGCCGTGCAGCAGCGTTTCGTTGTTGCCGTACATGCTCATGAATCCGTTGCCGTGGTTCACGATGATCATCATGCCGTAGCCACGCAGGAAGTTGGCGAACACCACCCGCCCACGCGCCACCGCCTTCACCTCGCTGCCCCGCGGCGCCACGATGATCACGCCGTTGCCGAACGCGTGCACCGGGCCGTTGGCGGGCCAGGGCAGGTTGCCGCGCAGGTTGCCCAGCGCCGGGCCGGCCGGTACACCCTTCGGCGCGGGGGCCGGCTCCGCCGCCTTCGCGGCATCATCGATCACCTTTTGCAGCTTGCCCACCAGGGCGTTCATGTCCTGCTCGTTCTGTTTCAGGGCGGCCATGCGCTGGCCCTGGTCCTTGTATTGCGCGTCGGCGGCGGCGGCCAGCTTTTGCTGGTCGGCGCGCTGTCGTTCCAACTCACCCGTACGCTTTTCACGCTCGGCCTTGGTCGCCTCCAGCTTCTGCTGCTCGGCACTGATCGCGTTTTCGACATCCTGCAGCCGGGAAAGATCCGCGAGCAGGCCTTTGATCCGCTCGACCCGGTTTTCCTGGAAGTACCGTGAATACGCCAGCGCACGGGAAATCCGGTCGATATCCTCATCGCCCAGCAGCAGTTGCAGGTCGGAACCGCGGCCCAGGGTGTAGGTGGCACGGAGCAAGTCGCCCAGGGCGCCCTTGTGCTTCTCCAGCTCCGCCTGCATGCCCGCGCGCTGCTCGTTCAGCTGGGCCAGGTCCTGCTGGCGCTGGGCCAGCTCGCCGTCGGTTTCACGGACCGCTTTCGCGGCGGCCGAGACCTCTTCGGCCTTTTTCGCCAGGCTGGCGTTCGCGCTGTCGCGGGCGTTCGCGGTCTCTCGCTGGTCTTTCGTCAGGCTTTCGATCTGCTGGCGCACCCCCTGCAGCTTCTGCCGGGCCTCGTCCTGCTCGGCGCGCGCCTTGGCATCCTGGGCGGCGTGGGCCGACGGGATGGGGGCGAGGCTGGCGGTGGCGAGGGCAAGGCAGAGGGCGGGCAGGCGGAAGTATGGGCGCATCAGCCGATTATGACCCATCCCGTGGCCGGGCCGCCGTGACCGGGGAATCGATCTCGTGCCGTGGGGCGTGAGACGTAAGGTTTTCGTTCGGACGTCCAAACGCTTTGACGCAGCGCGGCAAATGTGTGTACCTTCGGGGGCATGCCCTTCGCGTGCATGTGATGGTCGGCCGGTCCACGGCCCCGGGGCCACGTGTACGCATCTGAAATTCCCAGCACAACCGTATGCCACAGGAGGCGTTAGGTGAAGCAAGGCACACCGCGCCTATACGACGAGGCGTTTGAACACGACAGCTGCGGCTTCGGTATCGTCGCGCAGATCGATGGGCACGCGAGCGCGAAGCTCGTAAACACCGCTTTTGATGCACTGGCGAAGCTTTCCCACCGTGGCGGCGTGAACGCCGATGGCATCAGCGGCGACGGTTGCGGCGTACTTATCCGCCGCCCGGTCGAGTGGCTGCGTGCGCTGGCATCCGATGCGGGCATCACCGTTTCCACGCAGTTCGCCGCGGGCGTCGTCTTCCTCGATGCCGAAACACAGGCGACTGCAGTAGTTACATTTGAAACCGAACTGGCCGCCGCCGGGCTGCGTGTCGCTGGATGGCGCGATGTCGCCGTGAACAAGGATGCCTGCGGTCCGCTCGCCGCATCCTCCATGCCGCTCGTGCGCCAGGTGTTCGTCGATGCGCCAGGCGATATGCCACCCGCGACGTTCGAGGCCGCGCTGTTCCGTGCGCGCCGCCGCACCGAGCAGGCACTGAAGGGCGATCGCCAGTTCTACGTGGTGTCGCTGTCGGGCGAGGTCATTGGCTACAAGGCCATGGCGGCCCCAGGACACCTGCGCGATGTGTATCCCGATCTGAAGCACCCGGCGCTGGTCGCCGATTGCGTGGTGTTCCACCAGCGCTTCTCCACCAATACCTCGCCCAAGTGGCGCCTGGCGCAGCCATTCCGTTTCCTCGCCCATAACGGCGAGATCAACACGATTCGCGCGAACCGCCGCTGGATGCAGGCGCGCGGCACGGTCATGCGTTCGGACAAGGTCGATCTCTCCGATATCGGCCCGCTGGTTACGCAGGATGGTTCGGATTCGGAGAGCCTGGATAACGCGCTGGAAGTGCTGCTCATGGGTGGCATGGACCTGCTCACGGCCATGCGCGTGCTCGTGCCGCCGGCGTACACCGCGCGCGAAGATATCGATGAGGACCTGGCCGCGTTCTACGAGTACTACGCGCTGCACAGCGAACCATGGGATGGCCCGGCGGGCCTGGTGATGTGCGATGGCCGCTATGCGGCGTGCACGCTCGACCGCAATGGCCTGCGCCCGGCGCGCTGGGCGCTGTCGGACGATAACCACCTCATCGTCGCCTCGGAGGCGGGCCTGTGGGATGTGCCCTCGTCGCGCATCGTTGCGAAGGGCCGCCTTGCACCGGGCGAAATGATCGCGGTGGATTTCCGTGAGCACCGCTTGCTACGCGATGCCGATATCGATGCGATCAACCGCGCACGCGCGCCGTTCCGCGATTGGCTGCGCGAAGGCGTGACCTACCTCGAATCCGACCTGATCGATCCCAGCCTGGCCGCCGAGCCGCTGCCCGCGGAAGAGCTGCGCCGCTACCAGAAGCTGTACGGGCTTTCGCGCGAAGAGAGCGAATCCGTGCTCAAGATCATCGCGGAAACCGAGGCGGAAGCAACGGGATCGATGGGCGACGACACGCCCATGGCCGTGCTCTCGCGCCAGGTGCGCCCGCTGTTCGATCGCTTCCGCCAGGCCTTCGCCCAGGTCACCAACCCGCCCATCGATCCGCTGCGCGAGCGGCTGGTCATGTCGCTGGTGACCCAGATAGGCCAGGAGCGCAACATTTTCGACCTGGGGCCGGAGAACGCGAAGCAGATCCTGCTGAACTCGCCGATTCTCTCGCAGCGGAAGCTGCGCCAGATCCTGGCCAACCCCTCGTACGCGAATACGCCGCGCTTCGATCTGATGTATGGCGGGGATGAAACGCTCGAGCAGGCGATCCACCGCATCTGCGATGACGTGGAAGCCGCCGTGCGCGGTGGTGTCGAGGTCGTGTTCCTCAGCGACCGCTACCCACGCCGCGACCTGTTGCCCATTCATTCGCTGCTCGCCACGGGCGCGGTGCATGCGCGCCTGGTGGAAACGGGTCTGCGATGTCAGTGCAACATCATGGTCGAGACCGCCACGCCGCGCGATCCGCACCAGTTCGCCTGCCTGCTCGGTTTCGGCGCCACCGCCATCTACCCCTGGCTCGCTTACCAGAGCCTGTTCGACATGGGCCGCAGCGGCCACCTGCGCAAGGGCGAAGGCGCCCCGCGCGAGATTGGCCGCAACTACCGCCGTGGTATCCGCAAGGGTCTGCTGAAGATCCTCTCCAAGATGGGCATCTCCACCGTCGCCGGCTATCGCGGTGCACAGCTGTTCGAGATCGTGGGCCTGTCGAAGGAAGTGGTCTCGCTTTGCTTCCCGGGCACGCCTTCGCGCGTGGGCGGCAGCACGTTCGCCGACCTTGAGCAGGAGCAGCGCCTGCTTGCCGCGGAAGCATGGGATGAAGCACAGGCCCTGCGTGCCGGCGGCCTGTACAAGTACGTGCATGGCGGCGAGTACCACATGTACAACCCCGATGTGATCGCCAGCCTGCAGGTGGCAGTGCGCACGGGCGACTGGAAGGATTACGAGAAGTACGCGCACTACGTGGATTCGCGCCCGGCCTCGGCGCTGCGCGACCTGCTCGTGCCGCGCGACGCCACGCCCATTCCGCTGGAGGAAGTCGAGCCGGCTGAAGCGATCCTCAAGCGCTTCGATTCGGCAGGCATGTCGCTTGGCGCGCTCTCGCCCGAAGCACACGAAGCGCTCGCCATCGCGATGAACCGCCTCGGTGCACGTAGCAACTCCGGTGAAGGCGGTGAAGATCCTTCGCGCTACGGCACCGATCGCCAGTCGAAGATCAAGCAGGTGGCGTCCGGCCGCTTCGGCGTCACGCCGGCTTACCTCGTCAACGCCGAAGTCCTGCAGATCAAGATCGCGCAGGGTGCAAAACCGGGCGAGGGCGGCCAGCTGCCTGGCCACAAGGTGGATCAGACCATCGCACGGCTGCGTTATGCCAAGCCCGGCATCGGCCTTATCTCGCCGCCGCCGCATCACGACATCTATTCGATCGAAGACCTCGCCCAGCTGATCCACGACCTGAAGGAAGTGAACCCGCAGGCGCTGGTCTCGGTGAAGCTCGTGTCGCACGCGGGCGTCGGCACCGTCGCCGCGGGCGTGGTGAAGGCGGGTGCGGATCTCATCACCGTGTCCGGCCACGACGGCGGCACCGGCGCGAGCCCGCTCACGTCGATCAAGTACGCCGGCACGCCGTGGGAACTTGGCCTGGCCGAAACCCAGCAGACGCTTCGCCTGAACGACCTGCGTGGCCGCGTGCGCCTGCAGACCGATGGCGGCCTGAAGACCGGTCTTGATGTGATCAAGGCGGCGATGCTCGGCGCGGAGAGCTTTGGCTTCGGCACCGGCCCCATGGTAGCGCTGGGCTGCAAGTACCTGCGCATCTGCCATCTGAACAACTGCGCGACCGGCGTGGCCACGCAGCACCCCGTGCTGCGCCAGAAGCACTTCCTCGGCCTGCCCGACATGGTGATGAACTACTTCCGCTTTATCGCGGAAGATGTGCGCCGCCATCTCGCGCGCCTGGGCGTGCGCTCGCTGGCGGAACTCATCGGTCAGTCCGATCGGCTGGAACAGCGCGGCGGCGTGACCGCCGTGCAGGAGCGCCTGGACCTTTCCGCGCTCATTGGCGAAGACGGCCTGGGCGAGAAGGTCGACTTCGCCTGCACGCTCGCGCGTAACCCGATGCGCGATCCGGCTGCGCTGGCCTCGCGTATTTCCGCCGATGTGCGCGACCTGGTGAAGGACGGCCTTGGTGGCACCTTCAGCTACCCCATCGTCAACACGGATCGCGCCATTGGCGCGCGCCTGTCGGGTGACGTGGCACGGCGCTGGGGCGATGCCGGCATGGCCGAGCGTCCCATCAACCTGCACCTCACCGGCGCCGCGGGCCAGAGCCTCGGCGCGTGGAACGCGGCCGGCGTGCACATCGATCTGATCGGTGAAGCGAACGACGGCGTGGGCAAGGGCATGGCCGGTGGCCGCCTGGTGATTCGTCCGCCGGCGGATTCGCCGTTCGCGAGCCAGGATGCATCGATCATCGGCAACACGTGCCTGTATGGCGCGACCGGCGGCGAGCTGTTCGCGGCCGGCCAGGCTGGTGAGCGCTTCGCGGTGCGTAACTCCGGTGCGCTGGCCGTGGTGGAAGGTGCCGGCGATCACTGCTGTGAGTACATGACCGGCGGTGTCGTCGCCGTGCTGGGCCGCACCGGCCTGAACTTTGGCGCGGGCATGACCGGTGGTTTCGCGTACGTGCTCGATATCGAGCGCAACTTCGTCGATTGCTACAACCATGAACTCGTCGACATCGTGCGCATCTCGCACGAAGGCATGGAACATTACATGCAGCACCTGCGCCAGCTGATCGCCCGCCACGCCGAGCTCACCGATAGCGCGTGGGGCCGCCGCGTGCTGGGCGATTTCCGCGGCATGCTCCAGCGCTTCTGGCTGGTGAAACCCAAGGCTGCCAGCCTCGATGCCCTGGCCGAAGAACTGCGGAGCGCGGCATGAGTGCGAAGGACTTCCGTTTCCTCGATATCCCGCGGCAGACGCCGCGCACGGTACCCGTTGCCGTCCGCGTGCTCGGCTACGGCGAGATCTCCGGCGATTTCGCCTCCACCGAGGCGTCGTCGCAGTCGGGTCGCTGCATCGATTGCGGCAACCCGTATTGCGAGCATGCGTGCCCGGTGCACAACTACATCCCCAACTGGCTGAAGCTGGTGCAGGATGGCCGGCTGTTTGAAGCCGCGGCGCTCATGCATGAGACCAATCCGTTGCCGGAGATCTGCGGCCGCGTGTGCCCGCAGGATCGCCTGTGCGAAGGCGCGTGTACCCTGGAGCAGGGCGATTTTGGCGCGGTCACCATCGGTAGCGTCGAACGCTGGGTCACCGATGAGGCCTTCCGCCAGGGCTGGCGCCCGGATCTTTCCCGGGTGAAGGAAACCGGTGCGCGCGTGGCCATCGTGGGCGCCGGTCCCGCCGGCCTCGCTTGTGCTGACCGCCTGCGCCGCGCCGGCATCGCCGCCGACGTGTTCGATCGCCAGCATGAAATCGGCGGCTTGCTCACCTTCGGCATTCCGCCGTTCAAGCTGGACAAGAACATCGTGAAGACGCGCCGCGGCGTGCTGGAAGGCATGGGCGTGCGTTTCCATCTCGGCGTCGAGATTGGCCGCGATATCGAGTTCGACGAGTTGCTCAACGATTACGACGCGGTGTTCGTCGGTACCGGTGCTTACACCTACGTCGATGGCCAGCTCGAAGGCCGCGAACTGGGTGGCGTGCACGATGCGTTGCCGTTCCTTATCGCCAACACCGAACGCCTGCTGCGCGAGCAGCCGCCAGCGCCGGAATACGACCTGGCTGGCAAGCACGTGGTGGTGCTCGGCGGCGGCGATACCGGCATGGACTGCAACCGCACCGCTATCCGCCTTGGCGCCGCCTCAGTCACCTGCGTGTACCGTCGCGACGAACCCAGCATGCCTGGCTCGCGTCGCGAGGTGGGCTACAGCCGCGAGGAAGGCGTGCGCTTCCTGTTCCAGCGCCAGCCGATGGCGCTGGTCGGCGAGGGTGGCAAGGTCAAGGCCGTACGCGTCGTGGAAACCCAGCTGGTGGATGATGGCGATGGCCGCCCGCGCCCGCGCAACGTGGAAGGCAGCGAAACCGACCTGCGTGCGGACGTGGTCATCCAGGCCTTTGGCTTCCAGCCGAGCCCGCCGGATTGGTGCGATGCCTTTGGTATCGCACGCGATCGCAGTGGCCGCATCGTGACCGGCGCGGAAGGCAGCCTGCCGCACCAGACCAGCCACGCAAAAATTTTCGCCGGTGGCGATAACGTTCGCGGCGCGGATCTGGTGGTGCGCGCGGTGTACGACGGCCGCGAAGCCGCTGCATCCATCGTGCGCATGCTGGCCGGCAAGAAGGCCGCCACCACCGTCGCTGCGTAACCAACCTGCGACGGCGTGCCCGACTCGTGGCGACGCGATCGTGCCGACGTGACCTGCTCTCGTAGGAGCGGGGGGGGGGGGGGGGGGGGGGGGGGGGGGGGGGGGCGGCCGCGCCCCGCCGCCCCCCCCCCCCCCCCGCTCCTACAAAAGGGCTGGCCGGGGGTGGGGCGCCCCCCCCCCATTAGGCCACGCCACACACCAACACCCCAGGGG